>NZ_CP177163.1:1591071-1909285 GCF_046736075.1 Stenotrophomonas sp. LGBM10
GGAAGTGGTCTTCCAGCTTGTACATCGCCTCCAGGGTGCGCTCCTGGGTGGCGCCGACCGGGGTCTGCACCAGCGCCATCAGGATGCCCTGGTCTTCATTGGGCAGGAACGAGCTGGGCAGGCGCGCGAACAGCAGGCCCATCACCACCGCCAGCGCAGCGAAGATGGACATGAAGCGCCACGGCCGCGCCAGGATGCCCTTGACGCCACGCTGGTAGGTTTCGCTGGAACGGTCGAAGCCACGGTTGAAGCCGTTGAAGAACCGACCGGCCAGGCCGCGGTGCGCCACGTGGTGCTCGCCCTTCTTCAGCGGCTTGAGCATGGTCGCGCACAGCGCCGGGGTCAGCACGATGGCGACCAGCACCGACAAGGCCATCGCCGACACGATCGTCGCCGAGAACTGCCGGTAGATCACGCCCGTGGAGCCGGTCATGAAGGCCATCGGCACGAACACCGCCGACAGCACCAGGCCGATACCCACCAGTGCGCCGGTGATCTGGCCCATCGACTTGCGGGTGGCCTCCAGCGGCGACAACCCTTCTTCGGACATGATGCGTTCGACGTTCTCCACCACCACGATGGCGTCGTCGACCAGCAGGCCGATCGCCAGCACCATCGCGAACATGGTGAGCATGTTGATCGAGAAGCCCAGCGCGGCGAGGATGCCGAACGTACCCAGCAGCACCACCGGCACGGCGATGGTGGGAATCAGGGTGGCGCGGAAGTTCTGCAGGAACAGGTACATCACCACGAACACCAGCACGATCGCTTCGATCAGCGTCTTGATCACGCCCTTGATCGAGACCTGCACGAACGGCGTGGTGTCGTAGGGCACCACCGATTCCAGCCCGGCCGGGAAGTTGGCCTTCATGTCATCCAGCGCCGCGCGGACGCCGTTGGCGGTATCCAGCGCGTTGGCGCCGGTGGCCAGGGTGATGGCGATACCGGTGGACGGCTTGCCGTTGTAGCGGGTGACGAAGTCGTAGCTTTCCGCACCGAGTTCGACCCGGGCCACGTCGCCCAGACGCAGCTCGCTGCCATCGGTGCCGCCGCGGACCAGGATGTTGCGGAACTGTTCCGGGGTCTGCAGGCGGTCCTGCGCGTTGATGGTGGCGTTGAGCTGCTGGCCCTTGACCGACGGCGCACCGCCAAGCTGGCCGATGGCCACCTGTGCGTTCTGCGCGGTGATCGCCGCGGTGACTTCATCCACCGACAGCTTGTAGGTGTGCAGCTTGTTGGGGTCCAGCCAGATGCGCATGGCGTACTTGCCGCCGAACACCTGGATGTTGCCCACGCCCGGCACGCGACTGAGCGGATCGACGACATTGGAGCCGACATAGTCGGAGATGTCGTTGGCATCCATGCTGCCGTCGTTGGACACAAAGCCGATCACCTGCAGGAAGCCGCTGCTCGACTTGGCCACGTTGATGCCCTGCCGCTGCACTTCCTGCGGCAGCAGCGGCATGGCCAGCTGCAGCTTGTTCTGCACCTGCACCTGCGCGATGTCCGGGTTGGTCCCGCTCTCGAAGGTGAGGGTGATGGTCGCCTGGCCATTGGCCGAGCTGTTGGACGAGAAGTAGATCAGGCCATCGATGCCTTTCATGTTCTGTTCGATGATCTGGGTCACCGAGTCCTCGACCACCTTGGCCGATGCACCCGGGTAGGTGGCGCTGATCTCGACGGCCGGCGGTGCCACTTCCGGGTACATCGAGACCGGCAGCTTCACCACGGCCAGCGCACCGGCAAGCATGATGATGATCGCGATCACCCATGCAAAGATGGGGCGATCAATGAAATAACGTGCCATTGGATTCTCCGCTTACTGCTTGTCGGCCGGAGCCGCCGGCGCAGCGGCCGGCTTGGCCGGCGCGGCGCCCATCTCGGTGGCCTGCACGGGCATGCCCGGCTGGATCTTCTGCAGCCCTTCGACAATGACCTTGTCGCCGGCCTTCAGGCCGTCCTCGACCAGCCACTTGCTGCCGACCGCACGGCTGACCTTGACCGGCCGCACTTCGACCTTGTTGTCCTTGCCGACCACCATCGCGGTGGTATCGCCCTTGGGATCGCGCGCGACGCCCTGCATCGGCACCAGCAGGCCGTTCTCGCGCACGCCGCTGCCGACCTGCGCACGCACGTACATGCCCGGCATCAGGATCTGGTCGGGGTTCTCGACCTTGACCCGCATCGCGTAGCTGCCGGTGGTGGGATCGACGCTGACTTCGGAGAACTCCAGCGTGCCCTTGTGGGCGAACTCGGTGCCGTCATCGAGCAGGATGGTCACCGGCAGGCTCTGGTTGTCCTGCAGGCGGCCGCTGGCCAGCTCGCGACGCATCTGCAGCAGTTCGCTGGCCGACTGGGTCAGGTCGACGTAGATCGGGTCCAGCTGCTGCACGGTGGCCAGCGCCTCGGCCTGGCCGGCGCTGACCAGCGCGCCCTGGGTGACCGACGACTTGCCGATGCGGCCGCTGATCGGCGCGGTGATGCGCGCGTAGCCGAGGGTGACATTGGCGGCATCCAGCGCGGCGCGGGCGGCCCCGACATCGGCCTCGGCCTGCTTCAGCGCCGCGATCGCGTTTTCGTTGTCCTGGGTGCTGACCGCGTCGACCTTGGCCAGCTCGGCAATGCGCCGCGCGCTCAGGCGGGCCGCATTGGCGGTGGCTTCGGCGCGGGCCAGCTGGGCGCGGGCGCTGTTGGCCTGGGCGCGGTAGCTGGCGTCGTCGATCTGGTACAGCGCCTGCCCGGCGTTGACCAGCCCACCTTCGGTGAACAGGCGCTTGGCCACGATGCCGCTGACCTGCGGGCGCACTTCGGCCACCAGGAAGGCATTGGTGCGGCCCGGCAGTTCACGGGTCAGCCCGACCTGCTCGGCTTTCAGGGTGGCCACGGTGACCTGGCCGGGACCGCCCTGCGGCCCCTCCGGGGCACCACCGCCGCAGGCGGACACGGTCAGGGCGATCGCGAGGGACAGCGCGAGGAAGCGATAGGGGGATCGGGACATGGCAGCGTGGGCTCACAGGTACGAATAAGGGGCACCCCGCCACGAACTCCACCGAAAAAACGGCGAATCACGGGTAACAGGGCGACAAATGACGACAAAACCTGGCTGAGTGCCTGCCGGCGCAAGGCAGGCAGTGCTTGGCGAGGATCAGTGGGGCGCAAATATACATACATGCATGTTTGTTTGTAAAGCGGTACAATTCAGGCCGGTTTCATCCAGCACGTGCGCAGCGCAATGGCCAGAAAAACCAAAGAAGAGGCACAGGCCACCCGCGAAGGCATCCTTGATGCGGCCCAGGCCTGTTTTCATGAATACGGGGTTGCCGGCACCAGCCTGGCGATGATCGGCGCGCGGGCGGGCTTTACCCGCGGCGCGGTGTACTGGCACTTCAAGAACAAGACCGAAGTGCTGACGGCGATGATCGACCGCGAGCGCATCCCGTTCATCGAGCGCCTGCGCCGCACCACCTCGTCCAAGCGCTCCACGCCGGTGCTGGACCTGCGTTCGGCGCTGCTGGTGTCTTTCCAGGAACTGGCCGACGACGAGCGCCTGCGCAACATGATGGAGATCATGCTGCGCAACGATCTGTCGGTGGAGAGCCAGGCGATGCAGCAGCTGCAGCTGGAAGCCTCGCGCGAGGAGCTGGCGATCTTCGCGGCCGCCTTCCAGCGCGCACGCGACCTCGGGCAACTGCGTGACGGCGTGGACGTGGACACGGTGGCGCGCATCGTCAGCACCAGCCTGACCGGCGTGCTGTACAGCGCGATGCTGGAGCCGGAGCTGTTCGAGATCAAACGCGACGGGGTGGAGACCCTCGACGCGATCCTCAGCGCGTTCGTGAAGCCGGGTGTGTTCACCCCGGGCGCCGCGCCGACGGCGCTGCCGACCGACGACGAGGCGTAGTGCCGGCCGCTGGCCGGCTCCTCGGATTGCATGGGTTCCCTGGGTGCCGGGCTCTGCCCGGCAGCCTCATGCATTCAGGCGAACAGCCGGTGGGCGTCGGTTTCGTGGGTCTGGCTGAGGCGTCTTCCAGATCAACCAGCACATCACCGAATGAATCGCCCCGGGAATCTCGGAGACTCATTGGTTTGAGTCACGCCGACATGGCGGACAAGGCCCGAACACTTCTCATTCATGCAGCTTGACGACCGAAACATCTGAGACTTCAGCTCCGGTAAGTTCTGCTGAGCAGGTTCTTCGACGGTCAGAAAGGCTAACCGTCCCCACAACGGTGGCGAAGTAGACTCCGTTTTCAGGCTTCGGCGAGGAGCAGTCAATTTTTGAACCATCCGACCGCATGGCCTGAGCAGAAACCGATGGGTCATTGCAGCTGGAATGAATGGCCTTTCAGGCCGCAGGACCCTCAAGCGGTAGTGCCGGGGAGAAACGTTGGCTGAGCTGACAAGTGCCTGGTTGAAGCTGGTGGCGGCACCACGAGCCTCTAGTGCACAGGGCAGGTCGAGCGCGCACGTGCCTCGATTATGCTTGTGCATTCAGATGGTGATCCTCCACTGCTGTCAGCGTGCAACAGCTTTCCATCTTCCCGCAAAAGTACGTAGTAGACCCGCGTGCGCACGCGTTCTCCAGTGCCGATGTCATATCCACTTACGGCCGAAACAACTCGAGCGCTGCAGTTCAGCGTTGAAAGCGGCGAAAGGTGACCCTCGGCCACTCCGGCTATCGCCGACATGTATTCAGCAGCTAAAGGACTGTCTGGTTGATCGTTGATGGACTTCCCCGAAACGGCCTCCTCACTTCCGCATCCCTGCATCAAGCCACCAATCAGCGTGAGCACCAACGCGCGGCATCTCAATACGTTCATTTTGCATGGCACTCGGCGCGTGCTGCATCAATCATCATCTTGCTGCATTCCTGCAGGCCAAGTGCGCAAGTTCCAGACGACAAATAGCGCTTCCCAGAATCGGTCAGCGCGTAGAACACCCTCCACGCTCTTGTGCCTGGCTTCGGAAACTCTACCTGTACAGTTATCAGCTGTAGTTCAATGGCTGGTCCTTCAGGGACGCTATCCTTTGCCAATGCGCCTTGCGCATTAACTTCGTAGTGCTGTGCGAAACTGCTATGGGGTTCGTGGTTGATCACGGAATAGTTGCAGCCCTGCGGGCTGCTGCATGACGTTGCGCTCAACGCTGCAACGACAACCAGAGTGATGCCTGAAATTCGTAGCGAGTTGTGCGCGGTCACGTTTGGTGCTCCTGGCATCACTTTCCAGAGAATTGTCGATCCAATCGTTTTGCGTCCAGCCTTCCTTCCACTCGGAACACGCCCTTGAAGTCGCTGAGCTTAAGCTTCTGTGTAATGTCGTTGCCAGTGATTCCATCTTCATCGGAAGCTCGAAGCCTAGTGCCCGAGCGATTCGCCATGAGGTGATCGTCGGTGCAGCCGATCCATATACCGCTGCTGCATGTAGCTCAGCCCCGTAGCCGAGTCAGACACATGCCCGGTATACCCCGGTCCATCCTTCGGCTGCCCACCCACCACTGCGCCATACGGCTCGTAGACGGTCCGTTCGATCACCAGGCCATTGGCATCGGTCACCGCCACCGGCGAGCCCAGCGCATCGATGTGGATGTACTCCACCGTTTCCTGGGCGTGGGCCGCCGGGCTGCTGGCAGTGAAGGCCAGCAACAGCACTGCACTCTGTACAACTGCTCTGAAGATTCCGTTCATGGTCATTCGTCGCTCAGCACGCCAGTGGTGACGGGATAGTCTGCGGTCCATGCGGAGTTGACGTTGACGTTGCCCCCGCTTCTCCCGTGGCAACGACACACTATCAAAGGCGGGTCGGGGCGGATTTGCGGGAATATGAGCAGCATCGATGCTGCGACCAGGCCCCCAAGGACGGGTTCACGGCGCCCCCCGCAAACCCGCAACGTCCCGCCAAAGCCGAGCCAACAAAAAAGGCGGCACCGAAGTGCCGCCCTTTCAATTCATGCCACCCACCGCTTACAGGATGTAGCGGCTCAGATCCGGATCCTGCACCAGCTCGCCAAGATGAGCGTCCACGTAGGCGTGGTCGATGCTGATCGTCTCGCCGTCGCGGTCCGGGGCTTCGTAGCTGAGCGAATCCAGCAGTCGCTCGAGCACCGTGTGGAGGCGGCGGGCACCGATATTCTCCTGGCGCTCGTTGACCTGGAAGGCGATCTCGGCCAAGCGGTCGACCGCATCGGCGGTGAACGCCACCGACACGCCTTCGGTGAGCAGCAGCGCTTCGTACTGCTTGGTCAGCGCGGCCTTCGGCTCGGTCAGGATGCGCACGAAATCATTCTTGCTCAGCGCGCCCAGTTCCACCCGGATCGGGAAGCGGCCCTGCAGCTCGGGAATCAGGTCGCTGGGCTTGGCCAGGTGGAACGCACCGGAGGCGATGAACAGGATGTGGTCGGTCTTGACCGTGCCGTACTTGGTGGACACGTTGGACCCTTCCACCAGCGGCAGGAGGTCACGCTGCACGCCTTCGCGCGACACGTCGCCACCGGACGCACCGGCTTCGCCGCGCTTGGCGACTTTGTCGATCTCGTCGATGAACACGATGCCGTGCTGCTCGCACGCTTCGATCGCCGCGCTGCGGATGTCGTCTTCGTTGACCAGTTTGCCGGCCTCTTCCTCGATCAGCAGCGGGCGCGCGGCCTTGATGCTCAGCGTGCGCTTCTGCGCCTTGGCGCCGCCCATGCTGGAGAACATCTGGCGCAGCTGCTGGCCCATTTCCTCCATGCCCGGCGGGGTCATGATGTCCACGCCGACGTTGGCCGACACTTCCAGCTCGATCTCGCGCTCGTCCAGTTCGCCGTTGCGCAGCATGCGGCGGAACTTGATGCGGGTTTCATTGTCCTGGGCGGACGGTTCGTTGCGCGCGGCCTCGGCATCGAAGCCGATGCCGCCGCTGCGGCGCGGCAGCAGCGCATCGAGGATGCGGTCCTCGGCGCGCTCTTCGGCCTGGTTGCGCACGCGCACCTTGGCCTGCTCGCGATACAGCTTGACCGCGGTGTCGGCGAGGTCGCGGATGATCTGCTCCACATCCTTGCCGACGTAGCCGACCTCGGTGAAGCGGGTCGCTTCGACCTTCACGAACGGCGCGTTGGCCAGCGTGGCCAGGCGGCGCGCGATTTCGGTTTTGCCGACGCCGGTCGGGCCGATCATCAGGATGTTCTTGGGCATGACTTCGTTGCGCAGCTCGGCCGGCAACTGCATGCGGCGCCAGCGGTTGCGCAGCGCGATGGCGACCGCGCGCTTGGCGTCATGCTGGCCGACGATGTGCCGATCCAGTTCCTGCACGATCTCGCGCGGGGTCATGGTGGCGGAAGAAACTTCAATCTTGTGCGGCATGGGTGTGCTCACGAGTGAATGCGGTTGTTCGAGGTTGCCGGCCAGCGGCCGGCACTACGCCATGTATCGGGTCGGCGCCGTGGGAGTGCCGGCCGCTGGCCGGCTTTCCCTTACAGCTCTTCAACCACCACATTGCGATTGGTGTAGATGCAGATGTCGCCGGCGATGTTGATCGATTCGGTGGCGATGGTGCGGGCGTCCAGTTCGGTGTGCGCCAGCAGCGCGCGCGCGGCCGACAACGCGTAGGAGCCGCCCGAGCCGATGGCGATGATGCCGTCCTCCGGCTCGATCACATCACCGGTGCCGCTGATGATCAGCGAGGTGTCCTTGTCGGCCACGGCGAGCAGCGCCTCGAGCTTGCCCAGGCGGCGCTCGGTGCGCCAATCCTTGGCCAGCTCCACGGCAGCACGCTGCAGCTGCCCGTGTTTTTCCAGCTTGGCTTCAAACAGTTCGAACAGGGTGAAGGCATCGGCGGCGGCGCCGGCGAAACCGGCCAGCACCTGGCCCTCACGGCCCAGCCGGCGCACCTTGCGGGCGTTGCCCTTCATCACCGTGTGGCCGAGCGTGACCTGGCCATCGCCGGCGACGGCGACGTGACCGTTGCGGCGCACCGAAATAATGGTGGTGGCGTGAAAAACGTTGGGGTTCTGACTGGGGTCCATGTGGCCTCCGGGGTGACAGAGACTGAGGTGGGGTCGTTGCCCGGGGCTTCAAGCCACCCTGCCCTGCGCCCCGGTGACGCACCGGATCGATTCAGCTTTCGTTGCTGCTCTGCCGCCGCTTCGCGCGCGGGTGTGCGGCGTCGTAAACCTTGGCCAGGTGCTGGAAATCCAGGTGGGTGTAGATCTGCGTGGTGGCGATATCGGCATGGCCGAGCAGTTCCTGCACGCCGCGCAGGTCACCGGACGATTCCAGGATGTGGCTGGCAAAGCTGTGCCGCAGCATGTGCGGATGCACGTGCTTGAACAGGCCCTGGCGCTGCGCGAGCTGGCGGATGCGGATCTGCACCGCACGCTGGGTGATCGGCCCGCCTTTGCGCCCCGGGAACACCGGCGCATCCGCCGCGCCAGCGCTTTCGGCCTGCCAGGCCTGCAGGGCGGCGCGCGCATGCGTCCCGAACGGGACGCGTCGTTGCCGGTTGCCCTTGCCCAGCACGTTGACCAGGCCGGTCGCGAAATCCAGGTCGCGCCAGATCAGGGCGCACAGCTCGCTCAGGCGCAGGCCCGAGGAATAGAACAACTCCAGCAGCGCGCGGTCGCGCACGCCGAGGGGCGCATCGGTCGGCAGTTCGACCAGACGCACCGCTTCGTCGGCGTCGAGCACCTGCGGCAGTTTGCGCGGCGCCTTGGGGGCCTTCAACGTGGCGGCAGGGCTGACCTCGATGCGACGGTGCCGCAGCAGCCAGCCATAGAAACTGCGGCAGGCCGACAGGCGGCGTTGCAGCGAGGTCGGCGACAGGCCACGGCGGTGCTCGGCGGCGATGAACTGGCGCAGCTGTTCGCTGTCCAGGGCTTCGATCACCGTGTCCTGCGCCTGTGCCCACGCCGACACCGCGTCGAGATCGCGGCGATAGGCGTCCAGCGTGTGCGCCGACATGCGGCGCTCCACCTGCAGGTGGGCAAGAAACCCGGCGACGGCGGTCATGGGCACGGCGCCGTGGCGGTTCAGGCCGGGTCGAAGCGCGCCAGCGCGACCACCAGCGCCTCTCCCATCATGCGCAGGAACAGCGTGCCCATGCCGGGATAGAACCGGTTGCCGTCGCGGCTGCCGACCGCGATCAGGCCAACACCGGGCAACGGCAGCAGCGCGCTGGACTGCACCTCGTCCACGCGGTCGCCGTACAGCAGCGCGTTCTTCTCCGGCTGCAGGCGCCCGCAGATGGGCTCGCCATCGTTGAGGCAATCGCGGAACGAAGACAACGCGGGGCTGTCGGCGGCAACCACCTGCAACCACGGCGCCTGCTCCAGGCCTGCCACCGGCGTCAGCAGCACCAGGCGGACCAGGTCACCGGCGAAATCCTCTTCCAGCGAGGCGGCCATCGCGCGCAGCGTATCGCCGGCGCTGGACTGCTTCATCAGCGCCAGGGTGAGCTGATGCGTGCGCACGGCCAGGCGTTCGTTGATCTGTGCGTTGGCGGCCAGGTCGGCCAGCCGGCGCTGCAGCTCACGGTTCTTGTCGCGCAGCACGTCCAGCTGGTAGCTGGCCAGCGACGCGGTCGGGCCGTCATCGCGCGGCACCACCAGGGTCAGGGCCAGGTCCGGGAACTGCTTCAGGAAGGTCGGATGACGCCGCAGCCAGGCGGCGACTTCGTGCGCTGCGATTTTCTCGACGGTCTCGCTCATGCGTTCCATTCCCCTTCGAAGACGAAGGCAGCCGGCCCGGACATCACGATCTGGGCGGTCGGTTCCGGCCAGCGGATGCGCAGGTCGCCGCCAGGCAGCGACATGATGGCGTCACGTTCCAGCCGGCCCCGGTGCATCATCACCACGGCGGCCGCGCAGGCGCCGCTACCGCACGCCAGGGTCTCGCCGACGCCGCGCTCGTACACGCGCAGGCGGGCGTGGCGCGGGTCCATGACCTGCACGAAGCCGACGTTCACCGACTGCGGGAACGTGGCGTGCTGCTGCAGCAGCGGGCCGAGGCGCTCGACCGGCGCGGCATCCACCAGCCCGACCTCGATCACGGCATGCGGATTGCCCATCGATACCGCACCGAACCGCACGGTGTCGCCCTGCAGCGGCAACAGATATTCCTCGCGGGCGTGTGCGAAGCCGATCAGCGGCACCTGGTCGGGCTCGAAGCGCGGCACGCCCATCGCCACGGCGTACTCATCCCCGCCCAGGCGCTCCACCGCATGGGTGGTGACCGGGCTGTCGATGGCGAAGGTATCGCCGCTGGCGGCGCCATCGCGGACCAGCCAGGCCGCCACGCAGCGCGCACCATTGCCGCACTGCTGCGAGCTGGAGCCATCGGCATTCCAGATCCGGTACGAGGCGACCGACCCGTCGGCCTTCGGCGGCTCGATGGTGAGGATCTGGTCACAGCCCACGCCGGTATGGCGGTCGGCCAGGCGGGCCGCCAGCGCCGGGTCCGGCGGCGGGCTGCCGTCGCGCAGGTCGAGCACGATGAAGTCGTTGCCGGCACCGTGCATCTTGCTGAAGCGCAGTGCCCGGGGTGCCGCGTTACTCATTCCCGTCATCGGCCTTGAGCGCCGGCGCCTCGACCGGGTCCGGGGCGACCGGCGTGGCGCCAACGTCGCCATCGGCCGGCGGTGGGGTGGCGGCCGGTTCGGCGGCCGGCTCGACCACTTCTTCGACCGGAACAGGCTTCTGCGGCATGACCAGCGGGCCCTTGTTGCCACAGGCCGACAGCACCAGCAGCGCCGAGGCGGCCAGCGTCAGGGAGATGAGGGTACGGGGGGATGTCTTCATGCCCCAAGTATAGCCATGCCCCCCACGGTAGTGCCGGCCACTGGCCGGCCACCTCAGCAGCGCCTCAGGATGAACGCGGCGGCAGCGGCCGGCTCCACAGCCACAGCGCCACGGCTGTCATGCAGCCGATCGACAACCATTTGACCCATGCGATGGGCACGCACCACAGCATGATGCCGGCGCAGACGGTCATGGTCAGCGTGGCCATCCATTTCGCGTAGCGGCTGACCGCGCCGTGCGCCTGCCAGTTGCGTATGGCGGGGCCGAACCGGGGGTGCTGCGTCAACCAGCGGTGCAGGCGTTCGGAACCGCGCGAGGCGGCCCATGCCGAGATCAGGATGAACACGGTGGTGGGCAGGCCCGGCACGAAGATGCCGACGATGCCGGTGCCCAGGCTGACATACGCCAGCAGCCACCACGCCCAGCGGAAACGTACCGGCCGCCGCGCGGGCGCGGCATCGGCAACTTCGGGGCGCTCTGGCAGGCTCATGTGGCCAGCATAACGAGCCGGGAAGGCGACCGCGATGGTCGCCTTCCGCCTGGCCGTGGATCAGTTCGTTGCGGGCGTGACGCCAAGCTGGTCCAGCACGAAGGCGTAGGACTCGGCCAGCTCGTGGTACCGCTGGAAACGCCCGGATTTGCCACCGTGGCCGGCTTCCATGTTGGTGCGGAACACGATCGGATGGGTGCCGGTGTTGTCGTCGCGCAGCTTGGCCACCCACTTGGCCGGCTCCCAGTACTGCACCTGCGAATCCCACAGCCCGGTGCCGACGAACAGCGCCGGATACGCCTGCCGGCGCACGTTGTCATACGGCGAATAGGTGAGCATGTAGTCGTAGTACTCGCGCTGCTCGGGATTGCCCCACTCGTCGTACTCGTTGGTGGTCAGCGGGATGCTGGCATCGAGCATGGTGGTGACCACGTCGACGAACGGCACCTGGGCAACCATCACCCGGTAGTCCTGCGGCGCCTGGTTGGCCACCGCGCCCATCAGCAGGCCCCCGGCGCTGCCGCCGGACGCGGCCACGCGATCCTTGGCGGCGTAGCCCTGGCGGACCAGTTCACGGGTGACATCGACGAAGTCGTTGAAGGTGTTCTGCTTGTGCAGCAGCTTGCCGTTCTCATACCAGGCACGGCCCATTTCCTGGCCACCGCGGATATGCGCGATGGCGTAGACCACGCCGCGATCCAGCAGGCTGACCACGGTCTGGTTGAAGCCCGGGTCCATCGACATGCCGTAGCTGCCATACGCGTACTGGTACAGCGCGCCGGTGCCGTCCTTCCGGAAGCCGTTGCGGTACACCAGCGACACCGGCACCTTGACGCCGTCGCGGGCGGTCACCCACACGCGCTCGGTGGTGTACTTGGCCGGGTCGTAGCCGATCACCGGCTGCTGCTTGAGCTGGCGGCGCTCGCCGGTAACGGTATTCAGTTCATAGGTGGTGGTGGGCGTGGTCAGCGAGGTGTAGGCATAGCGCAGCCACGGGGTGTCATGTTCCGGGTTGGCGGCCAGCCCCATCGAATACGCCGGCTCATCGGCCTTGACGTACTCCTGGCGGCCATCGGCGAACAGCAGCCGGATGCGCTCCAGCCCGTTGGAGCGTTCGGCGATGGCGCTGTAGCCATCGAACAGCTCGAAGCCTTCGATCAGCACCGCGTCGTCATGCGCCACCCAGTCTTTCCACTGGCTGCGCGCGGTGGCGTCCGACGGTGCGGTGACGATCTTGAAGTTGGTGGCGCCGGCGTCGTTGGTGCGGATCACCCAGCGGCCATCGAAGTGGTCGGCGTCGTACTCGACGTCACGCGCACGCGGGGCCAGCACGGTGAACGCCTGCGGGTCCGCCGCCGGTGCGTAGCGCGTCTCCGAGCTGACCGTGCTGTGCAGGTCGATGGTCAGGAACCGGTCGTCGCGGCTGCGGCCGACGCCCATGTAGAAGCTGTCGTCCTTCTCTTCGTAGACCAGCGTGTCGCTGGCGACCGGCGTGCCCAGCACGTGCTTCTTCACCCGCACCGTGAGCAGCGTTTCCGGATCGTTCTCGACGTAGAACAGGGTGCGGTTGTCATCGGCCCAGACCACGTTCGGCGAGACGTTCTCGATACGGTCCGGCAGCACGTCGCCGGTGCGCAGGTCCTTGAAGCGGATCACGTACTGGCGGCGACCCACATCGTCCTCGGCCCACGCCAGCAGATGGTTGTCCTGGCTGACGTCCATATCGCCGACGCTGAAGTAGCCCTTGCCGGCGGCCATCGCGTTGATGTCCAGCAGGATCTCCTCGGGCGCCTCCATGCTGCCCTTGCGGCGGGCCTGGATGGGATAGTCCTTGCCGGTCTCGAAGCGGGTGTAGTACCAGTAGCCGCGCTCGCGCGCCGGCACGCTGGCATCGTCCTGCTTGATGCGCGCCACGATCTCCTTGTAGAGGGTGTCTTCCAGCGGCTTGAGCGGCGCCATCACCGTATCGGTGTACGCATTCTCCGCGGTCAGGTACGCCAGCATCGCCGGATTTTCGCGCTTGTCGTCGCGCAGCCAGTAGTAGTCGTCGCTGCGGGTGGCGCCGAACGGGGCCTTGACCGTGTGCGGGTGCTTCTCGGCGTCGGGCGCGGTCGGCGCGGGGGCGGCATGCGCGGAAGTGGTCATCAGGCTGGCAACCAATAAACAAAGGGCGGGCTTCACGAGATAAGGCTCCTGGCGTGGGAATGCAATGGCGTCCGTGTCTACCCAGTCTGCGGCGGCCGTTGGGCCGGCGGCAAGCGTGTCGTTGGTCACTGCGCCTATCATCGGATCATGAACACTTCCCCCCTTCCCGCTTCCGCTGGCTACAGCCGCCGCAGCCAGGACATCGCCCCCTTCCACGTGATGTCGCTGCTGGCCCGCGCGCAGGCGCTGGAACAGGCCGGCCACGACGTCATCCACCTGGAGATCGGCGAGCCGGACTTCACCACCGCCGCCCCGATCGTGCAGGCCGGCCAGGCGGCCCTGGCAGCCGGGCATACCCGGTACACCGCCGCGCGCGGCCTGCCCGCGCTGCGCCAGGCCATCGCCGGCTTCTACCACGACCGCTACCAAGTGCGGATCGATCCCGAGCGGATCCTGATCACGCCCGGCGGCTCCGGTGCCCTGCTGCTGGCCAGCAGCCTGCTGGTCGATCCCGGCCGGCACTGGCTGCTGGCCGACCCGGGCTACCCGTGCAACCGGCATTTCCTGCGGCTGGTCGAAGGTACCGCGCAGCTGGTGCCGGTCGGGCCGGACACCGCCTACCAGCTCACCCCCTCCCTGGTGGAACGCCACTGGAACGCGGACAGCGTCGGCGCGCTGGTGGCCTCGCCGGCCAACCCCACCGGCACGGTGCTGTCGGCCCCGGAACTTGCGGCGCTGTCGCAGGCGCTGAAGGCGCGCGGCGGGCACCTGGTGGTGGACGAGATCTACCACGGCCTCACCTACGGCATGGACGCGCAGAGCGTGCTGCAGGTGGACGACGACGCGTTCGTGCTGAACAGCTTCTCCAAGTACTTCGGCATGACCGGGTGGCGCCTGGGCTGGCTGGTGGCGCCGCCGCAGGCCGTGCCCGACCTGGAGAAGCTGGCGCAGAACCTGTACATCAGCGCGTCCAGCATCGCCCAGCACGCCGCGCTGGCCTGCTTCGAACCGGACACCATCGCCGTCTTCGAACAGCGCCGCGCCGCGTTCCGCGAACGCCGCGACTACCTGCTGCCGGCGCTGCGCGCGCTCGGCTTCCGCATCGACGTGGAACCGGAGGGCGCGTTCTACCTCTACTGCGATGTCAGTGCCTTCACCGATGACGCGCAGGCGTTCTGCGCGCACTTCCTGGAGACCCAGCACGTGGCGTTCACCCCGGGCCTGGATTTCGGGCACCACCGCGCCAACCAGCATGTCCGGCTGGCGTACACCCAGGAGGTACCGCGGCTGGAAGAGGCCGTGTCGCGTATCCGCCGCGGGCTGGAGACGTGGGTGCGTTGACCGCCGGCGTGAGGCCCCGGACAGAAGAACAGCCAAAAAAAAACGCCACGCATCGCTGCGTGGCGCTGAAGCTGGGGTGGAGCCAACCAGACGCCCCACCACCCGGAGTTCATGGGGCGATGGGTCCACGTCGGGCTGGCGCCCTGCGGGATGCTCGACCGCCCCTGGCTGTCGAGCATACCTGACCTTACTTGCTCAGCTGCTCCCAGAGGAAGCTGTAGGCCAGTGCCGACATGTGCGCGGCCTGCGCATTGTTGGCCGCTCCGCCGTGCCCGCCCTCGATGTTCTCGTAGTAGGTCACATCCTTGCCGGCCGCGATCATCTTGGCCGCCATCTTGCGGGCGTGGGCCGGGTGGACGCGATCGTCGCGGGTGGAGGTGGTGAACAGCACCGGCGGGTAGGTCTTGCTGGCGTCGAACAGGTGGTACGGGGAGAAGGTCTTGATGAAGTCCCAGTCGGCCGTATCCGGGTTGCCGTATTCAGCCATCCACGAGGCGCCCGCCAGCAGGTGGTTGTAGCGCTTCATGTCCAGCAGCGGAACCTGCACCACCACCGCGCCGAACAGCTCGGGGTACTGGGTGAGCATGTTGCCGGTGAGCAGGCCGCCGTTGCTGCCGCCCTGCACGCCCAGGTGCTTGGCCGAGGTGATCTTGCGGCTGACCAGGTCGCGGGCGACCGCGGCCATGTCTTCATACGCCTTGTGACGGTTCTGCTTGAGCGCCGCCTGGTGCCAGCGCGGGCCGTACTCGCCACCGCCGCGGATGTTGGCGACCACGTACACGCCGCCCTTCTCCAGCCATGCGCGACCCATCGCACCGGAGTACGACGGGGTCAGCGAGATTTCAAACCCACCGTAGCCGTACAGCAGGGTCGGATTGGAACCGTCCAGCTTCATGTCCTTGCCGTGCACCACGAAGTACGGCACGCGGGTGCCGTCCTTGCTGGTGGCGAAGTGCTGCTCGATCACCTTGCCGTCGGCATTGAAGAACGCCGGCATGGTCTTGAGCACTTCCGGCTGCTTGCCGATCTCGGCCAGGGCCAGCGTGGTCGGGGTCAGGTAGTCGGTGACGGTCATCCACACCGCGTCGCTTTCGTCGGCATCGACCGCGCTCACGGCCACGGTGCCGAACGACGGTGCGCCGGTGAACGCGCTCTTCTTCCAGCCGCTGTCGGTCGGGGTCAGCACGCTGAGGTGGCTCTTGACGTCGTCGAGCACGTTGAGCACCAGGTGCGACCGGGTCCAGCTGGCGCCTGCCAGCGAGGTGGTCTCGGTCGGCGCGAACAGCACCTCGAAATCACGCTTGCCGGCCAGGTAATCGTCCAGCTTGGTGGCCAGCAGCGAACCGGCTGCATAGGTCTTGCCGCCCACGGTCCACGGGTCGCGCAGTTCCAGGGTCAGCCACTGCTTGCGCAGGCCCTTCTCGGCCGAGTTGGGCGCGTCGATCTTGGTCAGCGTGCCGTCGTTGGCGCGCAGGTAGATCTCGTTGTTGTAGAAGGCCAGGGTGCGGCTGACCAGGTTGCGCTCATAGCCCGGGGTGTCGTCGTGCATGGCCGAGATGTACATGTCATCCGGCTTGCCTTCGTACACCACGCTGGCCGAGGCCATCGGCGTGCCGCGCTTCCACAGCTTGGCCACACGCGGATAGCCGGAGGTGGTCATCGTGCCGGCACCGAAGTCGGTGTAGACGAACACGGTGTCACGATCGATCCAGTTCAGGCCACCCTTGGACTCGGGACGGAAGAAGCCATCCTTGATCCAGGTCTTGTTGGCCAGGTCGAACTCGCGGGTCACGTCGGCGTCGGCACCGCCGCGCGACAGCGCGACCAGGCAGCGCGCGTAGTCCGGGCGCAGGCAGTCGGCGCCGTGCCAGACCCAGTTCTCGCCTTCGCTTTTGTTCAGTGCATCCAGGTCCAGCACGGTTTCCCAGCGCGGCGATGCCTTGCGGTACTCCGCCAGCGTGGTGCGACGCCACACGCCGCGCTCGTGCTGCTTGTCCTTCCAGAAGTTGTAGTAGTAGTCGCCGATCTTCTGCACGCCGGGGATCTTGGCGTCCGAATCGAGCACCTCGCGGATGCTCGCTTCCATCGCCTTGAAGGCCGGGGTCTGCGCCAGGCGCCCCTCGGACTTGGCGTTCTGTTCCTTGACCCAGGACAGCGGCTTGTCGCCGGTCACGTCCTCCAGCCAGGCATACGGATCGGCCGGCGTTTCAGCGGCCACGGCGGTTGCAGCCGTGGCGACGGACATCAAGCCTGCCACCAGGCAGGCGGAAGCGATTCGGGACATTGCAGCTCCAGGCAGTCATAGGCCCCGGACGCTATCACAGGCGACGGCCGCCGCTCCCGTGTCGAAGGTCAGGCTGCGCGCAGGCGCCGTGCCGGCCGCCGCCGGCGTGCCTGCGGTGCGCGCCGGCGGGCACTGGCCCGGCGCTGGGCCCACCAGCGCAGCGGCAGCCGGAAGCGGTAGAGCGCCCACCAGGCCAGCCAGGGCATCCCGACCAGCCACAACGGTCCCCACCCCAACCAGCTGCTGTAGCCGCGCGCGGCCGGCCAGACCAGCACCAGGGCCAGCCCGGCAAGGGCCGCCTGCCTGACGCAACGCAGCACCCGTGGATCGGGTACCTCGGCGGAACGGGACGAACGCTGCAAAGACGACAGGGACATGACACCGCTCCGTGCGAAAGTGATGCGTCACCTTGCCGTGCCACCATCTCACCGGCTGCGACCTTGTGCCGCAGCGTGAACCGGTCATGCAACCCGTGCGCCACCATTGACGTTCTTCGCCGTCCCACCCACCATGCCCCTGCCAGCCCCTGGAGCCAACCGCCGCATGTCTGTGAACCGCCCGCTTCGCGCTGTCCTGTTGCTGTCCACGCTGTCGCTGCTGCCGGCCTGCGCCTTCCGTCATGAGGCCAAACCGGCGCCGGCACCGACGACGTCCGAGCGCGTGGGCCCGGCAATCGACCTGCAGCGCTTCATGGGCACCTGGTATGTGATCGGGCGCGTTCCCAACCCGGTCGAGCGCGGCCACGTGGCCAGCGTCAACGAGTACCGCCTGCGTGGCGACCAGAAAGTCGCCATCACCTATCGTTACCGCAACGGCTTCTCCGAACCGCAGGAAGAACTGACGGTGCGTGCGTCGGTGGATGCCGACAGCGGCAACCACAACTGGCGCACGTGGTTCTACAAGATCGTGCCGACCCACACACGCGTGCTGGAAGTGGCACCGGACTATTCGTGGGCGCTGGTGGGTTACCCGGGCCGCGAGATGGCGTGGATCTTCGCGCGCCAGCCGGACATGGACAAAGACCTGTACAAGGAGCTGGCCACGCGCCTGCGCGACGAGTACGGCGTCAACACCGACAAGCTCAAGCGCGTGCCGCAGCACCGCGAGCAGGTCGACCGCCTGGGCTACGAGGTCCCGAACGTCCGCTGAGCGCCGGCGCGCAGGGGCATCGGCCCCGCAACCGGTAGAGCCGACCGTTGGTCGGCTGTCGCGCGGAGCGCGCGGGGGTTCTCGGCATCGGAACGGAATGCAGCCGACCAACGGTCGGCTCTACCAGCGGGGCTGCTGCGTCCGAACCGGTAGAGCCGACCGTTGGTCGGCTATCGCGCGAAGCGCGCGGGGTTTGTCGGCGTCGGAACGGGGTGCAGCCGACCAACGGTCGGCTCTACCTGCGTGGCTGCTGCGTCCGAACCTGTAGAGCCGACCGTTGGTCGGCTATCGCGCGAAGCGCGCGGGGGTTTCCCGGCGTCGGAACGGAATGCAGCCGACCAACGGTCGGCTCTACCGGCGGGGCTGCGGCATCCGAACCGGTAGAGCCGACCGTTGGTCGGCTATCGCGCGCAGCGCGCGGGGTTTCTCGGTGCCGGAACGGAGTGCAGCCGACCAACGGTCGGCTCTACCTGTGGGGCTGCCGGCGTCTGATTCCGTTGGTCGGCTATCGCGCGCAGCGCGCGGGGGTTTCCCGGCATCGGAACGGAATGCAGCCGACCAGCGGTCGGCTCTACCTGTGTGGTTACCGGCGGCTGTAATGCGCGACGAGGCGGTCGCCGAGCATCTGCAGCACCTGCACCAGGATCAGCAGCAGCACCACGGTGACCAGGGCCACATCGGTGTGCGAGCGCTGGTAACCGTCGCGGAACGCGAGGTCGCCCAGGCCACCCGAGCCGATTGCACCGCCCATCGCGGTGAAGCCGATCAGCGCGATGACGGTGACCGTGGCGCCGGCGATCAGACCGGGCCGGGCTTCGGGCAACAGCACGCGCGTGACCAGCTGCCAGGTCGTGGCGCCCATCGCCTGGGTCGCTTCGATCACGCCGCGGTCCACTTCGCGCAGCGCGGTTTCGACCAGGCGCGCATAGAACGGCGCCGCGCCGATCACCAGCGGTACGATCGCCCCGCGCACACCCAGCGAGGTGCCCATCATCCACAGCGTGAGCGGAATCAGCACGATCATCAGGATGATGAAGGGCACCGAGCGCAGCAGGTTCACCAGCAGCGCCAGCGCGCCGTACACCACCGGCTTGCGGTGCAGCTGCGGCGAGCCGGTGAGGAACAGCAATACGCCCAGCGGCAGGCCGATGGCCAGGGTCAGCGGCAGCGAGCCGCCCAGCATCAGCAGGGTATCGACCGTGGCCTGGCCGATATCGGCCCACTTGCCGGCATCGAGATGGCGGAAGAATCCACCGGCGGTGGCGAACATCATCGGCGCAGCTCCTCAAGGTGGACACCGGCGGCGACGAAGCCGGCCTGCGCCGCCTGCACGTCCCCCCCGACCAGCGACACGGTCAACTGGCCATACGGGGTGTCCTTGATCCGGTCGATACGGCCGGACAGGATGTTGTAATCCACGCCCGTGTCGCGGGCGATGCGGCCGAGCAACGGCTCGTAGGTGTCCGCGCCGAGGAAGGTCAGGCGCACGATGCGCCCGGCAACCGCGTCGAAATCCTTGTGCAGCTCGCCCTCGTCCACCTGCTCGGATTCGGTCACGAAGCGGCGCGTGGTCGGGTGCTGCGGATGCAGGAACACCTCGGTGACCGGCCCGGTTTCCACCAGTGCGCCGGCGTCGAGCACGGCCACGCGGTCGCAGACGCGGCGGATCACATCCATCTCGTGGGTGATCAGCACGATGGTCAGGCCAAGTTCGCGGTTGATCTTGCCCAGCAGCTTCAGCACCGACGCGGTGGTCTGCGGGTCCAGCGCGCTGGTGGCCTCGTCGCACAGCAGGATCTGCGGGCGCGTGGCCAGCGCGCGGGCGATGCCGACGCGCTGCTTCTGCCCGCCGGACAACTGCGCCGGGTACTTGGTGGCGTGCGCTTCCAGGCCCACGGTGTGCAGCAGTTCGTTCACCCGCGCATCAATCTCCGCGCGCGGCGTGCCGGCCAGCTCCAGCGGGAAGGCGACGTTGGCCGCCACCGTGCGCGAGGACAGCAGGTTGAAGTGCTGGAAGATCATGCCGATGCGCCGGCGCAGCGTGCGCAGGCCATCGGCGTCCAGCGCGGTGACGTCTTCGCCGTCGATCAGCAGGCGCCCACCGGTGGGCTCCTCAAGCCGGTTGATCAGCCGGATCAGGGTCGATTTGCCCGCGCCGGAGTGCCCGATGATGCCGAACACCTCGCCGGCCTCGATGGTCAGGTCCAGCGGCTGCAGCGCGGCGATCGCGCGGCCGCCGACGGCATAAGATTTGTGCAGGCGCTGGAACTCGATCACTTCGCGGTCAACCGGGGCATCGACGGGAGGGGGCGTGCAGCCTACCAGCGCGGGACGGCCCTCGCCCGTGCGGTTGCGCGGAATGATATTCCGTTTGGTTCTAAGCCGGCGTGATCGGGCCCATGCGGGGCCCGACGCCGGTCAGGGGTGGTCCAGCGGCGCCGGCGGCTGGACCTGGCGGACCCGCTCCCGGTGCAGCAGGTACAGGCCGGAGGCCACGATGATCGCCGCGCCCAGCCAGGTCACCTGGTCGGGCAGCACGCTCCAGAACAGCAGGTCCCAGCCGATCACCCAGACCAGCCCGGTGTACTCGAGGGGGGCGATCAGCGAGGCTTCGCCGAGCTGGAAGGCTCGGGTCAGCGCGACCTGCCCCGCCGCCCCGGCCAGGCCCATGCCCCCGATCAGGGCCGCATGGCCCCACTGCAGCGGATGCCAGTCCGGCAGCGCCAGCAGGCCGGCGCCCACCGCCATGATCACCAGGAACCAGACCACCATCGACTGGGGGGTGTCGGTGCGGGTCAGCATGCTGACGGTAATCGCGGCCACGGCATAGGCGGTCGCCGCCAGCAGCACCATCAGCCCCGGGATCGAGATGAAGCCGTCCCCGCCCGGCCGCAGCACCACCAGCACCCCGACCAGGCCGATACCGATGGCGATCCAGCGGCGCGGGCCGACATGCTCGCCCAGCAGGGGCACCGACAGCGCGGCGATCAGCAGGGGCGCGACGAAATAGATGGTGTACGCGGTGGACAGCGGCAGGCTGCGCAGCGCGAACACGAAGCAGCCGATCATCGCCATGCCGAGCACGCCGCGCAGCAGGTGCAGGCCCCAGCGCACCGGCACCAGCGAGCGGGGGCCGGCCGTGGCCAGCACCCAGACCAGCACGAAGGGCAGCGAGGCGGCGCCGCGCAGGAAGGTCACCTGCAGGGTCGGATAGCTGGCCGAGAGCTGCTTCATGCCCGCATCCATCAGCGAGAAGCAGGCGACCGCCAGAAGCATCCAGGCGACCGCGCGGGAGGGAGAGCGTTGCATGTTCATGCCCCATTATCGCCGCCACGGCCGGGCCGTCCACGTCGGGTTGGTTAGAATGGGGGCTTCACCTGCTGGAGTATTCCCATGCCCTCCTTCGACGTCGTGTCCGAAGTCAACACCCACGAGCTGACCAACGCGGTCGACCAGGCCAACCGCGAGCTGTCCACCCGCTTCGATTTCAAGGGCGTGGACGCGAAGTTCGTGCTCGAGGACAGCGTGATCAGCCAGTCGGCCCCCAGCGACTTCCAGCTCCAGCAGATGACCGACATCCTGCGCGCACGGCTGATCGCCCGCAGCATCGACACCCGCTGCCTGGAGTTCGGCGACATCGAGACCAACCTGGCCGGTGCGCGCCAGAAGATCACCGTCAAGCAGGGCATCGAGCAGAAGGTGGCCAAGCAGATCGCGGCCAAGCTCAAGGAGGCCAAGCTCAAGGTCGACAGCCAGATCAACGGCGACAAGCTGCGCGTCAACGGCAAGAAGCGCGACGACCTGCAGGACGCCATTGCCCTGCTGAAGAAGGAAACCTTCGAAGTGCCGCTGCAGTTCGACAACTTCCGCGACTGATCGCGCGGCTGCCTTTCGTTTGGATTCGTGCACGCCTGACACCAGCCGGGCAGAGCCCGGCTCTACGGTGCTGCAAAGTCCATGCACACCTGACGCAGACCACGTAGAGCCGGGTTCTACCCGGCTGCCGTTCGTTCGGATTCATGCACACCTGACGCAAGCCGCGTAGAGCCGGGTTCTACCCGGCTGCCGTTCGTTTGGATGCGTGCACACCTGACGCAAGCCGCGTAGAGCCGGGTTTTACCCGGCTGCCGTTCGTTTGGATGCGTGCACACCTGATGCAAACCGCGTAGAGCCGGGTTCTACCCGGCTGCCTTTCGTCTGGATGCGTGCACACCTGACACCAGCCGGGCAGAGCCCGGCTCTACGGGGCTGCTCCAGCCGGGCAGAGCCCGGCTCTACGGGCGCAGGTGTTTGTAGAGGGTTGTGCGCGATACGCCCAGCTGGCGCGCTGCTGCGCTGACGTTGCCGTGGTGTGTCGCGACGGCCTCGCGCATGGCCTGGGCGCTGTGCGCGCGCAGCGAGCGGTCGCCGGTCGTGCCGGTGCCGGTGCCGGGGGCCACCCGCAGGCTGGCCCGCGCCGCCAGCGGTGCACGCAGGTACTGCACGTACAGCGCGGTGTCCTGGTCCAGGCGTACCCGGTGTGGCGCCCCGGCCTGCAGCAGGCGGCGACGCTGGGGCACGCTGGCCCCGGCAAACAGTCCGTCCACCGTCAGCAGCGGCAACGGGCCACGCCGGGGCAGCCCGAACAGGCGCCGCGCCACGCGGTTGGCCGCCCGTATCCGCCCATCCTCTTCAACCGCCAGCAGACCCTGCAGCGGCGAGCTCAGCCAGCGCACGTCATGCTGCACGGCCAGCAGATGGCAGGCGCGCTGCTCCTGCATCAGACGGTTCTCGGCCGACAACGCCGCCTGCCGGAAGTAGCCGTGCAACAGTTCGGCATCGCGCTCGCCGGTGCCGGTGATGTCCAGCGCACCCAGCACTTCGCCATCGAGCCCATGCAGCGGCACGCTCAAACAGAACACGGCGGCAAAGCGATCCAGATAGTGCTCATTGCCGCGCACCAGTGCCGGCGCGTCCTCGGCCAGGCTGCACGCCGGCGCGGTGGTGCCGATGTCGCATTCGCGAAGCTGGCGCCCCACCTGGATCGGCCGCAGGACCGGCACGTCGGCCAGGCCGTGTTCGCGCTGGGCGACCACCATGCCGTCGGCATTGACGCAGAACAGGGTCCACTGCCGTCCGCCGAACGCGGCCCACAGGTGATCCAGGTCGTCACGGACGCAGCGCGCCAGGCGGCGATCCGCCGGCGCTTCCAGGCGCGGCCCGTGACCGGCCAACGGCGCGTAATGCGGTTCCTGCCGCGGCTGCACGCCGGCCAGCCGCGAGCGCTCCCACGAGCGCTGCACCGGCGGCGCCAGCAAGGCACCGGCCAGTGCCCCGCCGTCGGCGAACTGCTGGCGTGCCGCCGCCAATGCCTGTTGCTGTTCCCGCTGCATGCCGCCCATCGGTCGATCTCCTACCCGGACCGTGAGCGTACACCCGGCAACCTGACTGACGCCGCCGTCGCGCCCCCTGCGGGACGCGACGGATCGTTTCATCCGCCGATGGTGAGGATCGGCTTGAGCGTGATGCCGCGGGTACTGTCCTCGGCCGCCTGGTTGATCTGGTCCAGGGGATAGAACTTCACCAGCTTGTCGAACGGGAAGCGGCCCTGCTGGTACAGCTGCACCAGCTGTGGGATGAATACCTTCGGCACGCTGTCGCCCTCGACGATGCCGCGGATGCTGCGGCCGCCGAGCAGCAGGTTGTTGACGTCGAACTCGGCCTTGGTGCCCAGCTTGGGTGCGCCCACCACCCCGATCGCGCCGAGCCCGCCCAGGGCCTCGATGCCCTGCGCGAGCACCTCGGGGCGGCCGGTGGATTCGAGTGCGAAATCGACGCCGCCGCCGGTGATCGCACGCACCGCCTCGACCACATCCACCTCGCGGCTGTTGATTACATGGGTGGCGCCCAGTTCGGTGGCCAGCGCCAGCCGCGAGGGCACCACATCGATGGCGATGATGGTGGTGGCGCCGGCGACGCGCGCGGCCATCACCGCACTCAGGCCCACCGCACCGGCACCGAAACTGGCGAAGCTGCTGCCGGCCCGGACCTTGAGTGAGTTGATCACCGCGCCGGCACCGGTCTGGATGCCGCAGCCGAGCGGCCCGAGCAGTTCGATCGGCGCATCGTCGGGCACCTTGATCGCATTGTTCTCACGGCTCAATGCGTAGGTGGCGAACGAGGACTGCGCGAAGAAGTGATCGTGCAGCGGGTGGCCGTCGGCATCCTGGATCGCGGTGCTGCCATCCAGTGCGCCGCCACCGAAGTTCAGGCCGAAGAAGTCGCGGCAGTAGGCACCGTGGCCACCACTGCACGGATTGCAGTGGCCGCACGCGCCGTAGGTCAGCACCACGTGGTCACCGACCTTGAGCTCCTTCACCCCGGGCCCCACCGCCTCGACCACACCCGCGCCTTCATGGCCGAGCACGGCCGGCAGCGGCACGGGGTAATACTGGTCACGCACGATCAGGTCGGTATGGCACAACCCGGTGGCGACCACGCGGACCAGCACCTCGTCGTCCTGCGGCCCGCGGATGCGTGCCTTTTCAATCGTGAAGGGCTGTTCCTTCCCGCGCACCACGGCCACGGTGATGTCGCGCAGTTCTGCTGTTGCGGTCATGACAAGGTCCTCGTTCAGATCGGGTAGGCGGGCGCTTCGCCCTTGACGGTCAGCCACTGCCACTGGGTGAATTCGTCGATGTTGGACGGCCCGCCGATGCTGGTGCCGTTGCCGGAGGCGCCAACACCGCCGAACGGATTGATCACCTCATCGTTCACGGTCTGGTCGTTGATGTGCAGCAGACCGGTGCGCAGCCGCTCGCCCAGCTTCAGTGCGCGGCCGACGTTGCTGGACAGGATCGCCATCGACAGGCCGTACTCGCTGTCGTTGGCCAGCGCCACGGCCTCGTCGTCGGTATCGAACGGCACCACCACCGCCACGGGCGCGAAGATTTCTTCGTGGAACGCCGGGTTGTCGCGCCCCACGTCGCTGAGCACGGTGGGTTCGAAGAACAGGTCCCGGTAGCTGCCGCCGGTGGCCAGCGTGGCGCCGGCAGCCTGCGCCTCGGCCACCACGCGCGCGGCATGGTCGCGCTGCTGGGCGTTGATCAGCGGCCCGATCGCCACATCGGCGGTCGCCGGATCGCCCACCTTCAGCGAGCGTGCCTTGGCCACCAGCTTCTCCAGGAAGCGCGCATGGATGCTGCGCTGGACCAGCACCCGGCCGGTGGCCATGCAGATCTGCCCCTGGTGCAGGTAGACGCCCCAGGCGGTGTTGGCGATGGCCAGGTCGATGTCGGCATCGTCGAGCACGATCAGCGAGTTCTTGCCGCCCAGCTCCAGCGACACCTTCTTGAGATGCCGGCCGGCTGCCTCGCCCACCTTGCGGCCGGCGCCGGTGGAACCGGTGAACTGGATCATGGCGATGTTCGGATCGCTGGTCAGCGCCGCACCGGCCGCACCATCACCGGGCAGCACATGCAGCAGGCCCGCCGGCAGTCCGGCCAGCTCGAACAGCCGCGCGATCACGAAGCCGCCGCAGACCGCCGTGCGCGGATCGGGCTTGAGGACCACCGCATTGCCCAGCGCGAGGGCCGGCGCGACCGCGCGCATCGCCAGGTACAGCGGGAAGTTGAACGGCGCGATCACGCCAACCACGCCGAGCGGGCGGCGGCGGGCCAGGTTCAGCCGGCCCGGTTCGGACGGCAGCACCTCGCCGATGCTGCGCGAGGGCAGCGCGGCCGCTTCATGCAGCGCCTTGGCATTGACCTTGGCCTCGAAGCCGGCCTTCAGCCGGGTGGAGCCGCTCTCGCGGACCAGCCACTCCACGATGGCATCGTTGTGCTGCTCGGCCAACTGCGCGGCCCGCCGCAGCACCTGCGCGCGGGTCTCGTACGGGGCACTGGCCCATGCGCGCTGCGCCTGCGCGGCAGTCGCTGCGGCGGCGGCAATGCCGGCCGGGTCGGTCATCGCGATCGACCCGAGGGTCGCGCCGGTGGCCGGTTCGATCACGTCCTGGACACTGGCGCCGGCATGCCAGGTTCCATCGAACAGCGTGCCGGACCACAGCGCGGTGGGCAGGAATTGCGGTGTATCGCTCATCTGTTGGCTCCTTTTGACGAAGATCGGCCCCAGGCCGTCTTCTGCACATGGTTCACCCCTGCATTGGATACCCGCGGTCGCGCACTGCCTATTGGCCATCGGCGGGAAAGCGGCAACCCACTGCCTGCAAAGGGTTTTTCAGCATGCACGCTGTCCAGTTAATGGACAGTGGTGCCCGTGCCCCCGCGTGCGCGACACGCCCGCCACCAGGCCGGGGCCGTACAATTGCCTGCCCAGCCAGCGATACCGCCCGCCATGAACGATGACTCCTTCACCGACGCCCCCGCCCAGGACGGCCCCGACGTCATCGCCGAAACCCGCACCTGGCTGGAGCAGATCGTCATCGGCCTGAACCTGTGCCCGTTCGCGAAGGCGGTGTACGTGAAGAACCAGGTGCGCTTCGTGCTCAGTGACGCAACCACGCCCGAAGCACTGGTCGAGCAGCTGGCCGAGGAACTGGTGCTGCTGCGCGATACGCCGGCAGAGCAGATCGATACCACGCTGATCGTGCACCCCGACGTGCTGACCGATTTCCTGGACTACAACGACTTCCTCGACAACGCCGATGCCGCCATCGAGGCGCTGGACCTGCAGGGCATCCTGCAGGTGGCCAGTTTCCATCCGCAGTACCAGTTCGCCGGTGTCGCCCCGGACGATGTGAGCAACTACACCAACCGCGCGCCCTACCCGACCCTGCACCTGCTCCGCGAAGACAGCGTCGAGCGCGCGGTGGCCGCGTTCCCCGATCCGGATGTGATCGTCGAGCGCAACATCGAAACCCTCGACAAGCTCGGCGTGGAAGGCTGGACCCGCCTGCTCGGGCGCAAGGACACCCCGCCGTGCCACTGACCCCGGCGATCACCGACTGGCCGTCACAGCCACTGCGCGACCGCGTGGTGGTGGTCACCGGTGGCGCGCAGGGGGTGGGCCGCGGCATCGCACAGGCGGTGCTCGGGGCGGGTGGCAGCGTGATGGTTGCCGACCTCGACGCCGACGCCGGCAAGGCCTGCCTGAAGGAATGGGCGCTGCCCGAACGCGCCGCGTTCCAGCGCACCGACGTCGCCCGCGAGCGCAGCGTGCAGGCGCTGATGCGCGCCACGCTCAAGCGCTTCGGCCGCCTCGACGGGCTGGTCAACAACGCCGGCATCGCCAACGCGCATGGCACGCCGCTGGATGCGATGACGCTGGTTGAATGGCAGCGCCGGCTGTCCAGCCTGCATGGCGCGTTCCTGTGCAGCAGGCATGCGCTGCCCGCGCTGCGCGCGTCGGCGACGGATACGCAGGCCAGCGCCATCATCAACATCGCCTCCACCCGCGCCTGGCAGTCCGAGGCGCACAGCGAGGCCTATGCGGCCGCCAAGGGCGGGCTGGTGGCCTTCACCCACGCGCTGGCGATCAGTGAAGGACCCGCGGTCCGGGTCAACAGCATCAGCCCGGGCTGGATCACCACCGAGGCGTGGCAGGCACCCGCGCGGCGCCGCACGCCCAAACTGTCGCGCCGCGACCATGCCCAGCACGCAGTCGGCCGCGTCGGCCAACCCGACGACATCGGTGCGCTGGCCGTGTTCCTGCTCTCGGACCTGTCCGGCTTCATCACCGGACAGGACCATATCGTCGATGGCGGCATGAGCCGCACGATGCTCTACACGTAGTGCCGGCCGCTGGCCGGCTGCTCCGCGGCATGACCCGGGCCATGCTCTACATGTAGTGCCGGCCGCTGGCCGGCTGCTCGTGCCGCATCACACCACGCATCCGCGCCGGCACGGTGCAGAGCCGGCCAGCGGCCGGCACTACAGAAGTGCAGAGCCGGCCAGCGGCCGGCACTACAGAGGTGCAGAGCCGGCCAGCGGCCGGCACTACAGAATTACGCCACGATGGTGGCATGACCCCACGGTTACGCCATGCCGTTGTGGCGCAGCAATGCATCCACCTCCGGTGCGCGCCCGCGGAACGCGGCGAAGTTCTCCGCCGCGCTGCGGCTGCCACCGCGCGACAGCACTTCCTCCAGGAAACGCCGGCCGGTTTCGGCGGCCTTGCCCGGCGCTTCCTCGAACGCCGCATACACATCGGCGCTGAGTACTTCGGCCCACTTGTAGCTGTAGTAGCCGGCCGCATACCCGCCGGCAAAGATGTGGCTGAACTGGTGCGGGAAACGATGCCATGCGGGCGGCCGGTTCACCGCCACCTCGTCGCGCACCCGTTCCAGCAGCGCGATGACGCTGTCCTGGGTGGGATCGAAATCGCTGTGCAGCTGCATGTCGAACAGTGCGAACTCCAGCTGGCGCACGGTGAACATGCCGCTCTGGAAATTACGTGCGGCCAGCATGCGGTCGAACAGCGCGCGCGGCAGCGGCTCGCCCGTGTCGACATGCGCGGTCATCGCCTGCACCCGGTCCCACTCCCAGCAGAAGTTCTCCATGAACTGGCTGGGCAGCTCCACCGCATCCCATTCCACGCCGTTGATGCCGGCCACGGCAAGCTCACCGACGCGGGTCAGCAGCTGGTGCAGGCCGTGGCCCATTTCGTGGAACAGGGTGGTGACGTCGCTATGGGTGAAGGTGGCCGGGCGACCGTCGCTGCCACGGCCGAAGTTGCAGACCAGGTAGACCACCGGCGTCTGCACCCCAGCCGCCGTATCGCGACGGTTGCGGCAATCGTCCATCCATGCGCCGCCGCGCTTGCCTTCGCGCGCATACAGGTCCAGGTAGAACTGGCCCACCAGCGCACCCGTGGCGTCGACCAGGCGGAAGAAGCGCACGTCCGGGTGCCATACCGGCGCGCTGTCGGGCAGCACCTGCAGGCCATACAGCTCGTGGATGACGTTGAACAATCCCGCCAGCACGGTCGGCTCGGTGAAGTACGGTTTCACCTCCTGCTCGGAGTAGCTGTAACGCGCCTGCTTGAGCTTCTCTCCGGCGTAGGCGAGGTCCCAGGCCTGCAGCGCGTCCAGCTGCAGTTCGTCGCGTGCAAAGGCCTCCAGCTCGCCGCGGTCGCGCTGCGCGTAGGGCTTGGCGCGGGCGGCCAGGTCACGCAGGAAGCCCAGTACCTGCGGGGCGTCCTGCGCCATCTTGGTGGCGATGGAGTACTCGGCGTAGTTGGGGAAGCCGAGCAGCGCGGCCAGCTCGGTGCGCAGCGCCAGGATGCGCGCGATGTTGGCACTGTTGTCGAGCGCGGCATCGCCGAATTCGGAGGCCCGTTCGGCATTGGCGCGGTACAGCGTTTCACGCAGTGGACGATGATCGGCATAGGTCTGCACCGGCAGGTAGCACGGCATCTGCAGCGTCAACTTCCACCCGGGCAGCCCGGCCTTCTCCGCCGCTTCACGCGCGGCGGACACCACGTCGGCGGGCAGACCCGCCAGTGCGATGCGGTCGTCCACGTGCAGCGACCACGCATCGGTGGCATCCAGCACATTCTGCGAGAAGGTCGCCGACAAAGCCGCCAGCTCCTCCTGGATCGCGCTGAAGCGCGCCTTGCCGGCGTCGTCCAGTTCCGCGCCGCCGAGGCGGAAGTCGCGCAGTGCGTTGTCCAGCACCTTGCGCCGGGCCGGATCGTACTGCGCCGCCTCCGGCGCATCGGCCAACGCGCGGTACTGCGCGTACAGCGCCAGGTTCTGGCCCATCGCGGTGCCAAAGCGCGTCACCCTGGGCAGGTTGGCGTTGTAGGCCTCGCGCAGCGCCGGGGTGTTGACCACGCCCTGCAGGTGGGTCACCTGCCCCCAGGCACGCCACAGCCGGTCGGTGGCATCGTCGAGCGGCTCCACGAAGGTTGCCCAGGTCACCGGGCTGACCGCCTCGGCCACCTTCACGGCCGCCTCGGCCTCGGCCAGCAGCGCCTCGATGGCCGGGCCGATGTGGTCGGGCTGGATCACGTCGAAGCGCGGCAGGCCGGAAAAATCGAGCAGGGGATTGGTGGGGGTCACGGGCATCTCCAGACAACAGGGCCGCACGCGCGGCATCGCCCACGATATGGCACTGCCCCGGGCCGCGCACAAGGTCCACGCCCACGGCGATGGCCGACGTTCACGCCCGGCCGGCGATGCCGGTCGGAAGCGCCGGCCCTGCCGCTGGATCAGTAGAGCGTTTCCAGCGCGGCGTGCGGCAGCGGTGCCAGTCCCTGGCCGTTCACGGCGGCGGCGATGAGCGCGTCGGGCTGCTCCACCTCGATGCCCTGGCGCGGATACCAGTCCGGGTTGTAGTAGCTGTGTGCGTAGCGTTCGCCGCTGTCGCACAGGATGGTCACGATCGACCCGCTGCGGCCGGCCTGGCGCATCCATTCGGCCGCCTGCAGCACGCCGATGAAGTTGGTGCCGGTCGAGCCGCCCACGCGGCGGCCCAGCTGGCGGCTGACATGGCGCATCGCGGCCAGGCTCAGCGCGTCGGGCACTTTCACCATCGCATCCACGCTGGTGGGAATGAAGCTGGATTCCACCCGCGGCCGGCCGATCCCTTCCACCCGCGAGCCACCGCTGCAGGTCAGCTCGCGCCACGGCTGCCCGGCCAGGGCCGCGCAGTAGCCCTCATAGAACACCGACACTTCCGGGTCCGCGCACAGGATGCGGGTGTCATGGCGGCGATAGCTCACGTAGCGCCCCAACGTCGCGGCGGTGCCGCCTGTACCGGGGCTGCACACGATCCACTCCGGAATCGGATGCGGCTCTTCGGCCATCTGCTTGAAGATGGATTCGGCGATGTTGTTGTTGGCGCGCCAGTCGGTGGCGCGTTCGGCGTAGGTGAACTGGTCCATGAAGTGGCCGCCGGTATCGCGGGCGAGCTTTTCCGAATCGCAGTTCAGGTCGCAGGCACGCTCCACCAGGTGGCAGCTGCCGCCCTGGAACTCGATCGCGGCGATCTTCTCCGGCGAGGTCGTGGCCGGAATCACCGCGATGAACGGCAGGCCAAGCAGGCGCGCGAAATAGGCCTCGGACACCGCGGTGGAACCGCTGGAGGCCTCGATCACCGGACGGCCCTCACGCAGCCAGCCGTTGGCCAGCGCATACAGGAACAGCGAGCGCGCCAGCCGATGCTTAAGGCTGCCCGTGGGGTGGCTGGATTCGTCCTTGAAATACAGGTCGATGCCGGCGTACCCGGGCAGGTCCATCGGAATCAGGTGGGTATCGGCCGAGCGGTTGAAATCGGCTTCGATCTTGCGGATGGCGGCGGCCACCCATTCACGCTGCGACATGACAAAAGCTGCACAAGGAGACGCCCCATTCTACCGTCGCGGCCCGGCCACGCGGAGGCCGTTAGAATGGGCGGTCTCGCCGCCGTGCGCGGCCTCCCCCAGAGGATCCCCCATGACCCTTGCGTCGCTGCAGTCCCAGCCCGGCGTTGCCGCCCAGCCCCCGGCCGAAACCAGCGGTTTCGTGTTCAACCACACCATGCTGCGCGTGAAGGACGTCGCCGCCTCGCTGGACTTCTACACCCGCGTGCTCGGCTTCCGCCTGCTCGACCAGCGTGACTTCGCCGAGGCCGGGTTCAGCCTGTACTTCCTGGCCCTGCTGCCAGCGGGCACGCAGATCCCCGCAGGCGACGATGCACGCCGCGTGTGGATGGCCGGCATTCCCGGTGTGCTGGAACTGACCCACAACCACGGCACCGAAAGCCAGGACGGCCCGGTCTACCACGACGGCAACAGCGATCCGCGCGGCTTCGGCCACATCTGCGTGTCGGTGCCGGACATCCAGGCCGCCTGCAAGCGCTTCGACGACCTGCAGGTGCCCTACCAGAAGCGCCTGGAAGACGGCCGCATGAAGCACCTGGCCTTCATCAAGGACCCGGACGGCTACTGGGTGGAGATCATCTCCAACACCCCGATCGCCTGATCCATCGGTGCGTGCATTCCACGGGCCAGGCCCTAGGGCTGGCCCTGGAACTCGAAGGCGGCGTGGAACGGCGCCTTGGGCGGCACGAAGACGGTGGTGCCGGCAAATCCGGCCTCGATGCACCGCGCCACCGGGCCATCGCCCTCGCGCCAGGTCCGCACCACCCTGCCCTGCGCATCCAACTGCATCACCACGGTGAATGCGGCCAGCGTGTCCGGCGCGGGCGTGGGCAGGCAGCGCGCGAAGCCGTCGCCCCCGATCCGGCTCATGCCATCGATCATGGCCGTATAGGCCGCCGGTTCCAGACTGTCTTCATCGCCGTGCGCCAGCGTGCGCACCTGGTCGTATCCGGTCCCCACGGCCGCCTGGGCCAGCAGCATCCACCAAAGCATCGTCATTCCTCCCGCCATGCCGCGATGGCGCCAGTGCGCAGCCTAGGGCAGCCCGCGCCCCGGCGGAAGAGCGGCCATGCAACGGGCACCGCGCGGTGCTATATCTGCCTGCCCATCCACACAATGGAGCCGGCATGGAAACCCAGCAACTGCACCGCGGCCGCCTGATCGATCACCTGCAACTGGTGGTCCGGGATCTCGCCGCCAGCCGCCGCTTCTACCAGGCGGTATTCGACACCATCGGCATCCCCATCGCCGGCGAAGGCGACACGTATTTCTGGGCCGACGAACTGTTCATCTCCACCGCCGACAGCGAGGCCGCTGCCGGTGAACTGACCGGCCGCCACCATTTGGCTTTCCAGGCGCGCGATCGCGCCACGGTGGATGCCTTCCACGTCGCCGCGCTGGCCGCCGGCGGCAAGGACAACGGCGCCCCCGGCGAACGGCCGTATCACCCGGGGTACTACGGGGCGTTCGTGATCGATCCGGACGGCAACAACATCGAGGTCGTCTACCACGGCGAGGCAACCTACAGTGCCGATTCGGTGAAGGTCACCTTCTGACCGCCCGGCCGCCGGCGCTGAACGCTTCAGCGTCGGGCCGGCCGCGTCTCATGGGATGAGATCGGCCCTGCCTACCGTGTGGGCATGGAAACGATACGCAAGCTGGCGATCCTGGCCGATGCCGCCAAGTACGACGCCTCCTGCGCCTCCAGCGGCGCGGGCAAGCGCGACTCGCGCAGCTCGGGCGGCATTGGCAGCACCGAAGGCGCCGGCATCTGCCACAGCTATACGCCGGATGGCCGCTGCGTATCGCTGCTGAAGATCCTGCTCACCAATTTCTGCATCTACGACTGCGCGTACTGCGTGAACCGCGTGTCCAGCAACGTGCCCCGTGCGCGCTTCAGCGTGGCCGAAGTGGTGGCGCTGACGATGGATTTCTACAAGCGCAACTACATCGAAGGTCTGTTCCTTTCCAGCGGCATCATCCGCAACGCCGACTACACGATGGAACGCATGGTGGAAGTGGCGCGCGTGCTGCGCGAGGAGCACCGCTTCGCCGGCTACATCCACCTGAAGACCATTCCCGAGGCATCGCCGGAACTGCTGGCCGCTGCCGGCCGCCATGCCGACCGCCTGTCGATCAACATCGAGCTGCCCACCGAGGCCGGGCTGGCCAGCTTCGCACCGGAGAAAACGCTGCCGTCCATCCGCGGTGCGATGGGCGAACTGCGCTGGCGCATTGAGGAGGCCAAGCAGGCCAAGGCCGACAGCGATGCGCGCACCGCCACGGTGTCATCGCCGCTCGCGGCCACGCCACTCAAACGCGCCGGACGCGCCCGCCCACCGCGCTTCGCCCCGGCCGGGCAGAGCACGCAGATGATCGTGGGTGCCGACGGTGCCAGCGACCAGCAGATCCTCAGCGCTGCCGACAACCTGTACGGCAATTACCGCATGCGCCGGGTGTACTACTCCGCCTTCAGTCCGATTCCCGACGCCAGCCGCCTGTTGCCGCTGCAGGCGCCGCCGCTGGCACGCGAACACCGCCTGTACCAGGCCGACTGGCTCCTGCGCTTCTACGGCTACGCAGTGGAGGAGATCACCGACACCACCCAGGGCGGCATGCTCGACCTGGATATCGACCCGAAGATGGCCTGGGCGATCCGCCACCCCGAGCGCTTTCCGGTCGACCTCAACGTGGCCTCGAAGGACATGCTGCTGCGCGTTCCCGGGCTGGGCGTGCGCAACGTGAAGCGGGTGCTGATGGCACGGCGTCACGGCCGTCTGCGCGTGGCCGATGTGGCACGCCTGCGCGCGCCGATGCGCACGCTGCTGCCGTTCGTGCAGCTGGCCGATCATCACCCGCGCCGCGCACTGGACGATCCGGCGGCACTGCGTGCGCGCCTGGCACCGCCACCGCGCCAGGCGTCGCTGTTCCCCGACACGGCCGCACCGTGAGATGACACGCTGGAGCGTGCGGGTCGATCCCGCGTGGTCGCTGCAGGCGTGGCGCGAGACCGCGCGGCTGGCGCTGCAGCATCGCGTTGCGCCGGAGCAGCTCGACTGGCTGCAGGCGGGCGAGGCCTCGCTGCTGGATGCGCCGGCACTGGCCAGCCTGCCCACGCCGGCCGCCGGCAGCGCCGCCATTCCCGTGCCGCAGGCGTTCGTCGCGCTGGCCGGTACCTGCCTGTGCCATAGCGACCCTCAACGGCTGCCGCTGCTGTACCGCATGCTGTGGCGCATCGTCCACGGCGAGCGCGGTCTGCTCACCAACCCGGCCGACCCGGACGTGCTGCGCGCGATGGCGCTGGCCCAGGCGGTGCGCCGCGACAGCCACAAGATGAAGGCCTTCGTGCGCTTCCGCGAAGTGCCGGGCGAAGCCGATGCGTTCATTGCCTGGTTCGAACCGGCGCATCACATCGTGGACCGCGTTGCGCCGTTCTTCGCGCGCCGGTTCGCCGGCATGCGCTGGGCGATCCTGACCCCGGCGCGCAGCGTGCAGTGGGATGGACAGCAGTTGGCGTTCGGCCCCGGTGCGCGGCAGGAGGATGCGCCGCGCGAGGATGCGCGCGAAGCGCTGTGGCGCACCTACTACGCCAACATCTTCAATCCGGCCCGGCTCAACACGCGGATGATGCAGCAGGAAATGCCGGCCCGGTACTGGAAGCACCTACCGGAAGCGACCCTGCTGCCGCGCCTGGTACGCGATGCGGGGGATCGCGTACAAGACATGCACGATCGCCAGGCGCAGGCACCGCGCCGACGCATTCCACAGGCGGCGGCACCGGTGGCCGCCACCCGTGCCGGCCTGGATGGACTCCGCGAGGCGGCCGCCAGCTGCCGGCGATGTCCGTTGTGGGAGCCGGCAACGCAGACCGTGTTCGGCGAGGGGCCGGCGGATGCCCGGATCATGCTGGTGGGCGAACAGCCGGGCGATGCCGAAGACCTCAGCGGGCATCCGTTCGTGGGGCCGGCCGGCCGGTTGCTCGACAGCGCGCTGCGCGAACTCGGCATTGATCGCGGCACGTTGTATCTGACCAATGCAGTGAAGCATTTCCGCTTCGAACGTCGCGGCAAGCGACGCATCCACAGTACCCCGCAGATCACCCATATCACGGCCTGCCGCCCCTGGCTGATGCGCGAGATCGAGAACGTCCGCCCACAGGTGATCGTGTGTCTGGGCGCGAGTGCGGCAACGGCCGTGTTGGGCGCCGGCGTCACGCTGAAGGAGCACCGCGGCCGCTGGCATTCGCTGGACGATGGCACGCGCGCGTTCGCCACGGTGCACCCGGCGTGGGTACTGCGACAGGGCGAGGGAGAGGCGCGGGAGGCCGCGTACCGGCTGCTGCGGGACGACCTGCGGCAGTTGCTCGACGACCGCCACGGGCGGTGATGCGCTCCCGGAGCGCCGGCCAGCGGCCGGCACAACCGGTCAGCAGCGCGAACGCCAACCAGCCGATTCATTCCGGCGTGTGGCCGGCCTCAGGGGTCATCGGGTGGTGGCGTCTGCGGCGGGAATCAACCCGCGACGGGCATCAATGCGCCGCCATGTAGATGTCCTGCAGCACCGCCTTCTCCAGCTCCAGCTCGCTGAGCAGGTTCTTGACGATGTCGCCCAGGCTCAGGATGCCCACCAGCTTGGCATTCTCGGTCACCATCAGGTGGCGGTGCCGGGAATAGGTCATCAGCGCCATCGCCTGCTTCAGCGTGGCCTCCGGGGCGATGCCTTCCAGGCCTGCCGACGGCAGCGTGGCGATGACCCGGCGACCGGCCTGCGGACCGTCGTCGGCCAGGCTGCGCACGATGTCCTTCTCGGAAATGATCCTTACCGGTGCATCGTCCTTCATCACCACCAGGGCGGCGATCTTGTGCGCGCTCATCTTGTGTGCGGCGGCACCGATGGTGTCGTCCACGTCGATGGTGACGATGGCTTCTTTCTTGGACTGCAGGAGTTCGCGGACGTTCATTCTTGTTTCCTGTTGCAGGTTACTGAAGTCGAGAGGTGCGCCTGGTTGCAGCGAGGGCGGCGACACAGCGTGCGCCCGGCCCTCGGTCATTCGATTCTACGGCCGCACCTTGGCCCAGGAGTTTGCAGATCTGGGACAGTTCGTCGCTGAAAACGGCTGACAACCCGAGAATGGCACCGGCATGAAAACCGTCGCTGAATGCCGCAGCGGGGCACGCCTAAAGTTCACCCCGCCGCGACCGAGGGGGCGGCAGACGAAGTGACTTCCGGCACGTCGCGCCGATGACTGCCAGCACCTGCCCCGGCCGGGTCCGGCTTCTACAGTGGCGGTGTCTTCTTCCAACGGATGCCCTGCATGACCCGGTCCCTGTTCCTGCGCGGCCTGATCGCCGCCCTGCTGTCGCTGATGTGCCTGGCCACCGCCTGGGCCGCCCCCTCCGCCACGCTGCCGTTGCAGGTGTCCGCGCAGCGCGCCACCACGATGGATGTCCGGGTACCGGAGAAGGTCCGCGGGGTGGTGCTGTTCTCCAGCGGTCACGGCGCCTGGCCGGCCCGTTATGACGCGTTGCTGCAGTCGTGGACGGACGCGGGCTTTGCAGTGGTGGCACCGCTGCACGTCGATTCGGTCAAGCACCCGGACCGGGCGCAGTTCACCCTGCAGCAGGGCTTCAGCGAACGCCTGGCCGACATGCGCGCCGCCAGCACCTACGCCGCGGCGCGCTGGCCGCAGGTGCCGGTGGTGGCTGCGGGCCACAGCCTGGGCACGCTGATCTCGGCGATACTGGGTGGCGCGCTCGCCGACCTGGGGCCGCTGCGCGATCCCACCGTGGTGGCGGTGCTGGGTTACTCCTCGCCGGGCCGGATCCCGGGCCTGATCGGCCCGGATGCGTATGCCACGCTGGCGGTGCCGCTGCTGCTGATCACCGGCGACCAGGACCGGGTGCCGGGCTTCGTCACCGATCCGGTGGACCACCTGTATCCGGTGCAGACCGCGCCGGCAGGCGACAAGACCGCGCTGGTGCTGCAGGGCGGTGACCACAACCTGATCGGCGAACAGGACGGCGCACGGGTGGTCCGTGCCCGCGCCCTCGGCACCGCGTTCCTGCAGTCCCGGGTGCTGGCCGACGATCAGGCGGCGCAGCTGCTCACTGCGCCGCCGCGCGACGGCGAGCAGTGGCTGCGCCGCTGACTCGCGACGCCGGCTTACTCCACCGTCACGCTCTTGGCCAGGTTGCGCGGCTTGTCCACGTCGGTGCCGCGCGCCAGTGCGGTGTGGTAGGCCAGCAGCTGCACCGGAATGGTGTGCACCACCGGGCTGAGCAGGCCGGCATGACGCGGCGTGCGGATCACGTGCACGCCTTCGGACTCGACGAAGTTGCTGTCCTGGTCGGCGAACACGAACAGTTCGCCACCGCGCGCGCGCACTTCCTGCATGTTGGATTTGACCTTCTCCAGCAGGCTGTCGTTCGGCGCGATCACCACCACCGGCATGTCTTCGTCCACCAGCGCCAGCGGGCCGTGCTTGAGCTCGCCGGCCGGATAGGCCTCGGCGTGGATGTAGGTGATTTCCTTGAGCTTGAGCGCACCTTCCAGTGCGATCGGGTAGTGCAGGCCGCGGCCGAGGAACAACGCGCTGCTCTTGCGCGCGAAGCGCTCGGCCCACGCGGCGATCTGCGGCTCCATGTTGAGCGCGTGCTGCACGCTGCCCGGCAGGAACCGCAGCTGCTCCAGGTAGTCCGCTTCCTGCGCGGCATCGATGCGGCCGTGCAGCTTGCCCAGCACCACGGTCAGCTGGAACAGCGCGGCCAGCTGGGTGGTGAAGGCCTTGGTCGACGCCACGCCGATCTCGGCACCGGCACGGGTGTAGCAGACCAGCTCGCTGGCGCGCGGAATCGCGCTTTCCGGCACGTTGCAGATCGACAGCGTGTGCAGGTGGCCCAGCGACTTGGCGTACTTGAGCGCCTCCATCGTGTCCAGGGTTTCGCCGGACTGGGAGATGGTGACGATCAGGTGCTTGGGGTTGGCATACGCGGCGCGGTAGCGGTACTCGCTGGCGATCTCCACGCTGCACGGCAGGCCGGAGATGGCTTCGATCCAGTAACGCGCGGTCAGGCCGGCGTAGTAGCTGGTTCCGCAGGCGATGATCTGCACGCCTTCGATGCCCGACAGCACGGCTTCGGCATTCTTGCCGAACAGCTCGGCCGGGAAACCACCGGCGTCGATCGCCGCCTCGATGGTGTCGCCCAGCGCGCGCGGCTGCTCGTGGATTTCCTTCTGCATGAAGTGGCGGTACGGGCCCAGTTCCAGCGAGGCCAGCGACACGTCCGACAGATGCACATCGCGGACCACCGGCTGGTCGCGGTCGTCGAACACCTGCACGCCATCGCGGCGGATGTCGGCGGTGTCACCCTCTTCCAGGAAGATCACCCGGCGCGTGGCCGAGATGATCGCGGACACGTCCGAGGCGACGAAGTTCTCGTCCTCGCCCAGGCCGACCAGCAGCGGGCAGCCCATGCGCGCGCACACGAAGTGCTCCGGCTCGGCACGGCTCATCACCGCCAGCGCGTAGGCACCGGTCAGTTCCTTGACCGTGCGCTGCAAGGCCGACAGCAGGGTGTCGCCGTCCTTGAGGTGGTGGTGCATCAGGTGCGCGATGACTTCGGTGTCGGTCTGCGACTCGAAGGTGTAGCCCAGCGCACGCAGTTTCTCGCGCTGCTCTTCGTGGTTCTCGATGATGCCGTTGTGGACCAGCGCCACGCCGTGGCTGATGTGCGGATGCGCGTTGGCTTCGGTCACGCCACCGTGCGTGGCCCAGCGGGTGTGGCCGATGCCCAGCACGGCATCGAAGCCCTCGCTGGCCGCGGCCTTTTCCATCTCGGCAACACGACCGGTGCGGCGCACGCGGCGCACCTGCGCCTGGCCGTCGCCCTGTTCCAGCACCGCGATGCCGGAGGAATCGTAGCCGCGGTATTCCAGCCGCTTCAGTCCTTCGATGAGTACCGGTACCACGTCGCGATTGGCGATCGCTCCCACAATGCCGCACATATGATTCTGATCCCTGCCGTTGAGTTCTGCATTCTAGCGTGGCGCCCGCATCCGCCACGCCGCTGTCCGCTTAACGAAAGTGTCCGCGCCGCTGTCCGCGGACAGGCGGACAGTCGGGAGCAGATTTCAAGTCATTGTTTTTCATGGGTAAAAAGTTGGCACGGAGTCTGCTTTCTCTTGGGCAACCCAACCGCGAACGAGCCCGATGATCCGCGACACTTCCGCCCAGGACCAGACTCTCTCCGCTGCCGGCACCCCTGCGCCCTGGAAGCGCTGGCTGTGGCCCGGCCTGGCCGCACTGGTGGTGCTGCTGGCCATCGGCTTTGCCGCCCGGGCCTGGCTGGGCGCCAGCCGCTCCTTCGACAGCGCGCGGGTGCGCATCGCCGAGGTCAAGCGCGGCGATCTGGTCCGTGACATCGCCGCCGACGGCCGCGTGATCGCCGCCAACAGCCCGGTGCTTTACGCGATCTCGGCCGGCACGGTGGATCTGAAGGTGGTCGCCGGCGACGTGGTCAAGAAGGGCCAGGAACTGGCGGTGATCGACAGCCCGGAACTGCGCAGCAAACTGGCCCAGGAGCAGGCCACCCTGGCCGGCCTGGAAGCCGAAGCCAGCCGCGCCACCCTCGATGCCACCCTGGCCCGCGCCAAGTCCCGCAAGGAAACCGACCAGGCCAGCATCGAGCGCCAGGCCGCCGACCGCGACCTGCAGCGCTACCAGCGCGGCTTCGATGGCGGTGCGGTGCCGCAGATCGACCTGGCCAAGGCCAACGACACCCTGAAGAAGGCCGACATCCAGCTTGCCAACGCGCAGACCGATGCGCGTCTGCAGAGCCAGGGCGCCGACCTCGACGCCCGCAACAAGCACCTGCTGGCCGAACGCCAGAAGGCGGTGGTGGCTGAAGTGCAGCGCCAGGTCGATGCCCTGACCCTGCGCGCCCCGTTCGATGGCCAGGTGGGCCAGGTCCAGGCCACGCAGCACACCAACGTGATTGCCAACGCGCCGATCCTGGGCGTGGTCGATCTGTCGCGCTTCGAGATCGAGATCAAGGTGCCGGAAAGCTTCGCCCGCGACCTGGCGATCGGCATCCCTGCCCAGCTGACCAGCGGCAACGGCCAGCCGTTCCCGGGCGAGATCAGCGCGGTGTCGCCGGAGGTGGTGGCCGGCGAAGTCAACGCCCGCATCCGTTTCTCCGACAAGCAGCCGCAGGGCCTGCGCCAGAGCCAGCGGATGCAGGCGCGGGTGATGCTCGATACCCGCCGCAATGTCGTGAAGGTTGAACGTGGCCCGTTCGTCGAACAGGGCAACGGCAACGCCTACGTCATGGATGGCAGCACCGCCGTCCGTCGCCCGGTCAAGCTCGGTGTGAGCAGCCTGGGCGAAGTGGAAGTCCTCTCTGGCCTGCAACCCGGCGATCGCGTCGTGGTGTCCGGCAGCGATCTGTTCGGCGATGCCGAGCAGGTCTCCATCAACTGATTCCCCCAACACACGCCACCCTCAACGAACCGCAAAGGAAAACAGTCATGCTCGAGATGCGCTCGGTCGCCAAAGTGTTCCGCACCGAACAGGTGGAAACCCATGCCCTGCGGTCGCTGGACCTGCATGTCCGCGAAGGCGAGTTCGTCGCCGTCACCGGTCCGTCCGGGTCGGGCAAGACCACCTTCCTCAACATCGCCGGCCTGCTGGAGACGTTCACCAGCGGCACCTACCTGCTTGATGGCCAGGACGTCAGCAAGCTCGGCGACGATGCGCGCAGCCGCCTGCGCAACCAGAAGATCGGCTTCATCTTCCAGGGCTTCAACCTGATCTCCGACCTCAACCTGTTCGACAACGTGGACGTGCCGCTGCGCTATCGCGGCATGCCGGCGGCCGAGCGCAGGCAGCGCATCGAGCACGCCCTGTCACAGGTGGGGCTGGGGTCGCGTATGAAGCATTACCCGGCCGAACTGTCCGGCGGGCAGCAGCAGCGCGCGGCCATCGCGCGCGCATTGGCAGGCAGTCCGCGCCTGCTGCTGGCCGACGAACCGACCGGCAACCTGGACAGCCAGATGGCACGCGGCGTGATGGAGCTGCTGGAGGAAATCAATGCCAATGGCACCACCATCGTGATGGTGACCCACGATCCGGAACTGGCCGCACGCGCCAAGCGCAACGTGCACATCGTGGACGGCCAGGTCACCGACCTGCTGCGCGATCCGGTGCTGGCCACGCCGCGCCCCGCTGTTGCCGCCGCCATCGCCAACGACTGAGGCCCGTCATGCTCGCCTACTATTTCCGACTCGCCCTGCGCAGCTTCCGGCGCAACAAGGTGCTGACCGCGCTGATGGTGCTCGCCATCGCGCTGGGCATCGGCGCCTCGATGACCACGCTGACCGTGTTCCATGTGCTGTCCGGCGACCCGATCCCGCAGAAGAGCGACCGCCTCTTCAACGTCCAGCTGGACCCGCAGTCGCTGCTCGGCTACCAGCCTGGCGAAGAGCCCTCCGACCAGTTGACCCGTTTCGATGCCGAGCGGCTGCTGCGTGACAAGCACGCCAAGCACCAGGCGATGATGACCGGCGGTGGCGTCACCATCGAGCCGGACAACAGCACGCTGCGCCCGTTCGTCACCGATTCGCGTTACACCTCGGCAGACTTCTTCCCCATGTTCGATACGCCGTTCCAGTACGGACAGGGCTGGAAGAGCGCCGAAGACGACGGTCACGGCCGCGTCGCAGTGATCTCGCGCACGCTCAACCAGAAGCTGTTCGATGGCGCCAACAGTGTCGGCAAGTCGCTGCGCATCAACGGCAACACCATGACCGTGGTCGGCGTGCTCGATGAGTGGCATCCCAACCCGCACTTCTACGACCTGAACACGGGCCGCTACGGTGACAGCGAGGACATCTTCCTGCCGTTCTCCACCGCCATCGAGCTGAAGTTCGACCGCAGTGGCAGCATCGACTGCTTCGGTCGCCGCAGCGAAACCGATCCGACCGGCCCCAACGCCAGCTGCACCTGGATCCAGTACTGGGTGGAACTGGAAAACCCCGGCCAGGCGGCGGAGTACCGCCGGTACCTGGAGAACTATTCCGACCAGCAGCGCGCCGCCGGCCGCTTCGAGCGCCCGAACAATGTGCGCCTGCGCAATGTCATGGAGTGGCTGGACTACAAGCAGGTGGTGCCTGGCGACGTTCGCCTGCAGCTGTGGCTGGCGATGGGCTTCCTGCTGGTCTGCCTGATCAACACCGTTGGCCTGCTGCTGGCCAAGTTCCTGCGCCGCAGCGGCGAGATCGGGGTGCGTCGCGCGCTGGGTGCCAGCCGTGGCCAGATCTTCCTGCAGTCGCTGGTCGAGGCCGGCACGGTCGGCCTGGCCGGCGGCGTGCTCGGTCTGGGGCTGGCGGCACTGGGGTTGTATGCCGTGCGGCAGCAGCCGGTGGACTACGCCAAGTTGGCCACACTGGATGGGCAGATGCTGCTGCTGACCTTCGCGTTGACCCTGGTCGCCAGCCTGCTCGCCGGGTTCCTGCCGGCGCTGCGCGCCATGCAGGTCACGCCCGCCATCCAACTCAAATCGCAGTAAGGATCCGGAGCACATCATGGATATCCGTCCCATCCTCTCCACCCTGCGCCGGCACAAGACCGCCGCGGCACTGATCGTGCTGGAGATCGCCCTGACCTGCGCGATCGTCTGCAACGCATTGTTCCTGATCGGCCAGCGCATCGAGAAGATCAACCAACCCAGCGGCATCGCCGAGAACGAACTGGTCGAAATCCGCCTGGGTGGCATCGGCCCCCAGGTCAATGCCGCCGCGCGCACCCGTGAGGACCTCGCCGCCCTGCGTGTCGTTCCCGGGGTCAAGAGCGCCACCACCCTGAACCAGATTCCGTTCCGCAACAGCTCCTGGAACACCAGCCTCGGGCTGGTGCCCAATCAGGAGCGCCCGACGCTGAGCACCTCGCAGTACTTCGCCCGCGAAGGCGCGCTGGACACGCTGGGCGTGGAGCTGGTTGCCGGCCGCGATTTCCAGAGCGACGAGTACCGCGATGCGGAAGAGGCAATGGCCGATGAGACGACCGAGAAGACCGGCTCGGCCGTCGTGGTGACCAAGGCGATCGCCGACAAGATGTTCCCCGGCGGCGACGCGCTGGGCAAGACGGTCTACAGCGGCTCGATGCCCCTTCGCATCGTCGGCATCGTCAAGGTGCTGGCCCGTCCCACCTCGCGCGACGGGGACATGCAGTACTCGATCGTGCTGCCGCTGCGCACCACCTATGAGGAAGGCTTCTACCTGGTCCGGGTGACCGATCCGGCGCGCCGGGACGAGGTGATCAAGGCGTCCGTCGCCGCATTGGAGAAGGTGGATTCGAGCCGCCTGATCCGTGGCAAGTACAGCTATGAGGAACAGCGCCAGAAGTACTTCGCCAACGACCGCGCGATGGTCGGCCTGCTGATCACGGTATGCGTGGCGCTGCTGGTGGTGACTGCCCTGGGCATCGTCGGGCTCGCCAGCTTCTGGGTTCAGCAGCGGACCAAGCAGATCGGCATCCGTCGTGCGCTGGGGGCGACCCGCAGCCAGATCCTGCGCTACTTCCAGACCGAGAACTTCCTGCTGGCCACGGTCGGCATCGTGCTGGGCATGTTGATGGCCTACACGATCAACCTGTACCTGATGAACAACTACGAGCTGCCGCGCATGCCGATCAGCTACCTGCCGATCGGTGCGGTGCTGCTGTGGCTGCTCGGCCAGATCGCCGTCTTCGGCCCGGCGCGCCGCGCCGCCGCCGTCCCCCCTGCCGTTGCCACCCGGAGTGCCTGAGATGCGCCAGACCAGAATCGCGACCCTGCTGTTGACCCTTCTGCTGGCCAGCGCCCCCGCGCTGGCCGCCCGCCAGACCGATACCGCGCGCCTGGAATGGCGCGATACCGACCACCATCTGGTGGTGGATGCCAGCAACGGCATCGTGCGCGTCACCACCACCGAACCGGACAGCTATTTCGGCGTCCGCAGCGGCGACCGGATCCTGCGTGTCGACGGCAGGCCGGTCCGCGGGATCAACGATGTGACCGATGTGCTGGCCCGCAGCAGCCGCACCCGGTTGCCGGTGACGGTGCTGCGCCGGGGCAGCGAGGCCACCGTGGAGGTCAACACCGCGGCGTGGCGCAACGTGGTGCCTGCCAACCCGCCGGCACCACCGGCCCCGCCGGCGCCGCCGGCAGCGCCCAGCCCGCGCGGCTGAGGCTGCCTGCGCCGGGCCATCTGCCCGTTGGCCCGGCGCTCCGGTACTCTTGATGCCACTTACCGGCCCTCGATGACGCATGCCTTCGATTCTGATCATTGACGACAACGCCAGCGTCGGCACCGCGCTGGAAGTGCTGTTCTCCCTGCACGACATCGACGCGCTGCATGCGCTGTCGCCCGAGGCCGGCTTGGCCCTGCTGGAACAGCAGCCGGTGGACCTGGTGATCCAGGACATGAACTTCACCGAGGACACCACGTCCGGTGAGGAGGGCGAAGCGCTGTTCGAGCAGATCCGCGCCCGCCACCCCGATCTGCCGGTGATCCTGCTGACCGCCTGGACCCACCTGAGCAGCGCGGTGGATCTGGTCAAGGCCGGTGCCGCCGACTACCTGGCCAAGCCGTGGGACGACCGCAAGCTGCTGATCACGGTCAACAACCTGCTGGAGCTGTCCGAAACCCGGCGCGAACTGGACCGCCGGCGCGAGCGCGAACAGCGCGACCGCTCGGCGCTGGAGTCGCGCTACGACCTGCGCGGTGCGGTGGTTGCCGACCCGGCCAGCGAGCGCGTGGTGAACCTGGCGTGCCAGGTCGCACGCTCGGCGCTGCCGGTGCTGATCACCGGCCCCAACGGTGCCGGCAAGGAGAAGATCGCCGAGATCATCCAGGCCAATTCGCTGGTCGCCAAGGGCCCGTTCGTCGCGCTGAACTGCGGCGCGATTCCGTCCGAGCTGATCGAGGCCGAACTGTTCGGTGCCGAAGCGGGTGCCTACACCGGTGCCAACAAGGCACGCGAAGGCAAGTTCGAGGCCGCCGACGGCGGCACCCTGTTCCTGGACGAGATCGGCAACCTGTCGCTGGGCGGCCAGATGAAACTGCTGCGCGTGCTCGAAACCGGGCGCTTCGAACGCCTGGGCTCCAACCGCGAACGCCAGGTCAAGGTGCGTGTGATCAGCGCCACCAACGCCGACCTGCCGGCCATGATCCGCGACGGTCACTTCCGCGAGGATCTGTACTACCGCCTCAATACCGTCGAGCTGGCGCTGCCGCCGTTGGCCGAGCGGCCCGGCGACATCCTGCCGCTGGCCGAACGTTTTCTGGACAGTGGCAAGCCGCTGTCCACGGCCGCGGCCACCGCACTGCAGCGCCACGGCTGGCCGGGCAATGTGCGTGAGCTGCGCAACGTGCTGCAACGCGCCGACCTGCTGGCGATGGGCCCACGCATCGAGGCCGGCGATCTCAATCTGCCGCGTGCCCCAGCGCCACGCGCCGCGAGCCCGACGGTGGATCCGGATCGCAGCCGGATCGAAACGGCCCTGGCCCACAACCACGGCATCATCGCCCAGACCGCCGCCGAACTCGGCCTCAGCCGCCAGGCGCTGTACCGGCGCATGGACCGCTACGGCATCCCGCGCGAATGAAGCGGCGTTCCTTCACCTTCCGGCTGTTCCTGCGCCTGCTGCCGGTGCTTGCACTGGCTGCCGCCTTCCCGTGGTACCTGGCATTCTGGCTGGATCACGGCTGGGCGGTGACTGCGATCTCGGTCGTGGTGCTGTTGTCGCTGATGTGGTGGAGCCTGCGCCGTGCGACCGCGCCGATCCGCTCATTGCTGCGCGCCCTGTCGGGCACCACCAGCAGCTACCGCGACGGCGAATACAACTTCGGCATCTACTGGCCGTCCAACGACGAGCTCGGCGACCTGGTGCAGGCGCACCGCGAACTGGGCGACGTGCTGCGTGAGCAGCGCCAGGGCCTGGTCCAGCGCGAACTGCTGCTGGACACGATGGTGCAGAACACCCCGGTGTCGATGCTGCTGCTGGCCAATGGCGGCGACGGTGTGCAGCGGGTGGTGTTCTCCAATTTGGCCGCGCGCAAGCTGCTGCACCACGGCTGGAAACTGGAAGGCCAGCGCATGCAGGACGTGCTGGAGACCATGCCGCTGGAGCTGCGCGATGCCATCCAGCGCGGCGGCGACAGCCTGTTCGCGGTGCACGAGGAAGACGGTGACGAGGACGACGAGCAGGTCTATCACCTGTCGCGCCGCAACTTCCATCTCAACGGTCGCCCGCACGACCTGCTGCTGATCCGCCTGCTCACTGCCGAGCTGCGCCGCCAGGAAGTGCAGACCTGGAAGAAGGTGATCCGGGTGATCAGCCACGAGCTCAACAACTCGCTGGCACCGATCGCCTCGCTGGCGCATTCCGGCGGCGAACTGGTCCGGCGTGGCAAGACCGAGCGGCTGGAGGAAGTGTTCGCCACCATCGAAGACCGCGCCCGCCACCTGGAGGGTTTCATCCGGGGCTACGCGCGCTTCGCCAAGCTGCCGCAGCCGCAGCTGCAGAACGTGCAGTGGCTGCAGTTCCTGACCAGCCTGCAGCACCAGATCCCGTTCCGCATGGAGGCCATCGGCGATGACCTGCACAGCCGGGTGGACATCGCCCAGTTCGGGCAGGCACTGCTCAACCTGCTCAAGAACGCGCACGAAGCCTGCGGCGAAGCCGAACCGCCCAACGACGATGTCGAGCTGCGGCTGACCCGCCTGCCGCAGTGGTTGCGGCTGGAGGTGCTGGACCGTGGCAAGGGCATGAACGAGGCGGTGCTGCAGAACGCGCTGATGCCGTTCTACTCGACCAAGCGCAACGGCACCGGCCTGGGCCTGGCGCTGACCCGCGAGATCGTCGAGGCGCACGGTGGCCGCATCTCGCTGCAGAACCGCCGCGAAGGCGGTCTGTGCGTGGCGATCTTCCTGCCCATGTAACGGGTAGGTGACGACCGTTGGTCGTCACGCCAATGGTGGGTGACGACCGCTGGTCGTCACGGCAATGGTGGGTGACGACCGCTGGTCGTCACGCCTTACCGCTTCACCGGCCGCTTCCAGCCATCAATGGTTTCCTGGCGCGCACGTGCCACCGTCAGCTTGCCCTCCGGCGCATGGCGGGTGATCACCGAGCCCGCCGCGATGGTCGCGCCCTGCCCGATCTCCACCGGTGCCACCAGCGAGCTGTTGGAGCCGATGAAGGCGTGGTCGCCGATGGTGGTCTGCGACTTGTTCACGCCGTCGTAGTTGCAGGTGATGGTGCCGGCGCCGATGTTGACCTTGCTGCCGATCACCGCATCGCCAAGATAGGTCAGGTGGTTGGCCTTGCTGCCCGCGCCCAGCACCACTTTCTTGGTCTCCACGAAGTTGCCCACGTGCGAACCTTCGGCAAGCACCGTGCCGGGACGCAGGCGCGCGAACGGGCCGATGTCGGCCGCGCCCTCGCTGACCACCCCGTCGAGGTCGCAATGCGGCTTGACCACGGTACCGGCGGCGAGCCGCACGTCCTTGAGCCGGGTGAACGCGCCGATGCTGACGCCGTCGCCCAGCTCGACCTCACCCTCCAGGATCACGTTGACGTCGATCTGCACGTCGCTGCCCACGCGCACCGTGCCGCGGATGTCCAGGCGCGCCGGGTCGAGCACGCGCGCGCCCTGGGCGCACAGCGCACGCACCGCGCGCAGCTGCCACGCACGTTCCAGCTGGGACAGCTGCCACGGGTCGTTGGCGCCTTCGGCTTCCTGCGCGTCGTGCACGAACGCCATCTCCGCCGGGGTGTAGTCGCCGGCCGCGGCAGCGAACACGTCGGTCAGGTAGTACTCGCCCTGCGCGTTGGCGTTGGAGAGCTGGGACAGCCAGCGACGCAGCGCGGTGGACTCGGCCGTGATGATGCCGGTGTTGATCGTGCGGATGGCGCGCTGCTCGTCGTTGGCGTCCTTCTGTTCAACGATGGCGGCCACCTTGCCTTCGGCATTGCGCACGATGCGACCGTAGCCGGTGGGATTGGCCATCTCGGCCACCAGCACCGCCAGCCGCCCGGGCTGGGACAGCAGGTGGCGCAGCGTCTCGGCGCGGATCAGCGGCACATCGCCGTACAGCACCAGCACGGTGGCCGCGTCGGGCACCTCGGGCATCGCCTGCAGCACCGCATGACCGGTGCCCAGCTGTTGCGACTGCGCTGCCCAGTGCAGATCAGGCTGGTCGGCGAACGCCTGCTGCACGGCTTCGCCGCCATGCCCGTACACCACATGGATGGCGGCCGGCTGCAGGTCGCGCGCCGCGTCGATCACGTGGGCGAGCATCGGCCGCCCGGCAATCGGCTGCAGCACTTTGGGCAGTGCCGACTTCATGCGCTTGCCGGCACCGGCGGCCAGGATGATCACGTGCAGGGGCTGGGTCATGGTCGATCGCGTTCCAGGGAATCGTGGAAGGGAATTCTAGTGCCACGCTCGTTAACATGTGGACTCCTTCCGCGCGAAACACTCCGTGAGCCTGATCCGCCAGGGCAGCAGCTATCTCGCCATCGGCCTGCTCCAGCTGGCGCTGGACTGGGCGCTGTTCGTGGCCGGCACCGCGCTCGGCGTGCCCACGGTGCCGGGCAACCTGATCGGCCGCGTCGGCGGGATGCTGCTCGGCTTCTGGCTCAATGGCCGCTATACGTTTGCCGAGCAGGGGCGGCAGCGCCTGGGGTGGCGCCGCTTCGCGCGCTTCCTGGCGGTCTGGCTGCTGCTGACGGCCATCAGTACGGTACTGGTCGCCCTGGTGGCCACCCACCTTGGCCTGCGCAATGCATGGCTGGCCAAACCGGTGGTCGAGGCCGCGTTGGCCACGCTGTCGTTCGTTCTGCTGCGGCACGTGGTCTACCGCTGACAAAAAAAAACGCCGGCAAGCCGGCGTTCTCCCTTCGCAGCGGGCGCCGTCGCGCCCTACCGCTTAGTGCTTCAGATTCTTGCGCAGGCGTTCGAGGGCCTGCAGCTGGGCGGTGACTTCAGCCAGACGCTGCTGGGCTTCGGCCACTTCCATCGCTTCGCCACGGTTGGCCAGGATGCGCTCGGCTTCTTCCTTGGCCTTGCGGACCGAGGCTTCGTCGATGTCCTGGGCGCGGATCGCGGTGTCGGCAAGCACGGTCACCACCTGCGGCTGCACTTCAAGGATGCCGCCGGAAATGGCGAAATCCAGCTGCTCGCCGCTCGGCGTGGTCACCACCACCTTGCCCGGCTTCAGGCGCGTGATCAGCGGGGCGTGCTTGGGCGCGATGCCCAGTTCGCCCAGCTCACCGGTGGCCACGACCAGGGTAGCCTCGCCACGGAAGATTTCCTGCTCGGCGCTGACGATGTCGCAACGGATGGTGCTCATGAAACTCTCTTCGCTAGGGGGCGGGTTGAACCCACCGCAGGTTTTCCGCAGCGGTGGGCCTTCGCCCACCCCGTGTCACGGTCGGGACGGGCCATGCCCGTCCCTGCCGCATCAGGCCTTCTCGGCCATCTTCTTGGCCTTCTCGACCGCTTCTTCGATGCTGCCGACCATGTAGAACGCCTGTTCCGGCAGGTGGTCGTATTCGCCATCGACGATGGCCTTGAAGCCACGGATGGTGTCCTTCAGCGACACGTACTTGCCCGGCGAACCGGTGAACACTTCGGCCACGTGGAACGGCTGGCTGAAGAAGCGCTCGATCTTGCGGGCGCGCGACACGGCCTGCTTGTCTTCTTCGGACAGTTCGTCCATGCCCAGGATGGCGATGATGTCCTTCAGTTCCTTGTACTTCTGCAGGGTCTGCTGGACGCGCTGGGCGGTGTCGTAGTGCTCGTGGCCGATGACCAGCGGGTCCATCTGGCGGCTGGTGGAGTCCAGCGGATCGACGGCCGGGTAGATACCCAGCGAGGCGATCGAACGCGACAGGGTCACGGTCGAGTCCAGGTGGGCGAAGGTGGTCGCCGGCGACGGGTCGGTCAAGTCATCCGCGGGCACGTACACGGCCTGGATCGAGGTGATCGAACCGTTCTTGGTCGAGGTGATGCGCTCCTGCAGGACGCCCATTTCCTCGGCCAGGGTCGGCTGGTAGCCCACGGCCGACGGCATACGACCCAGCAGTGCCGACACTTCGGTACCGGCCAGGGTGTAGCGGTAGATGTTGTCGACGAACAGCAGCACGTCCTTGCCCTTGCCGTTTTCGTCCTTCTCGTCGCGGAAGTACTCGGCCATCGTCAGGCCGGTCAGCGCGACGCGCAGGCGGTTGCCCGGCGGCTCGTTCATCTGGCCGTACACCATCGCGACCTTGTCCAGGACGTTGGAGTCCTTCATCTCGTGGTAGAAGTCGTTGCCCTCACGGGTACGCTCACCCACGCCGGCGAACACGGACAGACCGCTGTGCGCCTTGGCGATGTTGTTGATCAGTTCCATCATGTTGACGGTCTTGCCGACGCCGGCGCCGCCGAACAGGCCGACCTTGCCGCCCTTGGCGAACGGGCACATCAGGTCGATGACCTTGATGCCGGTTTCCAGCAGCTCGGTGGCCGGGGACTGGTCTTCGTACGACGGGGCTTCGCGGTGGATTTCCCAGCTGTCGCTGGCGGCCACCGGGCCGGCTTCGTCGATCGGACGGCCCAGCACGTCCATGATGCGGCCCAGGGTGCCTGCACCGACCGGCACCGAGATGGCGCGTTCGGTGTTGGTGGCAACCAGGTTGCGCTTCAGGCCGTCGGTGGAGCCCAGCGCGATGCAGCGGACCACGCCGTCACCCAGCTGCTGCTGCACTTCCAGCGTGATTTCGGTGTTGTCCACCTTCAGCGCGTGGTACACCTTCGGCACCGACTCGCGGGGGAATTCCACGTCGACGACGGCGCCGATGATCTGAACGATCTTGCCCTGACTCATTGCTGCATCCTCTAAATTAAATGCTTTGACTGCGCGCGTCAGACTGCTGCCGCGCCGCCGACGATTTCCGAAATTTCCTGGGTGATCGCTGCCTGGCGCGCCTTGTTGTAGACGAGCTGCAGGGTTCCGATCAGCTTGTTCGCGTTGTCGCTGGCCGACTTCATCGCGACCATGCGTGCCGCATGCTCGGAGGCCACGTTTTCCAGTACAGCCTGGTACACCAGCGATTCGACGTAACGCGTCATCACGTGCTCGAGCACGGTCGCGGCGTCGGGTTCGTACAGGTAGTCCCAGTCGTGGTGCGCAACCTGCTTCTCAGCGGCCGGCAACGGCAGCAGCTGGTCGAAGCTGGCCTTCTGGGTCATCGTGTTGATGAAGCGGTTGTAGACCAGGTAGACGCGGTCGACCTTGCCCTCGGTGAATGCATCGAGCATCACCTTGATCACGCCGATCAGCTGTTCCAGGTGCGGCACGTCGCCCATGTGGGTGACGGTACCGACCATGTTGACCTTGACCCGGCGGAAGAAGGTGGAGGCCTTCTGGCCGATGGTCACCACGTCGATCTCGGCGCCCTTGTCCTGCCACTCGCGCACTTCGCCGAGCATCTTGCGGAACAGGTTGTTGTTCAGGCCGCCGGCCAGGCCGCGGTCGGAAGAGACCACGATGTAGCCCACGCGCTTCACTTCATCGCGCTGGACCAGGAACGGATGCTGGTAGTCGGTGCTGGCCTGCGCCAGGTGGCCGATCACCTGCTTCATCGCCTGCGCATACGGACGCGACGTCTTCATCCGCTCCTGCGCCTTGCGGATTTTGGAAGCCGAGACCATTTCGAGCGCGCGCGTCACCTTGCGGGTGTTCTGCACGCTCTTGATCTTGGTTTTGATTTCGCGTCCGCTTGCCATCTTTGATTCCCGTAGAGCGGGGCTCTGCCCCGCTGCATTCAACGGTGAGGCGGGGCTGAGCCCCGCCGCACGTTCGTCTTACCAGCTGCCGGTGGTCTTGAACTCGGCGATGCCCTTCTTGAAGGCAGCTTCGATGTCGTTGTCCCAACCGCCGGTGGCGTTGACCTTGCCGATCAGTTCGCCCTGGGTGTTGGCGAAGTGCGCGTGCAGGCCTTCTTCGAAGGCCAGCAGCTTGTTGACCGGCACGTCGTCGAGGTAACCCTCGTTGACGGCGTAGATCGACAGCGCCTGGTTGGCGATCGACATCGGGGCGTACTGCTTCTGCTTCATCAGCTCGGTGACGCGCTGACCGCGCTCCAGCTGCTTGCGGGTGGCTTCGTCCAGGTCCGAGGCGAACTGCGCGAAGGCCGCCAGCTCACGGTACTGGGCCAGCGAGATACGGATGCCGCCGGACAGCTTCTTGATGATCTTGGTCTGGGCCGCACCACCAACGCGCGACACCGAGATACCGGCGTTCACGGCCGGGCGGATGCCCGAGTTGAACAGGTCGGTTTCCAGGAAGATCTGGCCGTCGGTGATCGAGATCACGTTGGTCGGCACGAACGCCGAGACGTCGCCGGCCTGGGTTTCGATGATCGGCAGCGCGGTCAGCGAGCCGGTCTTGCCCTTGACGGCGCCGTTGGTGAACTTCTCCACATACTCTTCGGACACGCGGGCTGCGCGCTCGAGCAGGCGGGAGTGCAGGTAGAACACGTCACCCGGGTAGGCTTCACGGCCCGGCGGGCGCTTCAGCAGCAGCGAGATCTGGCGGTAGGCCACGGCCTGCTTGGACAGATCGTCGTACACGATCAGCGCGTCTTCGCCGCGGTCCATGAAGTACTCACCCATGGTGCAGCCCGAGTAGGCGCTGATGTACTGCATGGCGGCCGATTCGGACGCAGTGGCGGCCACGACCACGGTGTGGGCCAGGGCGCCGTTCTCTTCCAGCTTGCGCACGATGTTGGCCACGGTCGAGGCCTTCTGGCCGATCGCGACGTACACGCACTTGATGCCGGTGTCCTTCTGGTTGATCACCGCATCGATGGCCAGGGCGGTCTTGCCGGTCTGGCGGTCACCGATGACCAGCTCGCGCTGGCCGCGGCCGATCGGGATCATCGAGTCGACCGACTTGTAACCGGTCTGCACCGGCTGGTCGACCGACTTGCGCCAGATCACGCCCGGGGCAACGCGTTCCACCGGGGCGGTGGCCTGCGCGGCGATCGGACCCTTGCCGTCGATCGGCTCACCGAGCGCGTTCACCACGCGACCCAGCATTTCCGGACCGACCGGCACTTCCAGGATGCGGCCGGTGGTCTTGGCGACATCGCCTTCGCGCAGGTGCTCGTACCCACCCAGGACCACGGCGCCGACCGAGTCGCGCTCCAGGTTCAGGGCCAGGGCGAAGGTGTTGTTCGGCAGTTCGATCATTTCGCCCTGCATCACGTCGGCCAGACCGAAGATGCGCACGATGCCGTCGGACACGCTGGTCACGGTGCCTTCGTTGCGCGATTCCGCGGCCAGCTTGACCTTCTCGATGCGGTTCTTGATCAGTTCGCTGATTTCGGAGGGGTTGAGCGTGGTTGCCATCGTCAAGTCCTAGTGCCGGCGATCACGCCGGACGTTAAATGAATTCAGTTAGCGAGCGCGGTCTGCAGGCGCGACAGCTTGCCCTTGAGCGAGCCATCGATCACCACGTCGCCGGCATCGATCACGGCACCACCGATCAGCGACGCATCGACCGCGGTCGACACCTCCACTTCGCGGCCGAAGCGCTTGCGCAGCGCGGCCTTGATGGCGTCCAGTTCCGATGCGGACAGTTCAGTGGCGGACGTCACCGTGGCCTTGACCACGTGTTCCGCTTCGGCGCGCAGCTGGTCGTACATGCCGGCGATTTCCGGCAGCAGCGGCAGGCGATGCGCCTCGGCCAGGATGGCCAGGAAGCGACCGAAGGTCTCGCCGGCCGATTCCGGTGCCAGCAACGCGACGGCATCGTCGCGCTCCAGTTCCGGGTTCGACAGCAGGGCCGCCACGCGCGGGTCGGCAGCTACGTGGGCGGAGAACGCAAGCGCGTCCGACCACGGCGCGAACGTGCCTTCGTCGCGCGCGGTCGCGAACGCGGCGCGGGCATACGGGCGTGCAAGCGTGAGGGCCTGGCTCATCGATCAGATCTCCGATGCCAGCTCGTCGAGCAGCGCCTTGTGGGCGTTGGCGTCGATTTCGCGCTTGAGCAGCTTTTCGGCACCGCTCACGGCCAGCGCGGACACCTGCTTGCGCAGATCTTCACGGGCACGGTTGGCGGCAGCTTCGATCTCGGCGTGGGCCAGATCTTTCTGGCGGTTGGCTTCGACGATGGCTTCGTTCTTGGCAGCATCAACGATCTGGTTGGCGCGGGCATGGGCCTGATCGATGATCTCGTTGGCCTTGGTGCGCGCATCCTTCAGGGCATCGTTGACCTTTTCCTGCGCCTGGGCCAGATCTTTCTGGCTGCGGTCGGCAGCGGCGAGGCCTTCAGCGATCTTCTGCTGACGCTCTTCGATGGCGTTCATCAGCGGCGGCCAGATCTTGGTCGCGATGATCCAGATCAGACCGGCAAACGCCAGTCCCTGGGCAACGAGGGTAAAACCGATATCCATGGGGTTCGCTCAATCGGGGGTGACGGGGTGGATGGGCCGCCTTGGCGGCGCATCCGATCCTTCATCCGCGATCAGGCGCACAAGGCGCCTGATCGTTTCGCTGTTGCTGGATTAACCAGCAACCTGCGGCAGGCGTGCAACGAACTCGCCGATCATCGGGTTGGCGAAGGCCAGCAGCAGGCCGACGGCGACCGAGATGATGAACGCGGCGTCGATCAGGCCGGCGGTGATGAACATGCGGACCTGCAGAACCGGAATCAGTTCCGGCTGACGGGCAGCCGATTCCAGGAACTTACCGGCCATGATGGCCAGACCGAGACCGGCACCCAGCGCGGCCAGGCCGATCATGATGCCGACGGCGAGGACGGTGGAGCTCTGGACTTGGGCGAGGTTGGTCAGGACGGCGAAGTACATGGTTTTCTCCTGGAACTTTGAATAGCTAAGGGTTTAGAAACAAACGGATGAAGGGTGAAGCGGAACTCAGTGAGCGTCTTCCGACAGGCTCAGGTACACGATGGACAACATCATGAAGATGAACGCCTGCAGCGGAATCACCAGCAGGTGGAACAGCATCCAGCCCAGGCCGAATGCACCGCCTGCGATGGCACCGGCGATACCGGCACCGCCCAGCACCCAGATCAGCAGGAAGACGATCTCGCCGCCGAACATGTTGCCGAACAGTCGCATCGCCAGCGAAATCGGCTTGCTCAGCCATTCGACGATGTTGAGGATCAGGTTGAACGGCAGCATCCACTTGCCGAACGGCGCGGTCAGGAATTCCTTGGTGAAGCCACCCAGGCCCTTGGAACGCAGGCCGAAGAACAGCATCAGGAAGAACACGCTGATCGACATGCCCAGGGTGGCATTGACGTCGGCGGTCGGGACCGGCTTCCAGAAGGCGTAGTCGTGCGGATGGGCGGCGCCCATCAGACCTGCCACCCACTGGGTGAAGGCGTTCATCGGGAAACCGATGAAATCGGCCGGGATCATCTTGATGAGGTTCATCAGGAGGATCCAGAAGAAGATCGTGATCGCGATCGGGGTCACCAGCTTGCTGGTGCCGTGGTAGGTGTCCTTGGCCTGGCGGTCAACGAACTCCAGGCAGATCTCGACGAACGCCTGCCACTTGCCCGGAACGCCGGCAGTCGCCTTGCGGGTGGCCAGCCAGAAGCCGAACACCATGACCAGGCCCATCAGCACCGATGTGGCGAGAGTATCCAGATGCAGCGCCCACGGGCTGTCACGCATCACCACAAGATTCTGCAGGTGATGTTGGATGTAGGAGGTGGGAGTTAGCGCCTCGCCTGCCATGTGTCCGGAACCTTGAGTTAAATAAATTGGATCAGCGCCTGGCCAGAGCCAGGACCTGGAACATCAACCCGACGGCGATACCGGCCAGCAGCGCCAATGCAGGCAGCTTGAAGACCAGGAACCCCACCATCAGGACGCCGAATACGAGCACCCACTTTGCCACTACCGCCAGAATCAGGCGGGTCATCGCCGAACCTGCCGCCTGCACGCCACCGCCCAGCGCCATCCGTGCAGCCACCCAACCGGCGGCCGAGACCGCCACGCCGGAGAGCAGCGCCCCCAGGGCTGCCTTCGGGCCACCCCACAGCAGCAGGGCCAGAGCCAGGACAGCCACTGCAGCGAGCGGGTAAACCGCTGCGCGCAGCATCAGTCGCCGACCCGCGTCAACGGAGTTCAGCACGTGAATGTCCTGCATGGTTGTGAGTAGGAAAGGCCGAGGTCGCAAGCAAACGCCTCGTCGAGCCGCCAAATTATAGCAATGGGACAATTTGAGAGACAACCGGTCCCTGTTCATCCCGGATGTGAGCAGCCCGTTGGACCCCGGCCAACGCCTGTTCCACCAACGGTCCAATCGTGTCGGGACAGGGGCTGGCGATGACGCAATGCAGCATATTGAACTTTGGTCGCAGCGGCCGGTCTGATCGATCAGCCTGCTCCTGAATCCTCGTCGGCGTCCCGCGAGCAGGCCACCACCGGGTGACCCCGAAGCCCTCTCGGGGTCACCCTTTTTTATGGCAGCGCGCTGTCCCTGTCCTGCCCGCCGCTTGAACGCCACAGGACAGCGGTATCGGCCACTGCGCCAGACCGGCGGTCATCGCGCCCGCATGAACGGTACACACAGCGTCCACCATACGTTCACGAATGGTGGACGCGCGGCTGGGCAGAGTGATTCCACATCAATGAATCACTGCAAGGACACACACCGATGCGCCTGATGCTTTCCCTCCTCGCCCTGCCGCTGGCCGTGGCTGCGATCACCCACGCCGAAACCGCCAGTGCCGCCGAGGGCGATGACCGCTTCGCGCTGCGCCTGGGCGCGATGAACATCGATTCGGACAACACCCTCCGCGGCAACACCACGGTGGCCGGCCAGGACGTGGGCTTCGACGAGGACTTCAAGCTTGGCGGCAAGGAGTGGGAGCCGCGCGTGGACGGCATGTTCCGCATCAGCAACCGCCAGCGCCTGCTGTTCAACTACTTCAAGTACGACAAGGATCGCCGCGAGACCCTCGATGACGGCGTCAGCTTCGGCGGCGTCAACGTGCCGGCCGGCAGCTTCATCAAGGGCGAGCTGAAGTATCAGGTGGCAAGCCTGGTGTACGACTACTCGGTCGTGGACACCGACAAGTTCGACCTGGGCCTGCAGATCGGTGCCGAATACGCCAAGGTCAGCACCAAGGCCTACGCCGACGTGGGCGATCTGTACCAGGGCCGCTTCCTGGATGAGAAGACCGACGGCGTGGCACCGGTGGTTGGCGCGCGCCTGAGCTTCACCCCGTCGGAGAAGTGGATGATCACTTTCCAGGGCCAGTACCTGAACACCGACTGGGGCAACTTCGACGACTACAAGGGCGACCTGAGCCGCGCCAATGCCATCGTTGATTACCGCCTCACCCAGAACTTCGGCCTCTTCGCCGGCTACGACTGGTTCAAGCTCGATGCCGACAAGAAGGGCAGCGACGGTACCATCGGCCTGAAGCAGGAATTCAAGGGCCCGGTGGCCGGTATCAGCGTCACGTTCTAACCCGCAACAGCCTCTCTCCGAACGCGGCAACAGGGTGACCTGTTGCCGCGTTTTTTGTTGTGGGCGCTGCTGGGGGGCGACGTCAAAAGCGCGGCGCCGCGGTTGCTATGGGAGGCGGGCACCGGATAGCCCTGACCGGGACACGCCGTGAACCCATCCCTGGGGGCTCGTCCAAAACATCCATGTTTTGGACGGTCCCGGTCAGGGCTATCCGGCACCCGCTGCCATGTTGGCCGCAGGCTGCGGAAGAAAGATCAACGTCTTGTCCCCTCCCGCCACACCACGACCCGCCATGAAACGCGCGCCGGGCAGCCCATGCCGGGGCCGTTGGGCGGCATGGATGCCGCCCACGAGCCCCCAGGGATGGGTTCACGGCGTGCCCCGGCATGGGCTGCCCGGTGCGCGTCCACGCGACATCAGAGGCGCCGCGCAGCCATCGCCACCGATTCGCTCAGCATCGGATGCCGAAGAAAGATCAACGTCTTGTCCCCTCCCGCCGCACCACGACCCGCCATGAAACGCGCGCCGGGCAGCCCATGCCGGGGCCGTTGGGCGGCATGGATGCCGCCCACGAGCCCCCAGGGATGGGTTTACGGCGTGCCCCGGCATGGGCTGCCCGGTGCGCGTCCACGCAGCATCGGAGGCGCCACGCCGTTGCCGTTGCCGTTGCTGCAGGGGTTGAACAAGAAAACCCGGCTTTCGCCGGGTTTTCCTGTTGAATCCGCGTCACCACCAACGGTGGTGCGCGACTTACTTCTTCTTGGGCATGTACAGATCGGTGATCGTGCCGTCGTAGATTTCCGCAGCCATCGCCACCGATTCGCTCAGCGTCGGATGCGCGTGGATGGTGTGGCCGATGTCTTCGGCCTCCGCGCCCATCTCGATCGCCAGGCCGATCTCGGCCAGCAGGTCACCGGCGTGCACACCGACGATCGCGCCGCCGATGATGCGGTGGGTCTCTTCGTCGAAGATCAGCTTGGTGAAGCCTTCGGTACGGCCGATGCCGATCGCGCGGCCGCTGGCGGCCCACGGGAACTTGGCCACGCCGACCTTCAACCCCTTGGCCTTCGCCTCGGTCTCGGTCACGCCGACCCACGCGATTTCCGGGTTGGTGTAGGCCACCGACGGAATCACCCGCGCCACCCACTCCTTCTTCTCGCCTGCGGCCACTTCGGCCGCCAGCTTGCCTTCGTGCGTGGCCTTGTGGGCCAGCATCGGGTTGCCGACGATGTCGCCGATGGCAAAGATGTGCGGCACATTGGTGCGCATCTGGCGGTCGGCGGGAATGAAGCCGCGCTCGGTCACCTGCACGCCGGCCTTCTCGGCATCGATCTTCTTGCCGTTCGGCGAACGGCCCACCGCGACCAGCACGCGATCGAAGGTGGTGGCCTCCAGGCCCGGCTTTTCGCCTTCCACGGCGGCTTCGAAGGACACCGTGATACCGGCCTTGTCCGCCTTGACGTCGGTCGCCTTGGTCTTCAGGTGCACCACGATGCCCTGCTTCTTCAGGCGGTCCGCCAGCGGCTTGACCAGGTCCTTGTCGGCGCCCGGCATCAGCTGGTCCATGAACTCGACCACGGTCACTTCACTGCCCAGCGCGCCGTACACGGTCGCCATTTCCAGGCCGATGATGCCGCCACCGACCACCAGCAGCTTGCCCGGCACATCGGCCAGTTCCAGCGCATCGGTGGAGTCCATCACGCGCTTGTCGTCCCACGGGAAGTTCGGCAGCTTCACCGCCTGCGAACCGGCGGCGATGATGCACTGCTCGAAGCGCAGCAGCTGGGTCTTGCCGTCGTCGCCGACGATCTCCAGCTCGTTGGCCGAGACAAACTTCGCCAGGCCCTGCACGGTGCGCACCTTGCGCTGCTTGGCCATGCCGGCCAGGCCCTTGGTCAGCTGGGTGACCACCTTTTCCTTGTAGCCGCGCAGCTTGTCCAGGGTGATGGTGGGCTTGCCGAACTCGACGCCGAAATCACCGGCGTGGGCCACCTCATCGATCACCGCCGCAGCATGCAGCAGCGCCTTGGAGGGAATGCAGCCCACATTGAGGCAGACGCCGCCGAGGCTGGCGTAACGCTCCACCAGCACGGTGTCCACGCCCAGATCGGCCGAACGGAACGCAGCGGTGTAACCGCCCGGACCTGCGCCCAGCACCACCATTTTGCATTCGATGTCGGCCGGCTTGCCCGAGGACAGCGCCGGCTGCGGCGCGGCCGGTTCGGCCGGGGCGCGGTGCGACGGGGTCACCGGCGGCTTGCTGGCCGGGGCGGCCGGTGCGGGTGCCGCAGCGGCGGCCGGGGCCGCCGGGGCGGCAGCGCCTTCGGCTTCCAGCACCACCACCACGTCGCCTTCGGACAACGAGTCGCCGAGCTTGACCTTGATTTCCTTGACCACGCCAGCGGCCGAGGACGGGACTTCCAGCGTGGCCTTGTCCGATTCCAGCGTGACCAGGCCCTGGTCCTTCTTCACCGTGTCGCCCACCGCGACCAGCAGTTCGATTACCGGTACATCGCTGTAATCGCCGATGTCGGGAACCTTGATTTCAATAGCGGCCATTCGTGTTCTCCTGGTGCTCAGCCGGCGTTGCCGCCGAGCAGTTGCTGCAGTTCGTCGAGCGACTCGTCCAGATCCTGCCAGCGACGGTCGAGCTTCTTTTCCTTGGTGTCGCTGGCTTCGATCAGCAGCGCCACCTGTTTCATGATCATCCTGCCGGCGCCGCACTCCGGGCGCGTACCGCTGTAACGCTCGCCATCGACCGTGAAGGACAGCACTTCGCCATCCAGCACGGGCGCCTTGCGATCGGCCGGCACGCCGGCATCCAGTGCGGCCTTCCAGCTGCGCACCAGGCGCTGCGCCAGCGCAGCCGGGATCCGCACCTGGTACTGGTCCGGCTCCTGGTCCACGCGCAGCTCCAGGCCACCCTGGCGCGCACTGTTGTTCCAGTTGTACACGCGCTTGTCGGCACGGCTGTAACGCAGGGTCCATTCCTGCTCATCGGTACCGGGCAGCAGCGCCACGCCGGTTTCGACACCGCTCTTGGGCAGCGTCACCAGCGACAGCGCGGGCTGCGCCTTGCCATCGAACAGGGTTTCCACCGCCTGGCCATAGTTGCCTACGGCCGGCGGCCAGCCCCGACCGAGGTCGGTGCTGCAGCCGGCAGCCCCTGCCTGTGCCACCGGCAGGAGCGCCAGCAGCGCCATCGCATGGAGCCGGACTCTGCCCGGCTGCAATGCCAGGCCTTGCCTCACAGGAGCACGCGCCGCATGTCGGCCAGCACCTGCGACAGGTAGGTGGTGAAGCGTGCGGCCAGCGCACCGTCGATGACGCGGTGGTCGTAGCTCAGCGACAGCGGCAGCATCAGCTTCGGGGCGAATTCCTTGCCGTTCCAGACCGGCTGGATCGACGACTTGGACACACCCAGGATCGCCACTTCCGGTGCATTGACGATCGGGGTGAACGCCGTGCCGCCGATGCCGCCCAGCGAGCTGATCGAGAAGCAGCCGCCGCTCATGTCGGCCGGGCCGAGCTTGCCGTCGCGCGCCTTTTTGGCCAGTTCGCCGGATTCCTGCGCGATCTGCACCACGCCCTTCTTGTCCACATCGCGGATCACCGGCACCACCAACCCGCTCGGGGTGTCGGCGGCAAAACCGATGTTGAAGTACTTCTTCAGGGTCAGGTTCTCGCCGCTGGCATCCAGCGAGGCGTTGAACTCCGGGAACTTCTTCAGCGCCGCGGCGCTGGCCTTGACCAGGAAGGCGAGCATGGTCAGCTTGATGCCGGCCTTCTCGTTTTCCTTGTTCAGCGCCACGCGCAGGGCTTCCAGCTCGGTGATGTCGGCCTGCTCGAACTGAGTGACGTGCGGAATCATCGCCCAGTTGCGGGCCAGGTTGGCACCGGAAATCTTCTTGATGCGCGACAGCGGCTGGACCTCGACCTCGCCAAACTTGGCAAAGTCGACCTTCGGCCAGGGCAGCAGGTTCAGCCCGCCGCCCGCGGCAACGGCGCCGCCCGCGGCCGGCACGCCGCCGGTCAGCGCGGACTTGACGAACTTCTGCACGTCGCCCTTGGTGATGCGGCCGCCCTTCTCGGTGCCGGTCAGCTGGTTCAGGTCGACGCCCAGCTCACGGGCGAACACGCGCACCGCCGGGGAGGCATACGGGACCTTCTGCGGCAGCACGCTGTCGGCGCTGAACTGCACCGGCGGGCTGCTCGGGGCGCCGGCCGAGGGGGCGGCGGCGGCCGGGGCGGGCTGGGTCGGCTTGGCGGCGGCCTGCTCGATTTCGCGCTCGGCCAGCTTGTCCGGCTGTGCCGGGGCGGCCACCGGCTCGACCTTGGTGGCGGTCTCGGCAGCGGCCGGGGCAGCTGCGGCGGCCGGCTTGGCCTCGCCTTCGGTCACTTCGATCAGGGCCACGACCTTGCCCTCGGAGAGGTTGTCGCCGACCTTGACCTTGATCTCCTTGACCACGCCCGCCACCGAGGACGGCACTTCCATCGTGGCCTTGTCCGACTCCAGCGTCACCAGACCCTGGTCTTTCTTGACGGTATCACCAACGGCGACAAGCACCTCGATTACCGGGATATCGCTGTAGTCACCGATATCGGGGACAAGTGCTTCCTTGATTTCGGCCATGGGGATAACTCCGGCAATCTGGTGTAGGGAATCCTCTATTGTGGGGGCAGGAGGCGCTAGCGCCAACCTGCTTGTGCCAATTTCAATGCCCCTGTCCCGGGACAGGCTGTTTCAGCGCGCGTTACATGCGCTGCGGCCGCGCGTACGCGCGCTTCCAGTCGGTGCCGTATTGTCCGCGCTGTCCCGGCGTCCATGCCGGCCACGGGACGCTCAGCGCGCCAGCGCCGCAGCCACGGGAGCCCAGGCGACCTGCAGGCGCGGCAGCGGCCAGGCCGCATTGGCCGGGCTGGTGGACGGCAGCGACCACACGGGCAGATCCCGTGCCCGCGCCGACAGCGACGGCGCGACATGCCGCAGGAAGGCACGGTGCGCCGTGCCGCCATTGCAGGCGATCGCGCGCAGCGCGGGCAGCGCGTCGATCAGTGCGGGCAGCGCATTGACCACTTCACTGCCACGCACGATCGACGCATCGAGGCTGCCCGTGCGTTCGCAGCGACCGATCACGTCCCACACGCCCACGCCGGCGGCAACGAGCGCGGCCATGCGCGCGGGATACGGCAGGTTCGCATCGATGCCGCACGCCGCCGCCATCAGCGGCCAGAACCGGTTGCGTGGATGCGCGTAGTACTGCGCCGCCTGCAACGACGCCACGCCGGGCATGGAACCGAGCACCAGCACGCGCACATGTGCGTCAACCTGCGCAGGAAGCCCTTCGCATTGCATGTTTTCCCTCACTCCGCGTGCAACTGCATGAATATCGACGGCCGCATGATCGCCCGTTTGCGCAGCGGTTTCGCGCTGTTCGCTGAACGGAACAAACCAATTTTTAACGCGCGTCGGATGCGATTCATGTTTCGGGGACTACGTTTGCCCCACCCCGAAACAAGGGGTCCAGAACAAAAAACACCGAGGAGATTCCCCCATGCGCTCCATCCGCACCCTGACCCTGGCAACCCTGACCGCGCTGGCCTTCGCACCGGCCGCTTTCGCGCAGGACACCACCACCACCGACACCGCTTCGGGCAAGCATTTTGCCGTGGTTGGCGGCGTCTCGCTGCTGCAGCCGAAGAACGATCCGCTCGACGGCGTGCGCAAGGTGGATGGCGGCCCGGCACCGACGCTGAGCTTCAGCTACTACATCAACGACAACTGGGCCGTGGAACTGTGGGGCGCAGCCGACAAGTTCGACCACCGCGTGCGCGGCACCGATGGCGCTCGCCTGGGCACCGTCGAGCAGCAGCCGATCGCGCTGAGCGGCCAGTACCACTTCGGCCAGGCCGACAACGTGTTCCGTCCGTTCGTGGGCGTGGGCTACTACGAGTCGAACTTCAGCAATGAGAAGCTGGCCAGCGATGTCGGCCACATCGGTCTGGAAACCGCCAAGGGCGCCATCGGCACCGTCGGCGTGGACATGAACATCAACAGCACCTGGTTCGCCCGCGCCGATGCCCGCTACATGCATTCGCGCCCGGAGCTGACCGTCAACGGCGACGGCACCGGCGACAAGGCCAAGCTGGACCCGTGGACCGTGGGCTTCGGCATCGGCGCACGCTTCTAAGCGCCGCCCTGCTTCCAGGTACGTTCGCAACGGGCCCCTCACGGGGCCCGTTGTCGTTTTCATCCCCCGCATTTTCATCGCGTCTTGTCCGGCCGTGATCGACACTGCCGGCACGGACCCACCCGGGTCCACCTCGGGGAATCGATGAGCGACACCTTCGACGTGCTGGTGGTGGGCGGCGGCATCAACGGTGCCGGCATCGCCCGTGACGCGGCCGGGCGCGGGCTGACGGTCTGCCTGTGCGAGCAGGACGATCTGGCCGCGCATACCTCCAGCGCCAGCACCAAACTCATCCACGGTGGCCTGCGCTACCTGCGCAACGGCGAGTTCGGGCTGGTGCGCAAGGCCCTCAACGAACGCGAAACCGTTCGCCGGCTGGCGCCGCACCTGGTGCGCCCCACGTCCTTCGTCCTGCCACATGCGTCGCTGCTGCGGCCGGCCTGGGTGCTGCGCGCCGGCTTGTGGCTGTACGACCACCTCGGCCAGGCCAACGCGCACTTCCCGCCGTCGCGACGGCTGCGACTGTCCACCGATGCGACGGGCGCGGCGCTGCAGCCGCAGTACCGCACCGGCTTCCGTTACTCCGATGCGCGCGTGGACGATGCGCGGCTGGTGGTTCTCAACGCCCTGGACGCGCACGAGCGTGGGGCGCGCATCCAGGTGCGCACGCGCTGCGAACAGCTGATCCGCCACCGCGACCACTGGTGGGCGGTGCTGCGCGGGACCAATGGCGATGTGCAGCGTGTCCGCGCGCAGTGCGTGGTCAATGCCGCCGGGCCGTGGGCCGGCCAACTGCTGGAGCGCGCCGGTCTGGATGCGCCCATCGGCCTGCGCCTGGTACAGGGCAGCCACCTGGTGGTGCCGCGCCTGTTCGCGCACGACAGCGCGTATGTGTTCCAGCAACCGGATCAGCGCATCGTGTTCGCCATCCCCTACGAAGGCGATTTCACCCTGATCGGCACCACCGATACCGATTACGACGACGATCCGGCACTGGTGCGGCCGCGCGATGACGAGCAGGCCTACCTGCTGGCGGCGGTGAACCGCTACCTGCGCGTGCCCGTGCGGGACGAGGACATCGTGTGGCGCTTCAGCGGCGTGCGTCCCCTGCTGGCCGACCATCATTTCGATGCGTCCAAGGTCACCCGCGACTACCGCCTGGACCTGGATACCGGCGGCGCGCCGCTGCTCAGCGTACTGGGCGGCAAGCTCACCACCTATCGCGCCCTGGCCGAGGAAGCCCTGGATCGCCTTGCCCCGCATCTGCCGCACGCCGGGCCGGCGTGGACGGCGCACGGCGCGGTGTTGCCCGGCGGCGATGGCGGCGATGGCGCGGCCGTCGCCGCGCGCCTGCAGCAGTCCCATCCGCAGTTGCCCGAAGCGCTGCTGCAGCGCCTTGCCGGCAGCTATGGCACCCGCGCCGCGCGCCTGCTGGACGGCGCGCAGTCGCTGGATGCGCTGGGCCACGACCACGGCGGCGGGCTGACCCAGCGCGAGCTGGACTACCTGGTGACCCATGAGTGGGCGCGCACCGCCGAGGACGTGCTGTGGCGACGCACGCACCTGGGGCTGCGCCTGCAACCGGGCCAATGCGAGGCGCTGGCCGCGCACCTGCAGGCGCGCACGGCGATGGCGTAGGCTGGACGGGTCACCGCGGTGTGCGGGCTGTTGCCAGGGAGTCAGTGATGGACAAGCAGTACGTGCTCGCGATCGACCAGGGCACCACCAGTTCGCGCGCGATCCTGTTCGACCGCAACGGCCGCATGGCCGGGCGCGCCCAGCGCGAATTCACCCAGTTGTTCCCGGAACCGGGCTGGGTGGAGCACGACCCGCGCGAGATCCTCACCAGCGTCTACACCACCATTACCGAGCTGTTGAACCGCCAGCAGATCGATCCGCGCCAGATTGCGGCCATCGGCATCACCAACCAGCGCGAGACCACCGTGGTGTGGGACAAGGCCACCGGCCAACCGATCCACAATGCGATCGTGTGGCAGTCGCGGCAGAGTCACCCGCTGTGCGAGCGGCTCAAGGCCGAGGGCCATGAGCCGCTTGTCCGGCGCCATACCGGCCTGGTGATCGATGCGTATTTCTCCGCCACCAAGATCCGCTGGATTCTCGACCATGTGGCGGGCGCGCAGGTGCGTGCCGAACGCGGCGAACTGCTGTTCGGCACCATCGACACCTGGCTGGTCTGGAACCTTAGCGGCGGCCAGGCCCATGTCACCGATCCCAGCAACGCCGCGCGCACCCTGCTGTTCGATATCCACACGCGGCGCTGGGACGATGCGCTGCTGGCGCTGTTCAACATCCCGCGCGCGATGCTGCCGGAGGTGCGCAGTTCCAGCGAGGTCTACGCCACCACCCGGGCGCAGTTCTTCTTCGACCAGCACATTCCCATCGCCGGCATCGCCGGCGACCAGCAGGCTGCGCTGTTCGGCCAGGCCTGTTTCGAGCCCGGCATGGCCAAGAACACCTATGGCACCGGCTGTTTCATGCTGATGAACACCGGCGACAAGGCGGTGGAATCGCACAACGGGCTGCTGACCACCCTGGCCTGGGGCATCGATGGCCGCGTCGAGTACGCGCTGGAAGGCTCGATCTTCGTTGCCGGCTCGGTGGTGCAATGGTTGCGCGACGGGCTGCGCATGTTCGGCAAATCCAGCGACTGCCAGGCCTATGCCGAGCGCGCGGAGGACAACGGTGGCGTGTACCTGGTGCCTGCCTTCGTCGGGCTGGGCGCACCGTACTGGCGCAGCGATGTACGCGGGGCGATGTTCGGCCTGACCCGGGGGACCACCAAGGAGCATTTCATCCGCGCGGCGGTGGAGTCGATGGCCTACCAGACCCGTGACGTGCTGGCCGCGATGCAGGCCGATGCCGGCATCGAGCTGAAGGAACTGCGCGCCGACGGTGGCGCGATCGCCAACGACTTCATGGCGCAGTTCCAGAGCGACATTCTCGGCGTGCCGGTGCTGCGCCCGCAGGTGGCCGAAACCACCGCACTGGGCGCCGCCTATCTCGCGGGGCTGGCAACCGGGTTCTGGACCAGCCGCGCGCAGATTGCCGACCAGTGGGCGGTGGACCGCCGCTTCCAGCCGCAGATGGCGGTGGCGCGCCGCGAGGCGCTGTACGCCGGCTGGCAGCAGGCCGTCGAGGCGACGATGGGCTTCCGCGTCACCCCGTGATGCCGGCCGCTGGGATCAGAACGCCGGCAGCACCGCGCCCTTGTACTTCTCGGCGATGAACGCCTTCACTTCCGGGCTGGTCAGCGCCTTGGCCAGCTTCTGCACACGGGCGTCGTCCTTGTTGTCCGGGCGCGCCACCAGGAAGTTCACGTACGGCGAATCCTTGCTCTCGATCGCCAGCGCGTCCTGGGTCGGATTGAGCCCGGCATCCAGTGCGTAATTGGTGTTGATCAGGGCCAGATCGACCTGGTCGAGCACGCGCGGCAGCATCGCCGAATCCAGCTCGCGGAACTTGAGCTGCTTCGGGTTGGCGATGATGTCGCGCTGGGTGGCCAGGGCGTTGGTCGGATCCTTGAGGGTGATCAGGCCGGCCTTGTGCAGCAGGATCAGCGCGCGGCTGTTGTTGCTGGGGTCGTTGGGAATCACCACGTCCGCGCCGGTGGGCACCTCGTCGAGGGTCTTGAAGCGGCGCGAATAGGCGCCGAACGGCTCGATGTGTACGCCGATCACCTTGACCAGGTCGGTCTTGCGGTCGCGGTTGTAGGCGTCCAGGTAGGGCTCGGTCTGGAAGTAGTTGACGTCCACCTGCTTCTGCACGAGCTGGTCGTTGGGCTGCACGTAGTCGTTGAACACGCGCACATCCAGTTCCAACCCTTCCTTGGCCAGGATCGGCTTGACCTCGGCCAGGATCTCGGCGTGCGGCACGGCGGTGGCGGCGACCACCAGCTTCTGCGAGTCGGTGCCGGATTTACCGCAGGCAGCCAGGGCCAGGGAGGCAGCGAACAGGGGGAACAGCACGAACTTCTTCATGGGGGCGGTGTCCAGGGAAAGCAGCGGCCAACCATACCGCACGCCCCGGCCCTTGCGGAATCCGGGGCATATGACCACCGGTCATGAGGGCAGGACCGTGGCCCCGCACCGGACGCGGCTACTCGTAGTTGCTCAGCGCCAGCGCCAGCAGCGCCTTGGCCTGCTCGCGCAGCACGGTCGGCTCGATGATCTCGGCATCCGAACCGTAATGGAGCACGTCCATCAGCAGTTCGCGCGAGACGCTGTACGGCACCTTGAGCTCATAGCGGCCGTCAGGCAGGAACCGCCCCTGCTGCTTGGAATGCCAGTGCTCGTCGGCCACCCAGCGTGCCGCCTTGGCGCTGAACACGATGGTGGCCCAGCCCTTGGGCGCGCCGGAGAAGATGCCGTAGCTCGCCCCGAGCTGCTCGTCCAGCTCGCTGTCATCCACGTCGCGGGCCACGGTATCGACCACCCGCGCCTTGTAGATGCGGTCCACCGCGAAGCTGCGCAGGCCCTCGCGCCCGTGGTCCCAGGCATCCAGGTACCAGTTGTCGCGGTAATGGGTCATGCGCTGCGGCGAGACGGTGCGCTTGGTGGCTTCGTCGGTGGAGCGGGCCCGGTATTCGAAGGCCAGCTGCTTGCGCTCCAGCACCGCCGAGGCGACGGCGCGGAAGCTGGCCTCGTCGAACTTGCGGCCACGGTGCGGAATCACCCGCACCCGGTCCACCGGCCAGGTGGATACCCCCGCCTGCGCCGCCAGCAGGCCTTCGATACGCTGCTGCAGCGGCGCCAGCACCGACGACAGCACACCGCCGCCGGTCCGCGCCAGCAGGTGCTGGGACGCCAGCAGCGCATGCAGTTCCTCGGAGCTGAGCCACAACCCGGGCAGCTCGAAGCGGTCGCTTTCATCGGCCTGGTAGCGGAAGCCGGCCTCGCCGTCGCCCTCCACCGGGGCCATCAGCGCATCGCGCAGGAAGGCCAGGTCGCGATACACCGTGGCGCGGGAACACGCCAGTTTCTCCTGCAGCGTCGCCACCGTCACCGGGTAGCGGGCGGACTTGAGCAGGCGATGCAGGGCATTGATGCGTTCATATCGGTCCATGAGCCGATTATGTCCGAGTCGCCGTCGTTGTGGCGGCATCGACGGCATCTTCGGCTATCGTGGTGCCCCCTGCCCGGCCATACCCGCCATGTCGTCGCCCGTCCTGCGCCTGTTCCCCGCCGCCCTGCTCGCCCTGCTGGTGGGCGGATGCGACCGCACCGCCGAGCCACCGGCCCCGGCTCCGCAGCTGGCCGCGCCGGTACCGGCCGCCGATCCGGCCGGCGAGGTGCTTGCCGCCAGCCGCCGTTTCGGCCAGCTGCGCAGCTTCCAGGCCCGCATGCAGATGCAGGGGCCGCGCCCGCTGGAGGCGCGGATGGACTTCGTTGCACCGGACCGTTACCGGCTCACCACCGACGAGGGCGAGCAGACCATCATCGGCGACACCTTCTTCCTGCAGCGCGCTGACGAGGTCCGTCAGGTGCCGGTGCCCCCGGGTCTGCTGGCGCAGTGGCGCAATCCGCTGCCGCCCGATCTGGCACCGGCGCAACTGCAGGTGGAGGACCTGGGCAGCGACCGCATCGACGGGCGGATCGCGCACAAGTACCGCGTGCGGCACGCCACTGCGGCACCGGACGGCATGCTGTACTGGATCGACGCGCAGGGGCTGCCGGTACGCATCCAGCGCCAGGGGCAGACCCAGGGACAGGCCTTCGACATCACCGTGTCGTACGCGCGCTTCGACGATCCGACGCTGCGCGTGGATCTACCCTGAACAGGCGAAAAGGCCGAACGTCTGCTAAAGCCGCGGCACGGGCGCGGATGTCGCGCTGAACGCTTCAAGTATCATCACCGGCCTGCCCTCCCCCTGTCCGATCCGGAGAACCGTTGATGTCCCTGCGCGTCTCGTTGCTTGTTCCCCTGCTGCTCTGCGCCCCGGTGGCCTGGGCGGAAGACGTTTCCGAGCTGGCCGCGATGACCTCGCCCTGGAGCGGCAGCGGTGGCGAACTGGGCTTTGCCTCGGCCCGCGGCAACAGCAACACCGAGAGCGCCAACGGCCGCCTGCGCCTGCGTTACACCGATGACGACTGGGTCCATAGCATGGATCTGTTCGGCCTGCGCTCGCGCTCGGAATACACCGAAACCAACGACGACGGCAGCACCGTGCGCCGCCGCAACACCACCGCCAACCGCTACACCGGCAGTGCCGGCAGCGCGCTGCAGCTGGGCGAACACCGCCAGCTCACGGCAACGGTGCGCTACGAGCGCGACGACTTCGCCACCTACGACCGCCAGAGCTCGTTCGGTCTCGGTTACGGTACCCGCGTGGTGGACAGCGACCGCTTCTACATCGATGCGCAGATCGGCCCCGGTGTGCGCCGCACGCACAACACCGAGAACGATGAAACCCGCACCGGCCTGATCGGCCGTGGCCTGTTCGACGTCAAGTACACGCTGACCCCCAATACCGACCTGGTCAACACGCTGCTGGTGGAATCGGGCTCGTACAACACCTTCGGCCAGAACGATTTCGGCGTGTCGGTCAGCATGAACGAGCACCTGGCGCTGAAGGCCGGCTGGCAGGCCCGCTACAACAGCGACGTCGCCGAAGACAAGCGCAAGACCGACACGCTGACCACCATGAACGTGGTCTACAAGTTCAAATAATCCGCGCGCGGGTAGTGCCGGCCGCTGGCCGGCACCCACCTCCGGCCGCTAGACCGCGAGCAGGTCCCCCGCACCCCCGTCCAGCAGGCCCTGCGCCACCGCCTTTCCGAGTGCGTCCGGGTCGTTGCCCGGGCCGCGCGCTTCGGCGCGGATGAGCCGGCCGTCGGCCACGCCGCCGACCAGCCCCTGCAGGAACAGGTCCTCGCCTTCCCACTGCGCAAAGCCCGCCACCGGCACGTGGCAACTGCCGTGCAGCGCGCGGTTCATCGCGCGCTCGGCCTCCACGCAGGCGCGGGTGCGCGCATCGTCGAGGGCGGCAAACAGCGCCATCACCTGCGCATCCTCGCCATTGCATTCCACCGTCACCGCGCCTTGCGCCGGTGCGGGCAGCCACGCCGGCGCCGCCAGCCGGGCCACGATGCGCCCGCCCAGGCCCAGCCGCTCCAGGCCGGCCACCGCCAGCACGATGGCGTCGTAGCCGCCATTGTCGAGCTTGGCCAGGCGGGTGTTGACGTTGCCGCGCAGGTCCAGCAGTTCCAGGTCCGGGCGCAGTGCGCGCAGCTGCGCCTGGCGGCGCAGCGACGAGGTCCCCACGCGTGCGCCGATCGGCAGCGCGTCGAGCGAGGCGTACAGGTTGGAGATGAAACCGTCAGCCGGATCATGGCGGGTCAGCATGGCCGGCAGCGCAAAGGGCGCGTCCAGTTCCATCGGCACGTCCTTGAGCGAATGCACCGCACAGTCGGCCTCACCGCGCAGCATCGCCAGCTCCAGTTCCTTGAGGAACAGGCCCTTGCCGCCGATGGCTGCCAGCGAACGGTCGAGCACCTCATCGCCGCGCGTGCTCATCGGCACCAGCACCACCTCCAGGCCGGGATGCGCCTGACGCAGGCGATCGGCGACATGTTCGCTCTGCCACAGGGCAAGCGGGCTCTTTCGGGTGGCGATGCGCAGGGTTTTCATGGCGACATTATGTCAAAGCCGGAAAGGCGTACCCGCCCTCAAAGATGTTTGAGGTCCTGCTTGATGCTGGCCACGCAGCGCCGGCTGACCTCCAGCGGCTGCTTGCCGTGGCGGAGCACGGCCTGCACCTGGCCGGCGCCGTTGCGGCGCAGCTCCATCAGTTCATGACGCGCGACCAGGCAGTTGCGGTGGATGCGCACGAAGCGCGTGGTGAACTCTTCCTCCAGCGACTTCAGCGACTCCTCGATCAGGTCCTCGCCACGGGCGTGGTGGACCACCACGTACTTTTCCTCGGCCTGCAGATAGTGGATGTCGTCGATCGGGATCAGCCGCAGGCTGCCGCGCAGGCGCGCGCACAGCAGGGTGCGCGCCTGTTGGCTGGACGCCACGGGCTGCCCGCCGCGACCGGCCAGGAAGGTTCGCGCGCGTTCCAGCGCGGCGGCCAGGCGCTCTGGGCGTACCGGCTTCATCAGGTAGTCGATGGCGGCCGCCTCGAACGCAGACAGCGCGTGCGCGTCGTAGGCGGTGCAGAACACCACGGCCGGGCGCGGATCGAAGGTCGCCAGGTGGCGGGCGGCTTCCAGGCCATCCAGGCCCGGCATGGCGATGTCCAGCAGGACCAGGTCCGGCTGCAGTTCCGCGCAGGCATGCAGGGCCTGCTCGCCGTTTTCGGCCTCGGCCACGACCTGGACCCCGGCCTGTTCGGCCAGCAGTGACCGCAGCCGCTCGCGGGCCAGCGGTTCGTCGTCGGCGATGACCACTTTCAAGACAGCATCCTCATGGGATCGGGACCGTGATGTCGCAAGCATAGTAGCCGTCGCTCCATCCTCCCGTCATCCGCGCGCCAGGCCCGAAACGCCACGCCAGGCGGTGCGCGATGCTGCGTTGGGCGTGGCCCGCGCCGTGCGCCAGCGGCAGGCTGCGCGCAGTCGGATCGGGCGCGGGGTTGCGCACGCGGATGTGCAGCTGCTGGGCCTGTACTTCCAGCCCGATGACGATGGTCCCCCCGACCGGCAGCCGCGAAATCCCGTGCAGCACCGCGTTTTCCACCAGCGGCTGCAGCACCAGGCGTGGCATCGGCAGCTCCCACGGCAAGGATTCATCGCGCTCCCATTGCACCTGCAGGCGCTCGCCCAGCCGCAGCGACTCGATCGAGAGATAGCGCTCGGCCAGCTCGCATTCCTCACGCAACGTGGCATCACCCTCGCCTGCGCCGAGCGCGGCCCGGAACAGGTCGGACAGGTCCAGCACGGCCCGTTCGGCCACCACCGGATCGCGGCGCAGCAGGCCGGCGATGAGGTTCATGCTGTTGAAGAGAAAGTGCGGGCGGATCCGCGCCTGCAGTGCATCGGCCTGCGCACGCGCGTTGGCCATCACCTGCGCGCTCCAGCGGTCGCTGACATAGAAGTAGCGCAGGGCCAGCGCCACCATCAGCGCGGTGATTGCCGCGCTGCCCAGGGTGAAACGCCAGAATCCAACGCCGCTGGCGAAGCTGCTGCCGCCCAGGGCGGTGTACAGCCCATGCACGATGCCGGCACAGGCACTGGCGATCAGCGCGGTCATCGCTACCGCCAACAGCGTGCCGGGCAGCTCGGGAAGCCGCGAGAGCGCCTGTCGGGCGCTGCACAGGCAGACCGTGGCGGCCAGCGCCAGCCACAGCGCGAAACCGCTGGCGCTGAGAAAGTCCGACAGCGCCCATTGCCGGCTGCCATCGGGTGCCAGCGCCACCACCAGCACCACCAGCTCGGCCAGCCCCAGCATCGCCGCCAGCCGCGGCAGCTGGCACAGCTCGGGCAGCCACGGCAGCTGGCGCGGATCGCTCATCGGCTCAGGCGGCCTGGAACCGCGCGTCCAGCCAATCGCCCAGGGCCTGCAGCTCTTCGCCACAGACCTGGTGGGCCATCGGGTAGGAATGCCATTCCAGCGGGAACCCCAGCGCGGTGAGCGTCTGCGCGGTGTGCGCGGCGATGGGCTGCGGGATCACCGGATCCTGCGCGCCATGCGCCATGAACACCGGCGGGCGGATGCCGTCCGGCGCACGCTGCGCGGCGGCGGCATCCGGGTCTGGAAGATATGTCGACAGGGCGATCAGGCCGGCCAGCGGACGGGTCCGGCGCAGCGCGGCACTGAGGATGATGGCGCCGCCCTGCGAGAAGCCGGCCAGCAGGATCCGTTCGGCCGGAATGCCGCGGGCGACCTCCTCCTCGATCAGCCCATCCAGCGCGAGCACCGAGGCATCCACGCCGGCGGCATCGGCGCGCGAGCGGAAATCCATGCTGACGATGTCGTACCAGGCGCGCATCGGCACGCCGTTGTTGATCGTGATCGGCTGCACCGGGGCGTGCGGAAACACGAAGCGGATCGCCGGCCAGTGCGGACGCAGCAGCTCGGGGACGATCGGGGCGAAATCATGGCCGTCAGCGCCCAGTCCATGCAGCCACAGCACCGCCCATTGCGGGTCGGTGCCGGTTTCGTTGATGACGGCTTCCAAGCGGTGCTGCATGCGGCGACTCCAGAACAGGGGCGCCGCATTATGCGCACAACTTACCGGGCCGCAGCGTTCTCCAGCGCGGCGCGGCGCAGTTGCGCGGCGCGCACCAGCACCGGCGGCGGGGCCAGCTCTTCGGGGATGTCCATCAGGCCCCAGCGGTGCAGCAGGTCGCCGGCACGGCGTCCGGAAGTCAGCGCCACCACCGGGATCGCCAGCACCATGCCGATCACCACCGGCGCCATCCAGGCCGCCAGCGACGGCGATACCGCATAGGCCAGCGCCCCCATGAACAGGCCGAACACGCTCAACCCGCCGTAGCCGCGGATCAGCGCCGGCCAGGAGATGCCACCGTCGTCGCGCTGCTGCGCATCCCAGCCCGAATCCTTGCCGGCCAGCACTTCGGCGACGCCGCGCGACTGCACGTACATCACCACCGGTGCCATCAGGGCGGCCAGTACGGTTTCCAGCAGCATCGAGATCAGCGCACGGAAGGCGCCGCCACAGCCGCGCCGTTCCACCGGGTCCAGCAGCATGGCCAGGTAGCCCAGCACCTTGGGCGCCAGCAGCACGACCATCGTGAGGGCGAACATGCGCACCACTTTCTCTTCGTCCTGGTGGCGCCAGTACTGGCCCGGCGACAGGTGCAGCAGCGCGTTGAAATCGATGCCGCCCTGGAACAACGGGATCGCGATGCCGATCAGCATCAGCATCGCCCACATCGGCGCGGTGAAGTAGTGGCCGATGCCGATCATCATGTGCATGCGGCTGACCCAGTGCAGGCCCTTGGAGCCCACCACCTTGGCGTGCTGCAGGTTGCCCTGGCACCAGCGGCGGTCGCGCACCAGCATGTCGGTCAGCGTGGGCGGCCCTTCTTCGTAGCTGCCCTTGAGGTAGGGCACCATGTGCGTGGCCCACCCGCCACGGCGCATCAGCGCCGCCTCGACGAAATCGTGGCTGAGCACATGGCCGCCGAACGGCTCGCGGCCCGGCAGCGGCGGCAGGCCGGCGTTGTCGGCGAAGGCCTCGGTGCGGATGATCGCGTTGTGGCCCCAGTAGTTGCTTTCCGCGCCGTGCCACCAGGCCACGCCACGGCCGATCACCGGGCCGTACACGCGCCCGCCGAACTGCTGCATGCGCGCGAACAGGGTGCGTCCGCCGATCACCGCCGGCAGCGTCTGGATCAGGCCGACATCCGGATTGTGTTCCATGCCGGCCACCAGCCGCACGATGGTATCGCCGGTCATCAGGCTGTCGGCATCCAGGATCAGCATCTGCGGGTAGCCGCCGCCGAAGCGGCGCACCCAGTCGGCGATGTTGCCGGCCTTGCGCCCGCTGTTGTCGCCACGGCGACGGTAGAACAGCCGGTCGTGGCCCTGTACGGCATCGCGCAGCGCCTCGAAGGCCTGCTCTTCGGCCGCACCGATGTCCTCGCGGCGGGTATCGCTGAGCACGTAGAAGTCGAACTGCGCCAGCTGCCCGGTCGCGGCGACCGACTCGTAGATCGCCTGCAGCCCGGCCAGCAGGCGAAGCGGATCTTCGTTGTAGGTGGGCATCAGCAGCGCGGTGCGGGTATGCACCTGCGGCAACGGCTCATCCGGATCGATGCCCAGCTTGTAGCCACGATCGAACACGGCGGTCAGGAAGCCGGCAACGGCGCCGGCGAAGGACAGCGCGATCCAGGCGAACAGGGCCACGAACAGGCACAGCAGGCAGGCCTCCAGCACGCTGACACCGTTCACTGCCAGCACCTTCCACATCATCGTGGTGGCGGCGATGGTCATCGCCGCGGTACCGCCAAGGATGTAAAAGCGGCGCAGCGCCATCAGGCGCGGGGCAGTACGCTGGCGGGGCACCTGCAGGCGTCCCTCGCGGAACGACTGTTCGGGCATGGCCATCGGGGTTTCCACCGGCAGCACCGCGCGCCCGGCATCCACAACGGCGTTGAGGGTCTGCATGGTCATGCGCGGCGTCCCGTGGTGGGGCGTGCCAAACCGGGCGAACCCGGTACGAAGTGGATCATCCCGATCCCGGCGCACCCAGCGGCGCGATTGCGTCCTGCCTGCGTGGACCGGCAACCGGTACGCAGCTGATGTCTGTCACTACCGGAACCCACGTACTCTCCAACAGGCTTGAGGCGAAAAATGCGGCTCAGTCTATGAGGCGAAATGTAAGCCGGGTGCGAAGGCCAGCCCCCGTGATTTCTCCCCATTCAGCCAACCGCCGCCCTGCCCGGCGGTGCTGATCGCGACAAAGCGTCGCAGCCCTTGTGCCACGGGGATTTCCCCATTCATGTTGTAAACGGGCATCCGCCGCATCGCCAGGAAGGCATGCGACCGCCGCAGCGCCCACCTACCCGCGCCAGGTCGTTCCCTGCGCAGTTTCTGCCGGCCGGATCGCCTTCGTGTTGGCTGTACAGCGCGCGCCATGTTCCGCAGGGTCCACACACCCACGGAAGACACCCTGTCGCCTTTGATCGTGTCCCGCGCGCCGCGTTGCGCTGGCCTGCCGGGCACGCGCCGTCCCGATCGGGCGGCGCGTGCGGAACGGGTGCGTCAGCGCAGTTCGCGGTCGGCCGGGGCCAGCGCGGCAGCGGCGGTGGCCAGCGCGCGCGAGGCTGCCTGGGTCAACTGTTGCTGGGCCAGCAGCTGCTGGGCCTGGGTCGCGACCGGGCATGGTGCGATCGGGCGATTGGCGGGGCCCGCGCCGTGGCGCGAGGAAATACTCGACATGGTCTCCGTGTCCTGTGTCCTGCGGTCATTCCCAACGGCATCCGCCGAGGGATTGCGCACCCTATCTGAAAATTCACCGCAATGTGTGACGGCTCTCACGCGACGACTTTCCGACACGTTCGCGTCGATACACTGGCGTACTGTCATATACGAAAGCTATGATGAAAGCGTTTACAACCTAGAAAATGGATATGGACTCCTTCAACACCTCTCAGTACAGCCCCAAGTGGCAGCTCCGTTTCAACTTCTTCGAGAAGCACGGTGCGCCCAACGCTCCGGGCTTCAAGGATGCCCTGCAGAAGTTGCCGTTCGGCGAGAAAGTGAAGATCAACTTCAACTTCTTCGCGCTGTTCTTCACCTGGATCTACCTGTTCATCCTCGGCCTGTGGCGCAAGGCCATCGTGGTCCTCGCCGTGACCGTGGCGCTGTACGTGGTGGCGATGATCCTGCCGGGCTTCATCGGCCGTACGCTGCTGGTGGTGTGGTCGCTGCTGGTCGCGATCACCACCAATTACGCGTATTACCTGGATCGGGTGAAGGGCAACACCAGCTGGAACCCCTTCGAAGGTCTGCGCTGGTAATCAGCGCACTGCACGACCCTCTGGGCCCGGTCATCGACCGGGCCTTTTTTTGTTCTTCCCCCGCCGCGCAGGCTTCAGATTTCTGGCGCTGCCACGCGCGCGCCCATCACCGCGGCGATCGCTTGACGCCCGCACCGGCGCAGTCCGGCAGCGGCGGCAGCATCGCATCGAGCAGGTGGTTGTGATCCAGCCGCAGGTCGTCCAGGGCCAACGCGGCGTAAGGCGGCACGTTCTGCCGCAGTGCCTGGCGCACCTCCAGGCCGGCGCGCTGGATCAGCGCGACCCGCCTCTCGCGGGTCGGCGGCGTCACCAGGTACTCGACCACCTGCGGCTCGATGCCGACATGGCGGATCAAGGCAGGAACACTGCGCGAGGTGGCCAGGCCTGGCTGGGCTGAGCCGGGCCTCACTGCCGGTGCGGCTCAGGCAAGCCTCAGGCTGCCGTGCCACAGCCCCCATACACCGCACAACGCCACCACCAGCACGCACACGGCGATGCCCCACTCCACCGGCGTGAACACCGGTTGCCCGTGCTGCCGCTTGGCCAGCGCGAACATGAGCATGCCCGGCGCGTACAGCAGCGCCGACAACATCACCTGCGCCATGCCGCCGGCATACACCAGCCATACCGCATACACCGTGGCCAGCGTCGCTACCACCAGGTCGCGCCGGCGCGGTGCGGATGCATCGGCGTAGCCGTCGCCGCGCCACGCGATCAGGACGCCATAGCCGGCCGAGAACAGATACGGCACCAGCGCCATCGACGCGCCCAGCAGCACCAGGCTGGTGTAGGTGCCGGCACTGAACAGGGTGACCACCAGGAACAGCTGGATCAGCCCGTTGGTCAGCCACAATGCGTTGGCCGGCACGTCGTTGGCGTTCTGCCGGGCCAGGAACGCCGGCATCGTGCCGTCGCCTGCGGCCGCGTACAGCACTTCGGCGCACAACAGCACCCAGGCCAGCAGTGCGCCGAGCACCGATACGATCATGCCGATGATGATGAGCGTGGCTCCCCACGGGCCAACGATGGCTTCGAGCACGAACGCCATCGACGGGTTGTGCAGGTGTGCCAGCTTCTGGTGGCCAAGCACGCCCATCGACAGCAGGTTGACCAGCATCAGCAGCGCCAGCACGCACAGGAACCCGATCACCGTCGCGCGGCCGACATCCGCACGGCGTCCGGCGCGGCGGGAGTAGATGCTTGCGCCCTCGATGCCGATGAACACCCACACGGTGATCAGCATCATCCCGCGCAACTGCTCGCCGAGACTGCCCAGCGTGGCGGTGCCCCAGAAATCGCCGGTGAAGATGTCGGCCTGGAAGCCGATCGCGGCAATGATGAGGAACACCACGATCGGCACGATCTTGGCCACGGTGACCACCGCGTTGACCAGTGCGGCTTCGCGGATGCCGCGCAGGATCATCGCGTGCATCGCCCACAGCAGCACCGAGGCGCAGGCCACCGCCTGCCAGGTGTTGCCTTCGCCGAAGGCCGGCACGAAGTAGCCCAGGCCGCTGAAGATCAGCACGAAGTAGCTGACATTGCCCAGCAGCGAACAGACCCAGTAGCCCCAGGCCGAAGAGAACCCGATGTAGTCGCCGAACCCGGCCTTGGCGTAGGCGTAGATGCCGGTGTCCAGCCCGGGCTTGCGGTTGGCCAGGTTCTGGAACACGAACGCCAGCATCAGCATGCCCAGACCGCTGATCGCCCAGCCGATCAGCGCGGCCCCCGGACCGGCGCTGCGCGCGATGTTCTGCGGCAGCGAGAAGATGCCCGCGCCGATCATCGACCCGACCACCAGCGCCGTCAGTGCGGAAAGACCGAGGCGGTCGGAAGGCGCTGTCATGGCGGTGTCGGCGCGGTCATGGGCATGGCCACAAGTCTAGATCCGCCGGATGATTCCAGGGTGAAGCGCGCGGGGTCCGGCATGCGCCACCGCGCGCATGCCGGATGCGTGGCTCACACCAGCGCGTGCGCGCGACCGGTGGCACGCTGCAGCGGTGCGGCCGGCGCCTGCAGGCGGAAGATCGACACCGCGGTGGCGAGCTGCTGCGCCTGCTCTTCCATCGCCCGTGCCGCCGCCGTCGCTTCCTCGACCAGCGCGGCATTCTGCTGCGTGGTTTCGTCCATCTGGGTGATGGTCTGGTTGACCTGCTCGATGCCGGCCGACTGCTCCTTCGAGGCGGCAGAGATCTCGGCCATGATGTCGTTGACGCGGCGCACGCCACTGACGATGTCTTCCATCGTGCGGCCGGCGGTCTGCACCAGCGCCGAGCCCTGGCTGACCTGCTCGACCGAGTCGTCGATCAGCGTCTTGATCTCCTTGGCAGCCCCCGCCGAGCGCTGCGCCAGCGCCCGCACTTCCGAGGCGACGACCGCAAAGCCGCGCCCCTGTTCGCCGGCACGCGCGGCTTCCACTGCCGCGTTCAGGGCCAGGATGTTGGTCTGGAAGGCGATGCCGTCGATGACCGTGATGATTTCGGCGATACGCTTGGAGGACGCTTCGATGCCAGCCATCGTGGTCACCACCTGGCCCACCACCAGCCCGCCCTGCGAGGCCACGTCGGCTGCGCCGGCGGCCAGCTGGTTGGCCTGCACCGCGTGGTCGGTGTTCTGGCGCACGGTGGAGGTCAGCTCTTCCATCGATGCGGCGGTTTCCTCCAGGCTCGCCGCCTGCTGCTCGGTACGGCGCGACAGATCACTGTTGCCCGAGGCGATCTCGCCGGCCGCCAGGTTGATGCTGTCGGTGGCCTGCTGGATGCGGCCGACGATGTCGGTGAGCTGGTTCACGGTGGTATCGGCATCGTCGCGCATCCGCGCGAACACGCCGTGGAACTCACCGTGCATGCGCGCGGTCAGGTCGCCTGCGGCGATGGCACGCAGCAGTTCGGAGATCTGCTGCAGGTTGCCGTCGCTGACCTGCATCATCGTGTTGAGGTTTTCCACCATCAGTCGGAAATCGTGGTCGAAACGCACCACGTCGCCGCGCTGGCTGAAATCGCCGATCGCCGCCGCGCCGGCCAGGTCCTGGATCTGCGTGTTGATCGCACGCAGGTTGGCCTTGGTGGTGTCCATCGCCGCGGTGAACGCGGCCTGCTCGCCGGGCAGGCGATCCATGTCCGGGGACAGGTCGCCGACCGCGTAGCGCTGCATCACCTCGACCAGGCGACGGGTCACGCCGATGTTGGCGCCCACCAGGTGGTTGGTGTCGTGCACCATGCGGCCATACGCGCCCGGGAAGCCCTCGGCGTCCATGCGGTAGCTCAGTTCACCCGCCTCATGGCGCTGCGCCATCTCGCCCTGCGCGGCCATCACCGCCTGCAACTGGTCGCGCATGCGCTGCATCGACTGCAGCAGGCGGCCCACTTCATCGTCGCGCACGGCCGGCAGCGGCGTGTCCAGGCGGCCATCGGCCACCTCGGCCGACAGCCGCACCGCGTCGGCCAGCGGACGGATCGCCTGGCGACGCAGCAGCACATAGACGCTGCCGCTCAGTACCAGCGCCGCACCCAGGCCCACGGCCAGGATGATCCACAGCAGCGCGCGGGCCTGCGCGGTGATCAGGTCGTGCGGCACGATCACGCCCAGCGCGAAGCGTTCCTGGCTGCCGCCGATGCGCAGCGGCACGTACGCCTTGACGTTGCCGGCGGCATCTTCGTGGAAGTCCTCGTACGGCTTGTCCGCGGCAATCTGCGCCAGCAGCTGCCGGGTGGCCGCGTCCTCACGGCGCGTGCCGATCTCCTTGGCGTCGGCGGCGGCCAGCACGATGCCGGCCGGCGAAATCAGCTCCACATGGCCCTCGCCCATCGGACGCAGCGCGGCCAGGCGCTCCTGCAGTGCGGCCAGGCCGAAGTCCACGGTCACCGCACCGAGGAAGGTGCCGTTGTCCAGCACCGGCGTGGACAGCGTGGTCATCAGCACCGGCTTGCCGCCGATCTCATAGCGGTACGGCTCGGCCACGGTAGGGCGCTTGAGCTCGCGCGGGCGCAGGTACCAGTCGCCATCGCCGGGCACGTCGTAGCCCTTGAGCACGTCCTGCACCGGGTTGCCGTCCTGCCAGGCCCAGTAGCTCATGAAACGGCCGGTGCCATCGTGGGCCTCGGCATCGACGAAGTCCGCATCCTTGCCGTCGAACGCCTGCGGTTCCCACAGCGTGCCCAGGCCCACCCACTCCGGGTGCGAGCGCAGCTGCTGCTGCAGGATCTGTGCGGCGGTGGCGCGCGACAGGGTGCCGGTGGCGTGCTGCACCACCAGGCTGTCGGCCAGCGCCTGGCTGGTGGCAAAGGCGGCGGAAAGGTCCGCGTTGACCCGGCGCGCCTCGGACTCGGCCTGGCTCTGCATGGTTCGACGCGAAGATTCCACCAGCGCCTCGCTGGCTTCGCGGTAGCTGATGGCAGCGGTGACGCCGAAGCAGAGCATGGCAATCAGCGCGGTACCCAGCATCAGCCGGTTGGCGATGCTGCCGGGGCGCTTGGAAGCGGTCGAGCGGGACGCAGGCATGGGGGCGGTTCCGGAAAAGGGGTACGGGTCAGCGGACGCCATCGAGCGCCACTACGGCATCGCGCAGTCCATTGCGGTCCACCCCGGGGCGGTGACACTCACGCCCGGGCTGGCAGGGGTACGTGCGACGGCGACACGCACCGGGCATTGAGCTGGATAACGGCCTTGCCGCGCCGATGTTTAGCCGCGTTTCCTGACCGGGTTCAGTGTCTGCCCGGTGGCAGCCCATCCACGCCCGGTGTCCGCGCCAGGCGCTCGACCAGGGTCTGGCTGGCCGCATTGAGCCCGCGGACCTCGACCTGCGCGCCATGCGCACGCAGCCTGGCCACCACCCGTTCCAGCGCAGCCACCGCGCTGAGGTCCCAGAAGTGCGCGTTCGACAGGTCGATCGCCACGCGCGCGGGAACATGCTGCAGATCGAAGCTGGCAGCGAACTGCCCGGCCGACGCGAAGAACACCTGCCCGGCGACGGTGTAGGTGCAGCTGCCATCGGCCTGCGCGACGGCGTGGACATCGAGCATGCGCCCCACCTTGCGCGCGAAGAACAGCGCCGACAGCAGCACCCCGGTCAACACTCCCTTGGCCAGGTCGTGGGTGATCACGGTGACCACCACGGTGGCCACCATCACCAGCGACGAGCTCTTCGGGTGCAGCCGCAGTTCCTGGAACGAGCGCCAATGGAAGGTGCCGATGCTGACCATGATCATCACCGCCACCAGCGCGGCCATCGGAATCTGTCGCACCCAGTGGGCGCCATAGACCACCAGCAGCAGCAACAGCACACCGGCGACCAGGCACGACAGCCGCCCGCGCCCGCCCGAGGACACGTTGATCACCGACTGCCCGATCATCGCGCAGCCGCCCATGCCGCCGAACAGCCCGGCGGTGATGTTGGCCAGGCCCTGTCCTGCACATTCGCGGTTGCGCTGGCTGGGGGTGTCGGTCATGTCCTCGACGATCTGCGCGGTCATCATCGACTCCAGCAGACCCACGACAGCCAGCGTCGCCGACACCGGCAGCAGCAGGCGCAGCGTATCCCAGGTCAACGGGACATCCGGGAACAGGAACGTCGGCAGGCTGTCCGGCAGTGCGCCCATGTCGCCGACCGTGCGCACCTCCCAGCCAAATCCGATCGACAGCGCGGTCAGCACCACGATCGCCACCAGCGGCGACGGCACCGCACGGGTCAGCCGCGGCAGCAGGTAGATGATCGCCAGCCCGGCCGCGCACACCGCCCATACCTGCCAGGACCGTCCGATCAGCTCGGGCATCTGCGCCAGGAAGATCAGGATGGCCAGCGCGTTGACGAAACCGGTGATCACCGAACGCGACACGAAGCGCATCAGCGCCCCCAGCTTCAATGCGCCGGCCACCACCTGCAGCAGGCCGGCCAGGATCGTCGCAGCCAGCAGGTACTGCAGGCCGTGGTCGCGGACCAGGTCGACCATCACCAGGGCCATCGCGCCGGTGGCCGCCGAAATCATGCCGGGGCGGCCGCCGGCGATGGCGGTGACCACCGCGATGCAGAACGACGCGTACAAACCGACCTTGGGGTCGACGCCGGCGATGATCGAGAAGGCGATCGCTTCGGGGATCAGCGCCAGTGCCACGACGGCGCCGGACAGCAGGTCGCCACGGATATTGCCGAGCCATTGCTGGCGCAGCGGATAGGAAACGGACATGAAAAAAACTCCACGCACCGGCGCGGCGCGCGGCGCGTTGTGTGATGAAAACAAGGCACTCCCTGGACCCGGCACTGGCACGGGCGCGTCGTCAGCGCGTTGTCAGGGTGGCGTCATCACAGCAGGTCCGGCCCGGAGGCGAAAGCGGCGCGCAGGATACCGCAGCGCCGCCAGCCCCTCAATGTGGCCGGCGTTGACCTGTGCCGCCCGCATGCCCAGCATGGGCACCTGACCTGTTTAGGAGTGCACCATGTACGGATTGATCGGCAAGATGAAGACTGCGGCCGGCGAGCGCGATCGGGTGATCGCGATTCTTCTGGACGGCACCGGCGCCATGCCCGGCTGCCTGAGCTACGTGGTTGCCACCGACCCGGCCGATCCGGACGCGATCTGGATCACCGAGGCATGGGAGAGCGCCGACCTGCACCGCGCCTCCCTCGCCCTGCCGGCCGTGCAGGCGGCCATCGCCCAGGCGCGCCCGATGATCACCGGCTTCGGCGAACGCTTCGAGACCGCGCCGGTGGGCGGACACGGCCTGGTCAGCGGCTGACGCCTCAGCGCGCGAACCGCCGTGCGCCCGCCACGCAGGCCACCGCGCACAGCGTGACCACCAGCATCATCGGGCTCACGGTTTCGTGCAGCAGCAGCGCGGCCAAGGCCAGGCCGAAGAACGGCTGCAGCAACTGCAGCTGGCCGACGGCGGCGATCCCGCCCTGGGCCAGGCCGCGGTACCAGAACATGAAACCGATCAACATGCTGAACACCGACACGTAGCCCAGCCCCCACCAGGCGGGCGCGCCCACCTGTGCCCACGATGCCGGCCAGCGCAGCAGCAACAGCGGCAGCATCACCGGCAGCGACACCACCAGCGCCCAGCTGATCACCTGCCAGCCACCCAGCGTGCGCGCCAACCGCGCACCTTCGGCATACCCCAGCCCGCACACCACCACCGCCGCCAGCATCAGCAGGTCGCCCTGCAGCGAAGCCTCGATACCGTTGCCGAGCGCGTAGCCGACCACCACCGCGCTGCCGAGCAGCGAGAACCCCCAGAACGCGGGGCGCAGCCGCTCGCCGCCGCGCAGCACGCCGAACACCGCCGTGCTCAGGGGCAGCAGCCCGAGGAACACGATCGAGTGCGCCGATGACACATGCTGCAGCGCCAAGGCGGTGAGCAGCGGAAATCCGACCACCACCCCCAGCGCCACGACCGCCAGCGCAGGCAACACCGCTGCGGCCGGTCGCCGCTGGCCCAGCGCGTGCAGCAGCGCCCACCCGAGCACGGCGGCGATGCTGGCGCGCGCGGCGGTCAGGAACAGCGGGTCCAGATCCGCCACTGCCACACGGGTCGCCGGCAGTGAGCCGGCAAAGATCACCACGCCAATCAACCCGTTCATCCAGCCGCGTGTCGCGTTGTCCATCGTCCAATCCTTGTAGGGGACGGCCAGTGGATCATGCCGACCCGGCCTTCCCCCAGAGACAGTCCAGTACACTTCGACGTAACTGTTATGCCCCAACCTCCCCTACGGAATGCACGCACCGATGACGCTGCCCGCCACCCGCATCGATGCGGTGATGACCGCCGTGCGCACGAAGATCACCGCGCGCACCTATCTACCCGGCATGCGCCTGCCCTCGGTGCGTGCGCAGGCCCGGGCACTGCAGTTGTCGGTGTCCACCATAGTGGAGGCCTACGAGCGGTTGGCGGCCGAAGGGCTGATCGTGGCCCAGCCCGGCTCCGGCTTCTACGTCACCGGGCCGGTGGCACCGCTGGCGCTGGCCGACATGGGACCGCCGCGTGATCGCCAGGTGGACCCGCTGTGGCTGGCGCGGCAGTCGCTGGAGCAGGACGCCAGCGTGCTCAAACCGGGCTGCGGCTGGCTGCCCGACGACTGGATGTACGTGGATGGGATCCGCCGTGGCCTGCGCCATGCCGCGCGCAGCAGCGCATCGGCACTGGCCGGCTACGCCACTCCGCTTGGGCTGCCGCCGTTGCGGCAGCTTCTGGCGCGGCGCCTGGCCGGCCACGGCATCGATGCCGCACCCGAGCAGATCATGCTGACCGAATCGGGATCGCACGCGATCGACCTGATCTGCCGTTTCCTGCTCGAGCCGGGCGACACCGTGCTGATCGACGACCCGTGCTATTTCAACTTCCTGGCACTGCTCAAGGCGCACCGGGTGCAGGTGGTGGGCGTGCCCTACACCGCCAACGGGCCGGACGTGGCTGCCTTCGCCGCTGCACTGGAAGCGCATTCGCCACGGCTGTACATCACCAATTCGGGCATCCACAACCCGACCGGTGCGGTGTTGTCGCCGGCCACCGCGCACCGCCTGCTGTCGTTGGCCGAGCACAGCGACCTGGTGATCGTCGAGGACGATCTGTTCGCGGACTTCGAACACACGCCCGCACCGCGCCTGGCCGCGTTCGATGGGCTGTCACGGGTGATCCAGGTGGGGAGCTTCTCCAAGACGCTGTCCGCAGCGGTGCGTTGCGGCTTCATCGCCGCGCGCGGCGACTGGATCGAGCGGCTGGCCGACCTGAAGATCGCCACCAGCTTCGGCGGCGGGCGCCTGGCCGCCGACATCCTGCACACCGCGCTGACCGACAGCGGCTACCGCCGCCATGTGGAGTCCATCCGTACCCGCCTGGCCGTAGCACGCGAGCACACCCTGGCGCGGCTGGCCGCGCTGGGCATCCGCCCCTGGCTGGTGCCGCAGGCCGGGATGCTGCTGTGGTGCCACCTGCCCGACGGCCGCGATGCGGCCACCCTGGCGCGCACCTGCCTGGCCGACGGCGTGGTACTTGCGCCGGGCAATGCGTTCAGTCCATCACTGAGCGCTGGTGGGCTGCTGCGTTTCAACGCCGCCCAGGCGCAGGACCCACGCATCTTCGACGCGCTGCGCCGGGCGCTGCGGGAGCAGCCCGCCGACGCGCGCGCCGTCGCCGTGGACTAACCCACCAGCCAGTCCACGATCAGGCGCGGCAGGAAGACCATCGCGGCGACAACGGCCACGAAGATCATCAGCACCTTCAGCGTCAGCGGCCGGCGCCGGGGGTTGCTGAAATGCAGGTGCAGGTCGCGCAGCTCCGATTCCAGCGCGTACTGTTCGGTTGCCGAGCGCCTCCCGGGCGCCGACGTGAGCCGCTCCAGTTCGCGGCAGCGGGCCATCGATTCGCGCGCGGGCGTCTTCAGCAGAATCTGACGGCGGATCTCGACCAGTCGCGACGTGAGCGGCATCAAGGCCTCCGCGTAACGGTCGGCCGGTGTCTGCTGCGCCGCCAACCGGGCCGCCTCCACATCGATCGCGTACTGAAGCGCATCGCGGTCTGCACGCAACTGCGTCAATGAAGGTCTGCCCACACGCATCGCACGCTCCCTATGCGGCTGATCCCGCCACCGGGCGGTTCGTCCATTCTAGGGCGTCGCCACGGCGAAGGAATCTGAATACGCATAGCGGGTACATGGCACCGGTCCGTTGGAAATAGTCGCTCCCACGTGCATCCGCCTGTCTGCCCGCTACGTACCTTCAGTACCCCTCACCCCGAGGGCATATCAGATCAGGAGAAGCACCATGCACGCTCTTCTTCAACGCATCGCCGTCGCCGCCAGCTTCGCCGTACTCGGCACCACCCCTCTGCTCAGCGTTGCCGCCGATACCGTCATGGTCGGCGGCGCGGCGATGTACCCGACGAAGACCATCGTTGAGAACGCCATCAACTCCAAGGATCACACCACCCTGGTCGCCGCCGTGAAGGCCGCCGGTCTGGTCGACACCCTCAACGGCAAAGGCCCCTTCACCGTCTTCGCGCCCACCAACGCCGCCTTCGACAAACTGCCGGCGGGCACCGTCGATACTCTGGTCAAACCCGAGCACAAGGCCGACCTGACCAAGATCCTCACCTATCACGTCGTCCCCGGCACCTACACCTCCATGCAGCTGACCGCCGACGCCAAAAAGCACGGCGGCACGGCAACGCTCAAAACCGTTCAAGGCGAGCCGCTGACCATCAAACTGCACGATGGCAAGCTCTGGGTGGTGGATGCCAAGGGCGGCAAGGCGGCGATCAGCATCGCCGACGTTACCCAGTCCAACGGCGTCATCCATGTCGTGGACAGCGTGCTGATGCCGAAGTAACTGCGCGGCCGGGCGGGCATTCACGGGAATGCCCGCTGCGGGTCGGTATTCCCCAAGGCAGCCGTCTAAACCTTCTCACCGCCTTCTGCATCCAACGGTGGATACCCACCGCAAGGCGACCGGCATGAAGGCATGGATGTGGAGGCTCGTGGCGCTTCTTGCGGCAGGCACGGCGACGGCCACTGCGGCCGCCGCGCCGCAGGTGGAGACACGCGACATCGCGAACTTCTGGATCGCCCACGACGCCATCCGCGCCGAAGCAGATCCGGTGCGCAGGAAGCAACTGATCAACACGCTCTACATCGACAAGGGCACCCCCGGCCTGCACGCCCTGATGCAGGCGCGCGGCTACACCGACGAGCAGTACGTTGCGGCGATCGACGCCTGGCCGCAGTACTGGGCCTCGGTGCGCCCGCTGACCGGTCGCGCCTTCGCCGCCACCGCTCCGCTCGACGCAGACCTGGCCGCACTCAAACGCCTGTATCCGGCCCTGCGCCCGGCCACCATCACCTACGCCATCGGCGTGCTGCGCACCGGCGGCACCACCCTGGACGACAAGGTACTGATCGGCGCCGAACTCGCCTTGGGCGACGACAGCGTCGATGTCTCGGAACTTCCCGAGCCCCTGCAGACCCGGCTGCGGACCTTCTATGCCTCGCAGCCGTTCCACAACAACGGGCAGAACAACATCCACGAGTACATCCACACCCAGCAGGTTGAAGCGGGCGATACCCTCGCCCAGTACGCTCTGCGCGAAGGCGTGGCGGAGCTGGTTGCCGAGCTGGTGACCGGGAAGAAGCCCGCATTGCCGCTGTACGTGTATGGGCCGGCGCACGAGGCCGAATTGAACGCGCAGTTTCAGGCCGACCGGCGTGGCAACGACTACCGCGACTGGCTGTACAACAGCAGCGCCAACCGCTTCGGGGTGAGCGACCTGGGGTACTACGTGGGGTACCGGATCGCGAGCGCGTATTACGCCGCGCAGCCGGATAAGGCCACAGCGATCGCGACGTTGCTGGAACTGCGGTATGACGATGCGGCCGCGGTGGATGCGGTTATCGAGCAGTCGGGGTATCTGCGTTGAACGGCGGTAGATGCGGTGGACGTTGGGCACATTGCATCCCTGCTGGATCACGCCTCACTCCGTACAGAATCACCTCGGAAGTGCGAGCATGATCGTTTAACCCGGTTGATATTCGGCAGGTTCTACCCCCGTTCTCACGGACACTTACGAGAAGGCCGATCCAGGCCATAGGGAGTGTTCATGTCAAAGCGTAGGAAGTTCAGTGCCGAGTTCAAGCGCGGTGCGGTTGAGCAGGCGAGCCAGCCCGGCGTCACCTGCGCCCAGGTGGCCCGGGAGCTGGGAACTCGCGACACCGTACTGACCCGCTGGAAACGCGAGGCACAGAGCCCGGGAGCTATAGCCTTCGGGGGCGCCGGGACACCACGGGATGAGGAGTTGGCACGCCTCAAGCGTGAGCTGGCGCGGTAAAGAAGGAACGGGATTTTTTGCGAGAAGCGGCGACGTTCTTTGCAAAGGGATCATCCTGAGGTATCAGGTGATCGAACGTTGCCGCGATGAGTTTCCGATCCGGCTGATCTGCCGGTGCCTGAAGGTATCGGCCAGCGACTACTACCAGTGGAGTAAGCGCCATGAGAGCGCCCGGCAGGTCGACAATGAGCGCCTGGTGGTACGGATGCGCGAACTGCATGAAGACAGCCGCGGTACATTGGGGGCTGGTCGCATGCGCGAAGACCCGGCTGAGGAGGGCGAGAGTGCCAGCTTGAACCGGGTCGCGCGCCTGATGGCGGCTGACGGCCTGCAGGGCTGGACCCGGCGGAAGCGTCGCGGGAGGCGTGGCAGCCCGTCCGTAACGCCGCCGGGTGTGGTCAACCTGCTTGAACGCGATTTTCTCGCGCCGGAGCCGGAAACCAAGTGGGTGACCGATATCACCGAGATCAAGACCCAGCAGGGCAAGCTGTATCTGTGCATCGTGCTGCATCTGTACGACCAGCGCATTGCGGGCTGGTCAATGCACGCTCGGCAGGACCGTCAGATGGTGATCCGGGCTGTGCAGATGGCGGTCTCGCAGTGGTAAGGAAGCGATGAGGTGATCCTGCATTCGGATGGCGGCAGTCAGTTCCGCAGCGGTGACTGCCAGCGGTATCTCGCGGCTAACGGGCTGATCTGCTCAATGAGCGCTGTGGGGCATTGCGGCGACAACGCGGCCTGCGAAGGCTTTTGGACTACTGAAGCGCCAGCGGATCTATCGAACGAGCTACCCCACACTGGATGCGCAAGAGCGGATGTGTTTGACTACATCGAGCGACGCCGCAACCCAAGGATGCGGCGAAGGGTCGCCAGGCAGGATCAGAAAGTTACAGCTCTTTTAGAACCGTCCGTGATATCGGGGCAGAACCCGAATTGAAAATGCCCCACAACGGAATGATCAACGGCCCGCGGTACACCTAATTATACCGCGCGAGCGCGCCCAGACCGAAGCCACGCTTCCCAACGAATAGGTCGGCATATTCTTTTCTGAAGCCGATACACTCCTGCAATCGAGCGACTTGCTGAAAGCAGACTTTACGGATTCAATCCTTGCTCTAGCTGTAGCAATCTGCAGTTCTAGAACCTGGACGGCGCCTGCTCGCTCACACCTGCAGTAGGTATCGTCGCAAGCGGTCCTCACATACGACTGAACCCCTCGCCCTCGAAGAGATGTTCCCGATGCCAAGAAAGGTAAGGAATATGGCCTGGACTTAAGGATCGGAGCCGCTGCCGAGCCGCAATTGAGAAATGGCCCCGTACCGAGGCATTCAGTTGTCCGGAGCACAAAAGCACACCCTCGTCGCTGAAAGAAATCAGACCTGCATCAAACATCGCATCAAGGTGAACGGATAGGAGCAGACCATTGAAAGGGTCTAGTCGCTCGGAGTGATTTGCTTGGGCCCACGGCTTGCAATGGCTAGCGCGCAACAGTTTTCGTGGAAGGACCATCCCAGTTACGGCACAACGCCCCTGCCAAAAGTCCATCAGCGCTTCGCGGAACACGTCTTGGCCAATCCGCTGACGGACTTCACGCGTTCGTTCCGTTTCGGGTATAGCCGCCAAGCGCGATTCAACCCTGTATGACAGCACAGCAACTGGATGCCGCAGCAGAGAGTGCAGTACACGCAGTGCTTCGAAGATCTGGGAGGCACCTTTTGCCAGTCCGACACTGCCCATTCCTACGGGCGGCAGCTCGCCTGAGGTCTCAAGACCGATCCGCGCCGCAGTATCCGCCCCCGGCAATGCTAGCAAGATGCCTACTTCGACGACTTGGATGAGCACGCTCGCATTGGACCCACTGATCCCAGCTACGAACCAGCCACCCCTTCGTGCCGAGATCAGGTCATAGCCATTGTCGGTGAGCGCCTTCGAAACAAGCGCGGGTGGCACGTCTGTCATCGCCCCCCCCCCTGCGCAGAAAGGGAGCTTTGCTCGATGCCAAAGCGGCGACGGAAGAGAATGCGCTCATTCGAACTTGGATCGAGCTCCAAGCGCACCACCCCGTCTTGCAAGTCGGTCGGAGGAGGGGTGGTAGTCGTTACGATGTATTGGAATGGCAGATCGACGTCTTTGAAGCCGTCCCTTTCAAGTGCGTTTACTAGAGAAAGGAAGTTCTCATACAAGCCTATACTCATGTCTGCTTCTCTAGGGCAGTCATGGATCACGAGGCCGGGAAGGGAGCTTGCAGAGCCTGCGCTATCGAGCATGCAAGCGATATCGCCCAACAGTACTTCCAGAACTCTATAGGCTTCTCCACCCCGCATTGACAAGCGAAATGGGCGGTCTTCATCGCGCGGGTCGAATACAGCGAAAGCACCGTCCGGCAACAGGGACTTTGTAAGCGCATCTGTTATGGACGCCAATGCTCTCTCTCTAACGGACTTATCCTGATGCAGTAGGGCCAGCTGAATCCGTGCACTACCAAGCTCCCTTTCAATATTAACAATCTCGGCTTGTATAGCATTGACCTCCGACTGTGCGGAAGCCGAACCAGCCGAGCCTTCCCAGCGGGAGAGCTCTTCCAGTAAGTTCGGCCACCTACTGGCCTCGATCTCGGCCGTTCTTCTGGACATGCGGATCTTAGTCAGCGTGGCTTTTAGTTCCTCCTCCCTCCGCTCAAGCGCCTGAACCATTGATGCCATTTGATTCTTTCGCACCAGCGCTGCCACAGCTCTACCTGATGACTCATTCATCGCATTTTGGAGGTTCTGCTTGTCCCGCTGATCTCGAAAGCTGCTCAACGAGAGAAGGCTGATCTCCATCTGCACATGCTGACAGTGAGAGAATGGGATATTTCCTTCTTCACAATGCCCGGCAAGGTTCCTGAGCTTCAACAGTTTGGCTCCAACCGACTTGTATGCCTCCTCATCGCCGCGCCGGCCGGCAACCGCAAGGTCGTACTCAGCGACAGCCCTCTCGCTCTCGCTTCGGCGCAACTTCAAATCTGCCCGAAGTTCAGCCAGATTCTGATCAGCCTGTTCTTGCTCAAGCTCCAACTGTGCCAGACGACTTGTTGCCTTCTCACTCGCAGTCCTAACGCGATTCTCCACCGAATCGTCGAACAGGCCCGCGGCACGTACTGGCAGATCGTCGGGAAGCGCCCCCATCGCGCGAAGATTTGATTCGATGCGACGCCGGATCAGCGCTGGCTCTCTCTGCAGATTGCCCCTTGTCTGCTTTGCCTGCTCCAACTCATGTTCCAGTGCCGCAATACGGCCCATTAGCAAAGATTCGGATTGATCCATCAGCCCGAGTACGGCGCGCACTACGATCGGCGGGTCTTGACGACTACGCTGCATGCCTGATCCCTCGCCCTCACGCCAGGCGAAGAATGATTTGAATCGCGAGCCCTGATCGCGGCTGATCCAAGCCAAGATGTGCCTCCATTCAATCGCCTGGCCTGTATCCGGGATGCTGCCCGGTGACACGGAACTCATCATGTCGCTGGCCAAGCGCTTCAGGAAATCTCGATCGTTACTATCTGCCTCTTGAGCCCAGACATCCTCGGCACCTTCACCATTAATGACGAAGCCATCCTTGTGGGGGTTGAAGTAGCGGCATAGCGTGTAAGGGCGGCCCTCCACATGCATGACCGCGATCACGCCACCCTTAGGGAACTCGCTACAAAGCTCGTCACGGAGCTCGGTTACTGCTTTTGATGGGTCTCCCAAGCAGTAACGAAGCAATAGACACAGCGACGTCTTGCCAACACCGTGACCAGCGGCATGGAGTCCGACTGCACTGCCCGCAGCGGGTTCCTTGGCCCATACCACGTTGAGCCCCCGCCTGAAGAACACGTCCCTGACAATGTGCGCCGTGTCGGGTTCCGAAAAAATGGTGAGCTGCTTGAACCATAGACGCGGGGCTCGCCTCTCCTTTGGTAGATGCTGAATCAGCTGCTCCATCCCGTTACTCCATCATTCAGGCTTGCTTCGCCGATGTGTCGGTGAATTCATCACCGTCAATCGCCGGCGTCCCCAAAGAAGCTTGTGCTGCGGCACTAGTCAGAATGTCCGCGACCCGTACCACATCCTCGTCAACTATTACTTCGTCGGGGAGAGCTGCTCCCTGGATAGCCAAAAGCTGCGTGGCGTCAGTCCGTATCGCGCCGATAGATTCGTAATGACGAAGCCAATTTTGGATGCGATCGCCCGCCGTCCGACCGGCATCGAAGATTCCAAGATGCTTGGCCTGGAACTCAGCAACGAAGGCAGCGTCTTGCACATCAACTAGACGGATTAGCACGCTTGGTTCTGCTGCCATGGTGACTGCATCAGCCAGTTGCCGGCGCGGCAAGCGGCCGTGCTGCCTGATCATGGCAAGCAGTAGTCCGACCAGTCGCGCATCAACCTCGTTCCGAATGATGCCGTGGGACGAGTAGGCCGGCGTTGCATGCTGCCCCGGCGGCGGATTCAACAGGCTGGCATAGGGCTCGCAATTTGCCTCGGCAAGCGTCATGCGGTCGAGCTCACGGAGCACCAGGTTGCGCGTGCGGTATTCGCCGAACTCACGCAATTCGCTTTTCTTAAGGACGCGGAATGTTTCGCTAGGATAATCCTCGCCCAGTACATGGGAGGGATCGAGGATATAACGCAGTTCGTCACGGGTCAGTCCATAAAGACGTGCGTAGTAGGCATCCAGCTCAGCGCGCAAGATGGCGCGGCGCTCAGGGTCGAAGATGAAGGGTTCGCCATCGTGACCAAGGTCCTGTGCCCATGCTTTGAGGTCGTTGGCGGTGTAGGTCATTTCCAGCACGCGCGGAACGATGAAGTTGAGGTCGACCTCGGTATAGCGCACGGGCGGCAAGACCGGGAACTGCTTGAGGTAGCCATAGGTTAGGTGTGTGCCGCCAACCTTCACCCGCGCGACGTAGTCGAGTGCAAGGGAGTCGAAGTTCGCCAGAAGCGCGGCGGCATGACGTGGCGAGTGGTCGGTCATGAATAGCGGGAGAGTGTGTCCCACTCCCGACCAGGGCATCACATCAGCGATCATCGTGCGGATCTTCTCGGCGCCGGTAACATCCCGCCATCCCATCACCCAGCGATGCGACCATTCTTTTTCCGCCAGACGCTTTGCCACTTCTCTTTCGTCCACCCAGTAGCGCGGGGTGACGAGAAATTTCGGATCGGCCCTTTCCGCGGCGGTAACGACGCGGCTGTTGCTGTCGTCGCTGTAGGTGGCCCAACGGTGGTCGAACTGGTGGATCAGTTTGGCTTCATACAGCGGCACTGACCGCTCGCGCGGCGTATCGACGAACAGGTGACTGTCCCCCGACATGTGAAACATCGTCATGAAGTTGATGCCCCACGGGTTGCCGTCGGTGCGATTCTCATCGATTAGCACAGTTGCGGCGCGGTAGAGCTTCTTGGTCAGCTCGGCATCGCGCTCGCTGCGGAACACTGGGCAGGTAAGCGTGTTGGGATTGATCAGGCGGAACTCGTCCGGCGTAAGAGCAAAGTGACGGCGAGGATCATGGACTTGATGCGGCTGGCGTGCGAAAAATACGAACTTGGCATGCTCACTACGCCCCAAAGTCAGCATGCAAAACCGGAAGGCATGGTGCACTGCTGGGAAGATGAACTCCTCGTTCTCGAACGCCAGCAAGCTCACCAGCGACGAACTCTGCGTCAGGTGCGAGAAAAATGCTTTGGTACTGTCATCAGTGGCGATTCCGGTAGGGACGATGAATCCGGCGCGGCCCGCTTCGGCAGTGATCTGGCTGATGGTCTCGGCGAAGAGCGCATAGGTATTAACATCACCCACACCGGTGAGCGGATAGCGCCCGCCGTCTTTGCCCTCTATGTGGGCGAATACGCTGGCCACTTCCGCCGTGCGGCGAGCGCCAATGAATTCTGCGTAAAGACGCTTTTCTGCCTGTGCCTGAACTTGGCTGTGTCCGGCTTCCGGTTCCAGATGCATGGCTAGCATTCCCTCAGACAGCCACTGGATTCGCTGGCTGCGTTCTGCCTTATTCCGGGCCTCGGCTACGTCGCGGTTGCGGCTGGCGAAGAACTCTTCTTCCTGCAGCTTGATGCGCTCCCACGGCGGATTTCCCAACACGCAAGTGAAGCCGCCAACCGCATGCACCAAAGGGAAGGCTAGCGGCCAGTGCAGGACGCGGGCTTCAATGCAGGCCGCGCTTGCGGTCTCGCGCTTGCAGGCGTGGCCGGGGGCGTCATGCTCGCCCAGCAGTTCCAGCACCACAGTCCCGGTGGTTGGCACCGCATCTTGGTTTGCTTCGGCCTTGGGCTGGAGGAAGGCTGCCAACAGCATGTCCGCCGCATGGCGGAGCGGACTGTCGGCAGATTCCTGGGCAAAGGCCTGCCAGGCAGCTTGCTTGGCAGCGATCTGTTCTAGCGTGTCGTCCGGCAGCGCTTCCAAGGCGCGCAGCTTGTCCATCCCGCCTGACCGCAGGCTGAGCAGATCGCGCTGACCAAAGGCTTGAGCAGTGCGCTTGCGTTGTAGGTCCTTCAGCTCGGCCGCGTTCTGTTTGGCTAGCGCCTTACAAGACTCCTTGTCATCGCCGGACAAGGCTTTGAAGGCATCCTTCGGAATGCCCTGCTCCAGTGCGGCCAAATCGGTCAGGCCGAGCAACGCGTCGCCACATTGCAGGTGGTGATCGAGGAATCCCAGTGGACGATCAGGGGTCATGGCCTCCAACCACAGCGACATGCGCGCCAGCTCGATCGCCATGGGGTTGCGATCCACCCCGAAGATGCAGTGGGTGATGACATCGCGGAGGGCGTGGCGGAAGTCCTCACCGCTGGGCGTGCCTTGCGCGCGCAACTGGGCCAGGCGGGTAGCCAGCCGGCGCGCGGCGCCGAGCAGGAAGTGGCCGCTGCCGCAGGCCGGATCGCAGACGGTGATGGACAGCAGCGCGCTCTCGGGATCGGTGGCGCCGCTGATGCGCTGTTGGATGACCGGCTCCAGCGCGGAATCCAGCAATTCCTGCACCAGCGAATCCGGCGTGTAGTAGCTGCCGCTGGTCTTGCGGGCATTGCCCTTGGACTCATCCGCATTGGCGAAGCGAAATACGCGGCCGTCAGCGCTGATGTCGGGCACCAGCTCCAGTAGGCTTTCGTACACGCTGCCCAGTTCTTCCGGACCCATGTCGCGCCAGTTGATGCGGGCGAGACTACCGCCGCTACGCATCCAGCCGAGCTTCGCGACCGCCTCCAACAGGGCGCGGTTGCCCAGCGTGCTGGCGTCCAGATCCGGACACTGGTCTTCGGCGAAGAGGCCGCCGAGCGCCGGCAGGGCCAGCAGCGGCTGGCCGTGAGCCAAGCCGGTTAGAACGGGTTCTAACCCGTCCCACAGGTCGGCGTGTCGATCGAAGGCGCGGCGCTTACGGGCGCGTTCGCGCAGGCGGCGCAGGCTGTAGCCGTCGGCATAAAGCTTCACCGCATCGCCGTTGGCGTCGGCCGGATGCAGCAATCCGCGCTCTTCGATGGTGAGCAGGAAGATCAGCCGGTAAACCAGACGCAACAGTTGCAGGAAATAGAAGTTGCGGTCGAGCCTACCACTGGCCAATGCGTCGCGCAGAGGCTGATTAGCGGCCTCGGCCAGGAAGCCCTGGCCCAGCGCAGATAGCGCCTCTTCCACACCTTGGCGCAACTGGTCGCGGGCGCGAGTGCCCTGCTCCTTGCTGCCTTCGCGCCAAGCTTCCAGCGGACACTGCTGCGGCAGATTTCCTGGGTTACCGAAGCGGCTGGCGTGGACCAATAGCCACAGCAGGGAGAAGTCGGCGTAACGCTCCTCGCTGAAGATGCGCTCCAGATCGGCCTCGATCCACGCGGGACGGGTGAGGCTGGCATTGTCGCGGGCAAGACGGAGTTGCAAGCCGTTGCTGGCGATGCCCCACAAGGCAGTGTCGCTGGCATTGAGCCAGTCCTGCAGCAGACCGAAAGTGCTGCGCTGGCGGTTGTTGTCGCCGTAGCGACGGTCACGTTCGTCCAGGCGCTGGCCAGCGGCGGCCACCACCAGCGGCAGACGGCCTTCGCGGGCGATGGCTGCAATGGGGTACTGGCGTTCGGAGATGACCTGCGGCTCGGCCTGTGGTTGCAGGTCGGTTGCGCCGAACACCTCACGCAATAGGGCCTGCACGAAGCGGGTGGCCAGGGCGTGGGGGTTGTCGGCGCGCGCGCGCGCGGTGTCGAACTCGCTCCAGTGGGCCTGGGCGATACGCCAGTAGCGGCCCAGCTCGTCACGCAGGTTGAGGCCCTTGGGAATGCCATAGTCGGCCGGCGACTGATGGGCAGCCTTTAGTACCGCGATATTGCCCAGCCATTCGGCCGGCAATAGGCCACCTTCGATGTGGATGGCGTCGAACTCCAAAGCGGCAGTACGACGACTCATGCCACACCGCCGGGCATCAGCACAAAGGCGGCGATGACATCGACCGGCTTCAGAGCACGCACCTCGTAGCGACCACGCGCATCGGCGGCCTCGCGCACGCGGCGGTGGTCGGTCAGCAGGCGCTCGGCTTGCGTGTCGGCCAGTCGGTCCAGAACTTCGCGCCGCTCATCCAGAAGTGCAAGCACGTTCTGCATTTCGCGCTGACGCACCGGCTCAGGCAGGTTGCCGGTGGCCGGCGCCTCTAGCCAAGTGAGCATCCTGTCGCCCTGCACTTCGGAAGGGTTGGCGCGACCCTGCCAGGCCACCGGTAGCGCTTCTTCCACCAGCAGCACGCTGCTGCGTCCAGAGCGGGTGGTGGTGATCTGGTGGCGCAGGCGCAGCAGTAGCACGGTGGTGATGCTGTCCACCGCAGAACTTCGCCACACACCGATGCGGCCGAGCGTGGCGAGTTGTTGGTTGTCGCGGGTTTCACCGCTGACGGCGCGCTCTAGCAGCTCGTCGGCCAGCGTACTTACCAGTGGGTGACTGCGACTGACATAGCGGCAGCGCGGCGCAGGTGGCTGGTTGAAATCGATGCCGATGTCGCCGGTTAGGTTTGCCGCGTCCAGACGCTCACGTAGAGCTTTCGGCAATGCGGAAATCGGTGCGGTGGCGCCACGCTTCGGACGGAACTGCAGGCCAGCGCCAAGCCGAGCCATGGCCTGGGTGGTGAAGCGCTTGACGTCATCACTAGCGCCCAGCACGGCTTTCATACGCTCCCATTCGGGCAACACGTCGGCCGGGCGCAGGCGGCGCTGGGCGAACACGGTGCGGTTGCGCTTGGCCTTTTCTGCCAGGTCGTTCCAGCGCACGTCCAGCGCACGACTTTCCTCGTACTGATCGAAGTCGAACGCTTGCTGCGGGCCACCGGCTCGCTCGCTACGCAGCATCACCGCCTTCATCAGTGCCTGGGTCAGCGTGTGGTCGTCATCGGGCAGTGGCACGGGAACGCCGAGCTCCTGGCGGATCTTCTCCGCCTTTCTCAGGATCACCTGCAGCACCGCACCGTCGACCGGGTTGTTGGCGCCATACATCAGGGTCGCGCGTACCTTGGGGCTGGGTTGGCCAAAACGATCCACGCGGCCTTCGCGTTGCTCGTGGCGAGTGGGATTCCAAGAAAGGTCGTAATGGACCACGGCGTCGAACTGTTCCTGCAGGTTGACGCCCTCGGACAGGCAGTCGGTGGCGATCAGCAGGCGGCGCTCGGTTTCGCCTAGCGTTTCGACACGGCGCTCGCGCTCCTCGGACGGAAATTCGCCGGTGACCGCATCCACGGCAACGCCGCGGAACTTGCCATCCAGATGCTCGCGCAGGTAGTTGGCGGTGGCGATGTATCGACAGAACACCACCGGGTTAAAGCCGTCGGCGATGAGCTGCTTAAGGTGCTCGGCGAGCAGACGCAACTTGGGATCGCCCTGCTCGCCCGCCAGCTTGCGGGCCTCGGCCAACAATGCATGCAGGTCAGGATCGCCTGTATCAGCAGCCGGCGCCACGTCGTCCTGATCCAGCGCGTCCTCGCTGCCGTCGAACAGGGCTTCCAGCACCTCCTGCGGTGCATTATCCACTTGTCCGGAAAGCAAACGGGTCTGCAGGGCCTGCACGGCCGCGGCGGGGCTGGAGGCAACGCAACGCATCAACGCAAGCGTGCCCCAGAAGCTCAGGCGCTGGCGACGCGCGTCATCGCCAGCGCGCTGCGTGACGTCACGGCAGTAGTCGAGCACGTTCTGGAAAAAGCTGTCCCACTGGCCGCTGAGGTGATAGATGGCCTCGCCAATTTCCCGCCTTGGGAAAATACTGCCGTCGCGCCATTCATCGATGTCCGGGCGGCGGCGCTGGACGAAGTGCTGGGCGAGTTGTTCGCGCAACTTGTCCTTGTTGTCGCCGCTGGCCGTGGCGAGCTGGGCAAACACAGGCTTGAGCAAGGCCAGCAGGCTGTAAAAGGCGTCCTGGTCGCCGCTGTGCGGGGTCGCCGTGAGCAGCACCAAGTGGCGCTCGGCGTCCGCGGCCAACTCGCGCAGCAACTCGAAGCGCTGCTGGCGCGCCTGGCCTGTGCTAACACAGGTGTGCGCCTCGTCGACGATGACAAGTTCCGGGCAGGCGCGGATGAAATCGTAGCGATGCCGGTCGGACTTGATGTAGTCCAGGCTGACCACGGTAAAGGCATGGGCGTGAAAGATCGAATCGCCGATCGGCAACCCACGCTCAAGGCGAGCGGCGCTGCTGGCGGTGACCGCCATCGCCGGGATATGGAAGCGCTCGTTGAGCTCGCGTACCCACTGCTCGACGAGATGCGGCGGGCAAAGCACGGCGATGCGCGGGATCTCGCCGCGGTCGAGCAGCTCACGGGCAATCAGCGCGGCCTCGATGGTCTTTCCGACGCCCACATCGTCGGCGATCAGCAGGCGCACCGGATCCAGGCGCAGCGCCATTAGCAGTGGCACCAGCTGGTAGGTGCGCGGCTCTACCGAGATATTGCCGAAGCAGCGGAACGGTCCGGCGCCGCGGCGCAGTGCCATGCGCAGGGCATCGGCCAACAACAGGGCATCGTGCTGACCGCCTTCTTGCGCCGGATCGGGGGCGGGGAAGTGTGCGGGGCCGATGTCCGGCTCCAGGCCGGTATGCATGAGCGCGCTTTCATCCTCTCCACCAGCGAGCGGCCGCAGGCGCAGCAAGGGCGCAACACTGCCGGGTTCGACGATCCACTCGCGGCCGCGGGCGCGAACGAGTGAGCCAGGAGTGTATTGGGCGAAGGGCGTATTCATGGGCAGGATTTTAATGGCCTAGCAGCCGCGCCAGGCGCTGGAACAGTGGTGTCCAGGCGTCGGGATCAGCAGGGAAACGGATGAAGGTGTAGCCGCGTTCTTCCCAGGCGGACTGCAGCTCACGCGGGGTATCGGGCAGGGCGATCGCGGCGTAGTGGTCGGGCCAGTGCAGGACAGTGCAAGCATCGACCTGTGCAGTGGCCGGTAGCGGCAGCGACGCAGCGCGCTGGTCGCGTGCATGCAGCCATTGACCGGGCCAGCCGGGCTGGGCGACGGGCTCCGATGACGGCACAGGCGTGTTTGCCGCCACCTGTAGCTCAGTCTGCACTTGGGCCAAGCGCCAGAGGGCGCGTAGGGCCTGCGGGTCGCGCCGGTCGATCAGCTCGTGGTCGGGCTGGTTGTAGTAAGAGAGGAGGCAGCGGTAACAGCCGGCAACGCACTTCACATCGTCCTGATCGGACAGCGCGTCGAAGTTGGGCATCGCTCCTTCGGCGGGTACGTCGTAGTGCATAACGCGTAGTGCCTGCCGGGCGACTTGAGCAAGTGCATCAGGCTCGTTGGCCAAACGCGTCAATACGCCGGCGCCGCCCTCGGTCGTCTCATAGAACAGTACGCCACGACGCAGACGGGCATCGGGCAATGGCTCAGCCAGAAGTTCGGCTTCCTCAAGCTGATAGATCGCTTCGATGCCGCGTTTGAGTGCGTGTTGCAGCGTGGCCAAAGTGACCGGGGCACAATCACCGTACGGCTGCAGCAGCAATGCGTTCTTGTGATCCTGCACAAACGGCACGATGCGCTGCGGCGGCAGTCTGTCGTCATTGCCTCCACCACCTCCGTCCTCCACCTCCTCCTTGACCCACCAGCCGGTGCGTGGGTTGATGAAGAAGCCGAACAAGTTGGGGTTCCTACGTCGGCGCAGACCTTTGTTAATTCGGGTGACAGTCGCCTGGGCACCATAGCGCAAAGTCAGGATGTCGCCCTCGCCATCACAAGCCAGAACGGTACGAACATCCACTTGCCCGCCGCGGACTCCCCATTTGAATACGGTCTGCAGCTCGAAAGCCTGGCGCTGGCGCTCCTCGTCGTTGGCCGTGATGCGCTCCGCCGGCTCAGTATCGACGTTCTCGATGCGGAACATTCCGTTGATCTGTTCGGCATCGTGCAGCGGCATGGCGCATGAATGACAGTCGTTCCAATGGCTTTCGAAATGCGCCGCGCCGCAGTGCGCGCACACACGAGTTGCCTGGGTGGCAAGCAAGCCGCTGGCTGTGGCCTGGTCGGCAGCGGATAGCGCGATACGAGCACGTACCACGCGGTAGGCACGACCTTCATGGTAAACAAGGCTGCGCGGGCCGAACTCGGAGAGCGCCAGGAACCGGGGCCGCTGCAAGAACAGATTGCCACTGCGTACGTCGGCGCGACCCGGCACATAGGCCATCAACGGCAAGCGCGGGAAATTGTAGCCGGGCAGGAAGCCCTCAGTTGCCAGATATCGGTAGGTGTAGAAGTCGCTAGACAGTGAGTCGCGTCCATGCAGCAGCAGATTTATCTGGTCGATGGCTTGGTTCAGGCGACGTCTCGCGTCGTCCCGCTCGCGTCGATCAGTAACGGCATAGTTATCCAAGGTCGCCTGTGCGAGTCGCTTCTGTCTCTCGGCCGAACTGAGCAGGTCGCGCCAGCGACTGAACGCTGCATTGAATTGAGTAGCAGCATCGGCAATGACCCGTTGCGCGAATGCTTCGGGTCCCGGATACCACGGAGCGCGCTCCGCGTCGATGTGGCCGGCCATTGCCTGGAGAATGCGCGCGGCCCGCGCCGTCGCTTCTATCCTTGCCTGCTCGGTTCCCATGGCAGTGGCTAGCGCATCGCGCACCGGCGCAAGAGGCAAGCTAGGGTCGACCACATTCGAGATCGAACGATCAAGCTGTTGCCCGGTTGTGGCCAGCCAGATCGCCTGCAGATGACTACGGATGAGCGCTTCGTTGGCGAGATCCAGTAGCGGCGCCCTGACCACACCGTGCACCATAGCCGACGGCTCACGGAAGAAGTATTGGTCATGTGGGCTGCGGGCTGCGCAGTACGTGATCACCAGCGCAGCCTGACCACTACGCCCCGCACGGCCCGCTCGCTGAACGTAGTTGGCGGGGGTGGGCGGCACGTTGCGCAGGTACACGGCATTGAGCGCGGAGATATCCACGCCCAATTCCATGGTCGGCGAGCAGAACATCACCGGCAGAAAGCGATTAGGTTCGCCGTGCTCACGTGCGGTCGCCTTCAGCTCATCGGCAAGCTTCTGCTGCTCAGACTCGCCGAAACGGAAGCGAATCTCGCGCAGGGCACGCAGTTCCGCATCCACTTGGGCGGTGTGTTCGCGAGCCTCCATCGCAAACAGCGAGCGATCTTGCTGTGCCAGAACATCGGCAATGCCCTGGTACTGATCAATGAAGAATGCGTTTGCACCCGTTCCGCCTTCACCCGCAAGGAAACGAATGCGTCCAGCATTGAGTCGGTATCCAGGAATGTTGAAGTCGGTGTACTCGTCCCTGCGGATGAATCCGCCCGCTTGCGCGATGCGGATCATGAATTCGAATAGCGCGTGGTACTCGTTGCGGTTCAGCGAGCCTGCGTGTGCATCCTCCCAAAGCCGGGAGTCGCGCAGGGTTTTGCCGAGCAAAGTCTGCAGCCCACCTCGCAGGATCAGCTCCTCGTCCCGCCCACGCAGCGCCTGTGCGGGTGGCGGCTGCAGAAATAGCCAACGTCTGCCCAACAGCGGCTCCTCGCGGCCGAATCCCCAAGGGTTGTGCAGCAAGCGCAATGCATCATCTCGACGCTGCGCCAGCATTTGCGCGTCAAGCGCGGCGGCATCCACGGCCAGACCCTTGCGCATATAGTCGAACAACGCATGGAAGGCACGCCCACGCACTTCTGGGCTTGCATTACGAAGTAGCAGGGGTGCATCGGCGAATGCATCTGCATCGGCGCAGAGCGTGGACAGTCCATGGTAGTCGGCTCGAAGCAGACCGAGCTCTTCCAGATTCGGATTCGTGTAACGCCAGCCGCGTCGCTGGTCGTACCACGCGCGATACGCCAACACGAAGCGAAGTGCCTCTTTGGCATCGGCCAGATCGCGTCCGATCGCCGCGGGATCCTGCATCCATTCTCGGCGGTGGCTCTCGGTTGGGTCTTCTCCCTGACCAAGTTCCTTGCTAAAGCCGAGCGCACTGAGCACGGAAGTGCCGATCTCGCTGTCGGATAGCCCGTCTTCGCCGGCTTCGCGCAATGCCCGGTAGATGGCTCCTCGCAGCAGCATGACGAAGGTGAAGTCATTGAAATGTCCAGCTTGAAGTGCAGCGTCCTGACGGTTGTCGGTGAAACCGAGCAGTTTGCGCTTGTCCGCTTCGATGGCCCTTCCATTCGAGCTGTGCATCCAGCGCAGGACGCTGGTCGTTAGTAGCGTCGTCGCGGAACTTCGCCCTTCGGCCGACAACGCGGACAAACGATTGATGTCCTTGCCTTGTGCGCCATGTACGTCCCGGCACTGCAGGCAGAAGCGAAACTTGCCGGGCAGGAACCAGTAGCCCCTTCCGGTACCAACCCGCCCGTCCGGTTGTATCAGGAGCTGCTCGGCTACCAAGTGGCGATGGGTTCGCTTTAGCCGCGGCTCGCCGACAGGCGAGGTTTCGATCCACGATTCCGGGTAGTCCTCAACGCGCCCGGTGAAATCCAGGATCCCCGGTGCCGGGTCGCCTAAGAGGAAGCCGAGCCTCTCACCCTGCGCATCGGCATCAGCATCGGACCCGTCCTCATTTTGGCCGGTCCGCGTTGGCATGTCGTCGATGTCGCGCGCCAGCAACATCCGCTCGCCACCCTCGTGACGCAGGCGAACGGGATGATAGTCCTGGCCGCAGGTGCGGCAAAAGTAGGTGGAATACAGGCGCTTGGTCGGGTCGGCGGGCAAGAACTGTTGCCCATCAAGCTCCACCGGCCGTGAGTTGTACCGGTCAAGCGTCGTGTACGCCACGCCAGCGCCGCTGATGAATTGATGTAGTCGGAATGCGAAGAAGGCTTTTTCGCTTGCACCTTTGCCGGCGATTCGGACGTTCTCTGGCACAGCAGCTGTCAGTAGAATTTCGCGTAGCGCGCGACCTGCTGCGCCGGCATCTCGCCCCGACTCGGCGGCCAGTAAACTGGTCGCCATGGCAACGGTCAACGGCTTGGCTCGTACCCACTTCTGTCCCTGGTCGCGGGTAATGCCCAAGCGGGTCTCGACCCAAATCGCCAAGGGATGTTCGCGTAACGCCTTATCGCTGAGGTCAGACGGGACACCAGCATCGATCGCAGCCGCGAGTTCGCTTGCAACGGATTCGGCAGTTCTCGCAGGATGGGTGGCTCGATCGAGATCCTCGGTGATGATATTGAAGTGCGGAATCGTCGTGGCAAACAGGGTCGATGCCACTTCCGCCACTTGGCGGTTCTGGTCCTGTTGAGTACCACCTGACGCCATGGTGGCCGAAGTGCCAATGCACTGCAGGCGCTCCGGTGCCATCCGCTCACGTACGCGCCGCACCAACATGGCTACGTCCGCACCCTGCCGGCCGCGATAGGTATGCAGTTCGTCGAGGACGAGGAATTGCAGTCCCACACAGTTGCGAATCACCCTTGTGTCCAGTTCGGACTGACGCGTCATGAGCATTTCCAGCATCATGAAGTTGGTCAGCAGGATGTCTGGCGGGTTGTCCTTGATCCGCTGGCGCTCGGCTTCATCTTCCTGACCAGTGTAACGGGCAAATGTCACCGGACCCGCTTCACCGAGAAACTTGATCAGCTCTTCGCGCTGGCTATTGGCCAAGGCATTCATCGGATAGATGACGATGGCGCGGGTTCGCGGGGCCTTGTCCTGCTCCTTGGCGCGAAGCACGGCATCAACGATGGGCAGAAAGAAACACATCGACTTGCCCGAGCCGGTACCCGTGGTGACTACGAAGCTCTCGCCCTTGGAGCCAAAGGCAATCGCTTGCTCCTGATGGCGATAGAGTCCGATCGGGAAGCACTTCGCCGTCTGCGGAGATAGCTCGCCTGCCACGGCAAGTTCCGCAGTCGAGCGCCCTCGCTGGTAACGTGGATTGATCTGGATCAGCGGCTCCGGCCAGTAGCGCCCACTGGAATAGGCATCATCGATGCCACACCGCAGATCGTCGGCCAGGATTGTCGTGAATGAACGGGCGAATCGACTGTAATCGCCGATCAGCTGTTCCCGCAGCGAAAAAACATCCATCCTTCCCCCTAGTCAGCGCCGCTCGTCACATCATTTCCAACAAAATCAGTTCCATTGCACCCGTCTCATCGACTGGCGCTCCCAGCGGACGCTTTGGAGCACCTGCAGAAACTTCGTATGCGTCAACTTCTCTGACGCAATGCGCGGGCGACCTCTCATGGTTTCGGCTACACATCTGCGCGAACAGCTCATCCATCCGGATCAACGCTGCGTATACCAACGTTCGGATCAATAGCAGTGGATGGTCGGCCAGCATGAAGTCTTCCATCCGCTGGACCGCGAACAATTTCTCCATGAAGACATCGGAGCCGCACACCGGTCGGCCTGCTGAAAACACAACCAGTTTAGCGGGAACTTGTGTATTTCAGTAGCCTGATAGGGCTCGTTATGAAGACCTTGCAATGGCACGGGCATAAAAATGGCACGGGCATAAACATGCATGCATCTCGCTCCGCGAGACCAACTGCGCGGCAAAACTCGTTGGACACCCATCCAAATTTGGCCAAAACGGCCAAACTGTGATAGACCCTTCAATAGAAGTTGGCCATTTGGGCCACGCGGCCACAAGGCAGCCCGCAAGGCACTGATTTTGCTTATCAATGAAGCGGCGACTGCGTAACTACCGGTCAACGTGTGCTTCGATTTTCAATGTAAGTTGACCGAAACGGCCAACTTATGCTCACAAGCATATCTGCCCGCTAACCAATTAGCATTCTTGGTGGGCCCACCAGGATTCGAACCTGGAACCAAAGGATTATGAGTCCTCTGCTCTAACCGTTGAGCTATAGGCCCTTGCGGCCGCACAGTGTAGTAGAGCCGCGCCCGGCCCTGCCACTGCCTGCGGCCATGCCACGCACCCCTCAGCCGAACCGGTGGCGCATCGCGTCAACCTGCCGTGCATTCTCCGCTGCCAGCGCGCGCAAGGCGGGCGAGCGCAGCAAGGACGAGCCCGCCAGCCGCTGCCAGTAGTCGAGCGCCACCGGCGCGGCCCATTGCAGGTGGGCGAGCTGGCCGCTGCGCTCTGGCGCAACCGGCCCGAGCGGCGCTGCCGCGCGCAGCACCCCGGTGCGCGAGGGGGCCAGCGACATCGGCAGCATGTCGTAGACCGGCGCCAGTGGTAGCGGGCCGTGGTCGACCAGATGGAAGCCGAGATTGCCGTGGTGCATGTCGCTGTTGCCGATGAGGCGGCCGAAGGCATGCAGCCGGGCCATGTGGGTGACGGTGGCGGCCGTTACCCACCCCTGCGCCTGCAGCTGCTCGCCCGCGCGCGCCCAGTCCTGCGTGACGTCCCCAACGAACGCAGCCGTCAGCGACATCAGTGACACGAAGCCGCGGCGGCCAAGCACGTCCGGTGTTCGGTCGAAGCGCTGCACCTCGAGGAAGGTATGCGTGCTGGTCTGGAGCAGCTCGGACACGGCCGCATCCACGCCTGCATCGCGCAGGCACTGCAGCGCGAGGTGCTCGCACACGAGCAGGTCGGCCCAGCGCTCGGCAGCCTCACCGGCGGTGGGCTGCGCGAACTTCACCAGCACTGCCTGGCGGTGCCCGTTGTGCGTCACGGTGGCGGTGAACTTGGGCTGCTCGCCACCGGGTGATGAACCGACATCCTCGCCTTCGAGCACGGCCGCAGCGCGCACAGGATAGTCGCGGACACGCTGGTCGGCTTGGACACCGTCCGGCGGCGCATCCAGTTCGGCCAGGGCTGCGGCGACGGCGTCGCCGCCCAGCAGCAGGTCACCAATGCCGGTACCGCCCGCGCGCACCAGCGCCTGCAGAATGTCGCCCTGCTGCCAGCGGTTGAGATCGTCCGGCACGCCGAGATCGCGTGCGCGGCGATGGGCGAAGGTGCGGCCGAGAAACCCCTGCGGGCGCAGGTCATCCAGGAACCACGGGATATCGGGGAACCAGCCATCGACGGCGCCGTCCGGGGCGCGGCTGAGGTTGGGCCGCGCGGTACCGACGTCCAGGTGGAAGGCATCGCCGCTGAGGGCGATGAGCGTGCCCAGTTCTTCGAGGCTCGCGTCGGGACGGAGGCGGAACAGCGGCCATTCGCTGCCTGCGGCAGTGGCTCGACGGGCGGCGTAGGCGGTAGCGCGGCCCCGGCCCAGGCGGGCCACGCGGTCGCCGGCGTCGGCCACCAGGCGGCTCAACGTCATCCGGGTGGCGCCAAGGCGCTCGGCGAGCGCGGCGGCCGCTACCACCTCGCCGGCAGGAAGGTGGTCGAGCAGCGCCTGGACGGTGTGGCGGGTGGGACGGGCCATGCGGGGCATCCGGGCGAATTATGTTACGAATATATAGACGTAAATATGGTGCTTCGCAAGGAGAACCGTTTGTATCTGTCTGATATCACGGCTACTTTCCTTTTTGCTGCCGCCTGTCAGTCCATTTTTATGTTACGAATTATGTTACGCAAAGATAGGGCGGTTGCCATGCTGCGCTGCGCCAGGGCAGCCGACCAACGGTCGGCTCTACCGGTGGGGACTCCTCCCGCCGACCATAAAAAAACCCCGCCGAAGCGGGGTTTTTTCATCAACGCACCAACGCAGACATCAATCGATGTCCAGGAAGCTGCGCAGCTGCTCGGAGCGGCTCGGGTGACGCAGCTTGCGCAGCGCCTTTGCTTCGATCTGGCGGATGCGCTCGCGGGTGACGTCGAACTGCTTGCCGACTTCCTCGAGGGTGTGGTCGGTGTTCATGTCGATGCCGAAGCGCATGCGCAGCACCTTGGCTTCCCTCGGGGTGAGGCCGGCCAGCACGTCGCGCACGGTTTCAGACAGATTGATGTTGGTGGTGTTCTCGATCGGGGACTCCACATTGGTGTCCTCGATGAAGTCGCCCAGATGGGAATCCTCGTCGTCGCCGATCGGGGTTTCCATCGAGATCGGCTCCTTGGCGATCTTCATCACCTTGCGGATCTTGTCTTCCGGCATGTCCATTTCCTTGGCCAGCTCCTCCGGCGTGGCCTCGCGGCCGTACTGCTGGAGCATCTGGCGGGAAATGCGGTTCAACTTGTTGATCGTTTCGATCATGTGCACCGGAATACGGATGGTGCGGGCCTGATCGGCGATCGAACGGGTGATGGCCTGGCGGATCCACCAGGTCGCATACGTGGAGAACTTGTAGCCGCGGCGGTACTCGAACTTGTCCACGGCCTTCATCAGGCCGATGTTGCCTTCCTGGATCAGGTCGAGGAACTGCAGGCCGCGGTTGGTGTACTTCTTGGCGATGGAGATCACCAGGCGCAGGTTGGCCTCGACCATTTCCTTCTTGGCCTTGCGCGCCTTGGCTTCACCGTAGGCCATTGCCCGGCTGATTTCCTTCAGCTCTTCCAGCTCCAGCCAGGTGGTCTTCTCGATGTCGATCGTGGCCTGCTGCTCGGCGATGATCTGGTCCTTCACATCACGCAGGGCCGAGGACCACTTCTGCTTGCGCTTGAGGGCGTCTTCCACCCATTCCAGGTTGGTCTGGTTGCCTTCCCAGGAGCGGATGAAGTCCTTGCGCGGCATGCGCGCGGTCACGGTCGCCAGGTTCAGCACGCGGCGCTCGTGGGACTTGATGTCGGCCATGACATCACGCAGCTGCTTGACCAGCACGTCGGTCAGCGGCAGCGGCAGCTTCAGGGTCACGAACACGGCGGCCATGTCGTCGCGCAGCTTGGCCAGCGGCTTGCGGTCGCCCTTGGCGGCCGCCTTCTTGAACGCGGCGTAGGCATCGGTCAGCGCCTGCATGCGGCGCGCGACTTCTTCCGGGTCCGGGCCGGTCGGGCCAGCGTCTTCCTCGGCGTCGACGTCGTCGTCTTCGTCCTCGTCGGCGTCGTCCTCGGCGTCATCGCTGGTGTCTTCGGCCACGGCCGGGGCCGGGACTTCCTCGACCAGGTCGTTGAAGCCGACGATCACTTCGGCCAGGCGCTTCTTGCCTTCCTTGTGCGCGTCGTAATCGGCGAGCAGGGTTTCGACCGACACCGGGAAGGTGCCGAGCGCGGCCTGGACCTGGCCCAGGCCTTCTTCGATACGCTTGGCGATGGCGATTTCGCCTTCGCGGGTCAGCAGCTCGACGGTACCCATTTCGCGCATGTACATGCGCACCGGGTCGGTGGTGCGACCACCTTCGGTGTCGAGCGCGCTCAGCGCGGCGGCGGCTTCTTCGGCCGCGGTGTCATCGACTTCGCGGTTGCCGGTGTTGCCATCGTTGAGCAACAGGGTTTCGGCATCGGGCGCAACTTCATGGACATCGATGCCCATGCCGTTGATCATGCCGATGATATCTTCGATCTGCTCCGGGTCGACAATGTCGTCGGGCAGGTGGTCATTGACTTCGGCGTAGGTCAGGTAGCCCTGTTCCAGGCCCTTGCTGATCAGAAGCTTGATGTCGTTTTGCTGGGCAGGACGTTCGTTGGCCATGTAGTGCTCGCGCCACCGGCTGGGAGAGGGAATAGAACCTAGCATTATACCAGCCCGGCGCCCCGCCTTCCCGGGCGGTGGTCCCGGGGCTAGGGTCTGAGCAGGAAGGTCACCGGACCATCATTGACCAGGCTGACAACCATATGGGCACCAAAACGCCCGGTTTCCACCCCTGGGGCGTGCTTTTGACGGCATATTTCGACCAGCTGGTTGAATCCACGTTCAGCCTCCGCAGGCGCGGCAGCAGTACTGAAGCCCGGCCGCATGCCGCTGGCGGTGTCCGCTGCCAGGGTGAACTGGCTGACCAGCAGCAGGCCACCCCCGGTATCGCGCAGCGACCGGTTCATTTTTCCGCCCTCATCGGCAAAGACACGGTAACCAAGCAGGCGATCGGCCATCCGCCCGATCTGCGCCCCGGTGTCGCCCGGTTCCATGCCGACCAGGGCCAGCAGGCCGGGGCCGATCTGGCCGACCACGGCGTCGTCGACATGGACACTGGCTTGGCTGACGCGCTGGATCAGGACGAGCATGGCAATGGGTTTCCGGGCAGGGGGCGGCCTACCTTAGAGCCTGGATGCAGGGTTGGCGATCCGGGCACCGGCCGGCCTGCGGGTGCCCCGGCACCGCCCAGCGGCTAGACTTCCACGTGATGAAACCGCATACCACCGCCCGCCTGGCCTATCGCGCCGCTGCCCTGTTCACCCGCCTGCCCTGGGCCTGGCTGCGCGGCTTCGCCGCCGCCCTGGCCTGGCTGTGGATCCGTCTCAACGCCCGCGAGAGCCGGGTCACCCGGCGCAACCTGGAGCTGGCCTACCCCGCGCTGTCCCCGGCCGACCGGGCGGTACTGCACAAGAAGGTGCTGCGCTCCACCGCCATGCAGGCCATCGAGACGCTGCGGCTGTGGACCCAGCCCCGCGAGCGCAACCTGGCCTGCCTGGCCGAGCGCCACGGCGAAGCCCTGTACGACGCCGCGCTGGCCTCGGGCAAGGGCGTGATCGTGGCCGCCCCGCATTACGGCAACTGGGAACTGCTGAACCAGTGGCTGGCCTCGCGCGGGCCCATCGCCATCGTCTACAAGGCCCCCGATGAAGCGGTGGGCGACGCGTTCCTGCAGCTGGTGCGTGGCGGCGACAACGTGCAGCAGGTGCGCGCCGAAGGCCCGGCCGTGCGCCAGCTGTTCAAGGTGCTCAAGGACGGCGGCGCCACCGGCATCCTGCCCGACCAGCAGCCCAAGGCTGGCGACGGCGTGTTCGCCCCCTTCTTCGGCATCGAGGCGCTGACCATGACCCTGGTCAACCGGCTGGCCGAGCGCACCGGAGCGACCGTGCTGTATGGCTGGTGCGAACGGATCGGCCCGGACATGCAGTTCGCCCTGCATATCGAGCCGGCCCCGCCCACGGTGGCCGACCCCGACCCGCGCACCGCGGCCAGCGCGCTCAATGCGGGGATCGAACGCATCGCCCGGCGCGACCCGAGCCAGTACCAGTGGACCTACAAACGCTACACGCTGCGTCCGCCGGAAAGCGGCGAAGTGGACCCCTATGCCACCGAGGAACATCCGCACTGAATGCGACGCTGTGTCGCGCCTCGGCGCGATTGGAATCGTCGCCCTCCGTCCCCACTGTGGAACCCACGATGTCCCCCACGGCCCCTGCCATGTCTGATGCTGCTTCTTCCCTGTTCGGCGATCCGGCCGCGATCCGCTGCGAACGCGCGGTCGCCGAGCTGCGCGCCGGTCGCCCGGTGGTGATCGATGACAGCCACGGCCAACGCCTGGCGTTCATCGCCCTGGACAGCAGCACCCGCAGCAGCTTCGGCGCGTTTGCCGAGGCCGCAGCGGGCCATCACTACCTGTTCCTCACCGCAACCCGCGCGCGGGTGCTGGGCGTGGCCGCCGACCGCGGCGCGCGCGTGCCGCTGGCCGGCATCGATTTCGATGCGCTGCCGTCGCTGAGCTACCTGCGCGAGCCGGGTGCGATGCCGATGGGCTGGAGCGCCGGCGAGGCGCTGGACGACGGCGCGGTGGAAGTGGCCCGGCTGGGCCTGCTGCTGCCGGCGATGGTGGGCGTGCTGCTGGCGGCCGACGACACCCGTTTCGACGGCTGCGCGCAGGTATCGCTGTGCGACCTGCACCAGGGCGCCGAGCAGGCCGCGCACGCCTACGAGCTGGTGGCGCGCTCGCCGGTTCCGTTGCGCGAGGTCGGCATGACCGAGTTCGCGGTGTTCCGCGGCGGCGTTGCCCAGCGCGACCAGGTGGCGATCATCGTCGGCACGCCGGACCTGTCCGGCGTGGTGCCGGTGCGGGTGCATTCCTCGTGCCTGACCGGGGATCTGTTCGGCTCGCTCAAGTGCGACTGCGGCGATCAGCTGCGCCGCGGCCTGCGCAAGCTCAAGGATCTTGGCGGCGGCGTGCTGCTGTACCTGGACCAGGAAGGGCGTGGCACCGGTATCGCCGCCAAGATGCGCGCATACGGCTACCAGCACGACGGCCTGGACACCATCGATGCCGATGCGCAGCTGGGCTTCGGCGCCGACGAACGCCGCTACGGCAGCGCGGCGGCGATGCTGCAGGGCCTGGGCGTGTCGCGGGTGCAGCTGCTCAGCAACAACCCCACCAAGGCCCAGCGCCTGCGCCATGCCGGTATCGAGGTGGTGGAGTGCGTGCCGGTCACCGGCGACATCACTGTCGAGAACGAGCACTACCTGCGCACCAAGGCCGAGCGCGCGGGCCACCTGCTCGATGTCGACGCGCTGATCCAGGCCGCGCAGTAACCGGGCAACCTGCTAACGTCTGCGCCACGGGCGCCGGTTGTTGACGCGGGCGTCCGGCCCTGTCCACGCCGAGCGCCCTGCCTTGACCGAGTCCATCGATCCCGTCGTGCCGCCTGCGCCGCCGCTTCCGGCCGCCTGGCTGCCGTTGCCGCTGCGTGCGGCCTCCATTGCCGCAACCAGCGGCGCGCTGACCGGGGCACTGCTGCCCGGCGCCGCGCTCGGCGCCGGCTGGTTCTTGCTGGCGCTGCCAGGGCGCTGGTGGGGCGTGGCCGCGATGGTGGTGCTGGGCGCCCTGCTCGGCGCGGTGGTCGGCTTCCGCCGCCAGCGCCGCACCTCCTGGCGCCTGGATGCGCGCGGCCTCGGCCTGCGCCGCGAGCTGCTGTGGCAGCAGGAAACCCATGTACCGATCTCGCGCGTGCAGCACCTGGACCTGCGTCGCGGGCCGATCGAGCGTAGCGCGGGGCTGGCCACGCTGGTGGTGCACACCGCCGGCAGCCGCATGAGCGCGGTATCGATCAGCGGCCTGGACCAGGCCGATGCCGAACGCCTGCGCGACACCCTCGCCCACCAGCTCGACCAGGACGACGACGCCCTGTGAGCACTCCGGCCCCCGAAACCGCGGCGCCCGAGCAGCGCCTGCACCCGTGGTCCTGGCTGTTCGTGCTGCTGATGCAGCTGCGCCAATCCCTGCTGCCGCTGCTGGCGCTGGTGGTGTTCGGCAACCGTGGCGACCGCGACCAGCTGTGGCTGACGCTGGGCCCGCTGATCGTCGTGGTGGGGCTGGTGGCGTACTCCCTCCTGCAGTTCCTGACCTACCGCTACCAGATCGGGCGCGATGCCATCACCGTGCGCAGCGGGGTGATCTCGCGCAACCGCCGCGAGATTCCGTTCGCGCGCATCCACAACGTGGTGGTGCACCAGAATCCGCTGCACCGGCTGTTCGGCGTGGCCGAGCTGAAGCTGGAATCGGCCGGCGGCAATCGGCCGGAAGCGGAGATGCGGGTGCTCAAGCTGGACCAGGCGCTCGCACTGGAAGCGCTGGTGCGCCAGCGTGGGCAGACGCCGGTGGCCGCCGCCACGCCCGGGGCGACCGAACCGCCCCCGCTCCCCACCGATCCGGTACTGCTGCGGCTGGGCACGCGCGACGTGCTGCGCATCGGGCTGCTGTCCGACCGTGGCTGGGTGGTGGTGCTGGCCGCCACGGGCGCCGTGATGCAGTTTGTGCCGAGCGGCACGGTCTCCGATGTGCTCGACAGCGGCGGCCGGCAGGCGCTCGGCTACGCCAACCACCTGCATCCGCCCAGTTGGGTGTGGGCGGTGGCAGGTGCCGTCGCAGTGCTGGTGTTCTGGCTGCTGTTGCGGGTGCTGTCGGTGACGCTGGCGTTCCTGCGTTACCACGGCTTCCAGCTGAGCGAGCACGAGCGGCGCCTGACCGTCTCCAGCGGCCTGCTGACCCGCCTGCGCACCAGTGTGGCGCGGCGGCGCATCCAGGCCTGGACACTGCGCGAGAGCCCGCTGCAACGCCTGTTCGGCCGCCGCCACCTGGGCATCGACATCGCCGCCAGCAACCCGGGCGATGGGCAACGCCGCGACCTGCGCGAGCTGGCGCCCCTGGCCACGCCGGCTGCGTGCGATGCACTGGTGCAGCACCTTCTGCCGCATACACAGTGGCCGCCCGCCGCATGGCAGCCGGTGGAACAGCGCCACTGGTGGAGGCTGTGCCTGCCGGCGCTGGTGATCGCGCCGCTGCTGGCCGCCGGTGCCATGTGGGAGGACCAGCCGTGGGGCCTGCTGGTACTGCTGTGGCTGCCCTGGTCGGCGTTCAGCGCGCGGCGGCACGTGGCGCGCATGGGCTACTACCTGGACGACACGCTGGTCGCCGTCCGCGGTGGCTGGTGGCAGCGCTGGTGGCGGTTCACCGAGGTGGACAAGGTGCAGGCGCTGCGCCTGTCGCGCTCACCGCTGGACCGCTGGCTGGGTACCGCCAGCCTCTGGCTGGATACGGCCGGCGCCAGCGGCAGCCTCCCGCTGTGCCTGCGCTACCTGCCCGAGGCCGAAGCCCAGGCGTTGCAGGCGCGGCTGGGCGATGCGCTGGCCAGGCGCCGGCTGCACTGGTAGACGCGGCAGGCGCTGGAACGTCAGCGCCTGGCCGGTCCCCAGTAGCCCAGGTCCCGGCGGATCTGCAGGCCGCGGGTCCAGGCGCCGAACGGCTTGCGTTTCAGGCGGCCCAGTTCGCCGGCCAGGAAGGCGTCGGTCGCCGCGATCACCCGCTCGCTGGAACGGCCATCGCGATAGGGATGGATGGCGTCGGCGTAGCGGCGGATCTCGGCCATCAGCGCCGGTTCCGGCGCGAGCGCGCGGTCCAGCATCGCCGGCAGCTGCGCCGCGTCATCGAAGTCGATCATGTGCGGCTGCGGCACGCGGTTGCGGAAGGTCACCACCGGTTTGTGCTGCACCACGAACTCGGACACGATCGACGAGGTGTCCGACACCAGCACATCGGCCGCCCGCTGCGCGGCCATCACCTGCTCGGGCTCGATGAAGGCGGCATTGGCGCCGGCCAGCGCGCGGTAGCGGTCGAACAGTGCGGGTGGACATTTCGGATGCAGGGTCAGCAGCCAGTAGCGGTCGCCACGGGCGATGTCGGCGGCGATCGGGTCGTACAGGTGCGGCGCCGCGCTCAACCGCTCGGTGAAGGTCGACCCGAACAGGATCACCGGACGCCCCTGCGCAGGGGCGCGCAGCGCGGCCGACAGGCCACCATCGTCGCGGAACAGCGGGTCCAGCTTGGGCCAGCCGGTTTCAGCCACCGCGAAGTGCCCCTCGCGCGCGGCCAGGTCGCGGAATGGCGTGGTGGTCGCCGGGCCCTGCGTGCAGTACAGGTCGAACAGGCCGCGCACCCGGAAGTGGCCGCGCGCGCTGTCGCGCTTCTGCACGTTGAAGCCGTGGAAGACCTGTACCTTGGCGCCGGCAATGAACGGCGGCACCCAGTTGGCGGCACTGAACACCGCACGCGGACGCAGCGCCAGCGCCTGTTTGAGGTCCACCCCGGGCACCCCCGGCAGCGTCGCGCCGGCCGCGCCGTCGACGAACCAGGTCGACACCGATTGCCCGGATGCGTGCAACGCCTCGGCCAGTGGGGCGAGAATAGGCAACGCATAGCGTTCCGTCGCAAACAGCAGGTACTCGGCCATCATGTCCTCCACGACCGCTCCCGTTGAACGGCCTCGCATCTCGGCCTGCATTATCGCGTTCAATGAAGCCGACCGCATCGGCGACTGCCTGGCCTCGCTGGCCTTCTGCGACGAGATCATCGTCGTGGACTCCCATTCCACCGATGCCACGGTGGCCATCGCCAGTGCCGCCGGGGCCCGCGTGCTGCAGCGCGCGTTCGACGGTTTCCGCAGCCAGAAGGCCTTCTGCGTGGCGCAGGCCAGCCACGACTGGGTGCTGTGCCTGGACGCGGACGAGCGCATCGACGACACCCTGCGCGCATCCATCCAGGCCGCGCAGGCCAGCGGCTTCGCCGGCCACCACGGCTACCGGTTCGCGCGGCTGTCGGCCTACTTCGGCAAGTTCCTGCGCCACGGCAACGCCTATCCGGACCGGGTGATGCGGCTGTTCGACCGCCGCCACGGCGGCTGGCGCGGCACGCGCGAGATCCATGAAGCAGCCAGCGTGGACGGCACCGTCGGCACCCTGCGCGGCGACCTGATCCACTACCCCTACCGCTCGCTGGAGCAGCAGCTCACCAAGACCCAGCGCTACGCGCGGATGATGGCCGAGCACGAGTTCGCCCGTGGCAAGCGCGCCACCCTGGGCAAGCTGGTGCTGGCCCCGGCGTGGCGCTTCTGGCGCGGCTGGCTGTTCCGCGGCGGGTTCCGCGATGGCTGGCACGGGCTGGTGTACGCCTACGTGCGCGCCAACTACGTGCGCCAGAAGACCATCATGTTGTGGATGCTGCAGATCGGCCAGCCGGTGGCCGACCCGCCACGGGATCAGCCGCCGGCCTGAACCCGGCGCTGGCGGTGGGCCTGCCCCTGCAGCACCGACAGCCCGGCCAACAGGGCCACGATGGTGACGTAGAAGCTCGCGGTGATCTGGTGGGCGAACATCGACTGGGTCAGGCCGCACAGGACATAGGACACCACCAGCATGATCCCGGCCGCGGCCGGGCCACGGAAACCGACCTGGCCGCTGCGCCGGTGCAGCCCGGCGAACACCAGCAGCGGCACGCCGTACACGGCCAGCAGCAGCAACAGCCCGGGCACGCCCTGGGTGGCCGACCACTCGGCCAGGTCGTTGTGCGCGTGGCCCAGGTGGCAGCGCGGCTCGTCGGGGTCGTCGCGGCACACCGGCAGGCGCAGCATGGCGCTGTCGAAGTGGCCGATGCCCACCCCGATCAGCGGGTGGTCGAAGAAGGTCTCATAGGCCACCTGCAGGCGCTCCACACGGGCGCCGGCCGAGGAATCGCTGTCGCCGCGCTCCATGCGCACCACGTCGTGCTGCAGTTCGGTCAGGCGCACCTGTTCGCGCAGGCTGGGAATGGTCAACGCCAGCGTGCCGCCGATGGCCATCAATGCCAGCAGCACCGACAGCCGCGCGCGGCCGGTCCGCCAGCGCAGGCTCATCGCCATCACCACCAGCAGGGCCAGCAGCGCCGGCCATACTCCGCGGCTGCCGCTGAGCACGATCGTGGCGCAGCCGGCGATCATGCCCACAATCACCCAGGGCCAGCGATGGTGCGGGCGGCAGAACACCAGCAGCACCATCAGCATCAGTACGATGTCGGCCAGCACGATCGCATTGGTGCTCAGCTCCGCACGCGGCGCCCCGCCCATTACCTGCACCACCGACAGCACTAGCACCGCCAGCAGCCCCGCCAGCGACCCGGCCCACAGCCAGTGCAGCGCCGGGCGCAGCGCGCAGACCCACAGGATGATCCAGGGAATCACCACGAACCGGGAGCGGTTGTCGATGTCGCGCAGGCCCTGGTCGAACAGCACCATCGACATCAGCGACAGCGCGATCACCGCCAGCATCAGCCAGCCCAGCACCACCAGCGGACGACCGGCGACCTTGCGCGCGCGCCACAGCTCCAGCGGCGCCAGCAGGCTGCCCAGCAACAGCAGCAGGCCGTACGGCAGCAGGTTCTGCGGCACGCTCAGGATCAGCGCCGGCAGGCAGAACAGGCCGATGTTGGCCACCCAATGCGCCACGGCGAGACGGCCCTGCAAGGGCGGGAATGACACCACGTCGGTCGTGCTGGACGCGCCTTGCTGCTTCATTGCCAACCTCGAGTACCACGCCCAGGCCACAAGGCCCACTGACACGACCGGCGCAACCGGCGCCCACGGAGCGGCCACCGGACCTGGACGGCCCTGCAACCCCGGCTATCTTTACTCATCGCCATCGATTCTGTGCAACTCGCGCTCGCGCTTCTGTTCAGCCGCCGTGGCCGTGCAGGGGCCGCGGATATCGCTGGCCCGCACCAGCCACCAACGACGGCGGTTGGCCACCCCGGCCAGCGTGGCGCTGTCGCGGTCCACACAGCCCAGCAAGGCGTCCTCCTGCACCAGCAGCCAGCGCTGCGCGGGGGCCTGCGCCTGCCACTGCACGCCGTCGCGCAGCTGGCTGTCCCAGCGCCGGTTGAAGCCGAAGGTGGTGGCCGCGCGGTCGGCCATCAGCAGGTTCTGTTCCTTCCAGGCCACCAGACCCAGTTCCGCATCCGGCCCGATGCGCTGGCCAACCTGCTGCATCAGACCGCGTGCGGAACTGGAATCGTTGAACAGCGGGTAGCCGATCAGCCCGTACGCCACCCAGGCCATCGCCAGCGTGGCGATGGCCGCCAGGTGGAACCGGCGGCGCCCACTGAACACCAGGCTCATCACCGCGCCACACCCCAGTGCGATGCCGATCCAGGCCAGGCCGCGGGTCACGGTGGTGTCGATACCGCGCTTGATGATCAGGCTGCGTTCGAAGCCGGGCTCGCCTCCCAGCATGGCGATGCCCGCGCCCAGCAGGGCCAGCGCCAGCACGGCGGTGAAGGCGCCCATCACCCATTGCACGTCGCGCCGGCGCAGCAGCCCGGGCAGCAGCGGCGCCAGCGCCAGGCAGAACATCGGCAGTGCCGGCAGGATGTAGACATCGCGCTTGCCGTGCGGGATCGAGAAGAACAGCACGATCAGCAGCCACCAGCCCAGCAGCACCAGGTAACGCGGATCGCGCCGCCGCAGCCGCCGCCACCAGGCCGGAATCGCCCAGGGCACCACGAGGAAGGCCGGGACCCACATCGACGGCATGGTGGCCAGGAAGTACCACCACGGCTGGTGATGATCCCAGGAGTTGGCGTAGCGCTTGGCGGTCTGGCGGAACAGGATGTCGTCCAGGTAGGCGCGGTACTCGGCCGAACCGCTGCCGAGCGCGGTCAGCACCATCGGCACGAACCACAGCGCGATGGCCAGCACGAACGCCAGCGGGGCCAGCCAGAAGCGCACATCGCGCACGTGCAGCTTCACCCGCGGCCAGCCCAGCAGCGCGGCCGCGGCCGCCGGCACGATCATCAGCAGCGCGAGCACGCCCACGCCCTTGGTGATCACCCCCAGCCCGGCCGCGAACCAGCCCAGCCACCACCATCGCCATGCCGGGCCGCACAGCAGGTGGCGCAGCAACCCATAGTTGGCCAGGGTGATGAAGAACACCACCAGCGGATCGATCTGCGCCTTCTTCGCCTGGAAGGTGAAGTGCACCGCGAACAGCAGCGCCCACGCCGCGTACAGCCCCACGCGCCGCGTCCACAGGCGTCGCCCCAGGTCGTAGACACAGGCCAGCGTGCCCAGCGCCGCCAGCAGCGACGGCAGCAGGAACGCCACGCGCCAGTCGCCGATCAGGCGATACAGCATCGCCTGCGACCACATCAGCATCGGCGGCTTGTCCGAGTACAGCTCGGTGCCCCGATGCGGGAACAGCCAATCGCCACTGGTCACCATCTGTTTGGCGACCAATGCGAAGCGGGGTTCATCGGAGGGCCACGGGTCGCGCAGGCCAAGACCGGCCCCCAGCACAAGCAGGGCCATCAGGGCGAGCAACCAGAACTCTCGGGACGCGCGGGTTTTCAACATGGGGCGCGATTCTAGCGGTGTTGGCCTAACCCTTCTTTAGCAGACGCGCATAAAAGAAGCCGTCAGCACCGTTTTCACCCGGCAGGCGCTGGCGCCCCGCCCAGGAGTCGTGGCCGAACGCGTCACCCAGCGGCAGGAAGCCGGCGTTGCGCGTGCGCTGCAGGAAGGCCTCGACCTGGAACTGGTTTTCCTCGCGCAGGATCGAGCAGGTGGCATACAACAACGTGCCGCCCGGCGCGAGCATCGTCCAGCAGGCATCCAGCAGGCGGGCCTGCAGCGCCACCAGTGCCGCGATATCGGTTTCACGCCGGTGCAGCAGCACATCCGGCTGGCGGCGGATGATGCCGGTGGCCGAACACGGCGCATCCAGCAGGATCGCGTCGAACGGCTGGCCATCCCACCAGGCGGCCGGATCGGTCGCATCACCGGCACGCACCTGCGCGTGCTCGCCGACGCCGGTACGCGCGAAGGTCTCGCCAATGCGCTTGAGCCGGCGCGCATCGATATCCAGCGCGAGCAGGTGCAGGCTGGGATCGCGCTCGAGCAGGTGCGCGGACTTGCCGCCCGGCGCGGCGCAGGCGTCCAGCACCCGGATGCCGGGGCGCAGCGCCATCGCGTCGGCAACCTGCTGGGCGGACAGGTCCTGTACCGACAACGCCCCTTCGGTGAAGCCCGGCAGGGCCGACACCGCCACCGGCGTCGGCAGGCGGATCGCGTCCGGCGCGATCGGCGAGGCCTCGGCGGCGATGCCGGCCGCGTCCAGCCGCTGCAGCATCGTGTCGCGATCGCCGTGCTGGCGGTTGACCCGCAGCCACAGCGGTGCCGGCTGCAGGCTGGCCTCGAATACCGCGTCGGCCTGGTCCGGCCAGTCCTGTTCGATCCTGTCGGCCATCCACAGCGGGAACGCCGCGCGCGCCGGCTGCGCGGGAATACCCTCGCGCTGGGCGCGGCGCAGCAGCGCGTTGACCATGCCGGCCTGGCGTTCGCGCCCCAGCGCGCGCGCGGCGTCGACCGTGGCCGACAACGCGGCGTGCGCCGGCAGTTCGAGCGCATCCAGCTGGGCGAAGCCGACCAGCAGCAGCGCGCGCAGTTCGTCTTCGCGCACGTTCAACGGGCGTTGCATCCACTGCGCCAGGGCGGCGTCGTAGGCGTTGCGCCGGCGCAGCACGGCAAAGCACAGCGCTTCGAGCAGCGCACGGTCGCGGCTGTCATCGAGCGTCGGCAACGCGGTGGCGAGCTCGGCCTTGAGCGACCGGCCGCGGCCGATCACCTGGGCCAGCACCTTGGCGGCCAGTACGCGGGTGGGCACGCCGGGTGCCATCGCAGCGCGCTGCGGGGCCTGTTTTTCCTGCCGGGGATGCGCCATCTCAGACGCCCACGGTCAGGTCGCGGCGGGCATTGAGGTAGTCCGCCGCGGTGATCGCCTTGCCGCCCTCACGCTGCAGCACGCGCAGGCGCAGCGCGCCCTGGCCGCAGGCGATGTCGATCCCTTCGCGGGCCGCCGCCAGCAGGGTGCCGGGGGCCTTGCCGTGGTTGTCGGGCAGCGCCACCGCGCCGTGGATGCGCACGCGCTCGCCAGCGAGCTGTGCTTCGGCGATCGGCCACGGATTGAAGGCACGCACGGTCCGTTCAAGCTGCTGGGCGTCCTGCGCCCAGTCCAGCCGGGCCTCGGCCTTGTCCAGCTTGTGCGCGTAGGTCACGCCGGCCTCGGGCTGCGGCTGGGCGATCGGCTTGATGCCGGCGCGCAGCAGGCCCAGGCCATCGGACAGCACCTGCGCGCCGAGCTCGGCCAGGCGGTCGTGCAACTGGCCGCCCAGTTCGCCCGCCGCGATCGGCGTGTGCTGGCGCAGCAGCACCGGGCCGGTATCCAGGCCGGCCTCCATCTGCATCAGGCACACCCCGGTCTCGGCGTCGCCGGCCTGGATCGCGCGTTGGATCGGCGCGGCACCGCGCCAGCGCGGCAGCAGCGAGGCATGCACGTTCCAGCACCCGTGGGTGGGAATGGTGAGCACGGCCTTGGGCAGGATCAGGCCATAGGCCACCACCACCATCAGGTCCGGCTGCAGGTCGCGCAGCTGCTGCTGCGCCTCCGGGGTCTTCAGGCTTTCCGGCTGGAACACCGGGATGCCACGTGCGATCGCCTCCAGCTTGACGGGCGAAGGCATCAGCCCACGGCCGCGACCGGCCGGGCGGTCCGGCTGGGTGTACACCGCGACCACCTCATGGTGGCGGGCGGCGGCCCGCAGCGACGAGACGGCGAACTCCGGCGTACCGGCAAAGACAATCTTCATGGCGACCCCACTTGCAGAAAGAAAAACGGCGCCGATGGCCGGCGCCGCGACACCGGAAGCGGCACGCGGTCATGCCGCGTCGCCGTTTCCGCGACCATCTCAGGCAACGTGCTTGCGCTGCTTGGCCAGCTTCTTGCGGACCATCTCGCGCTTGAGCGGCGAGAGGTAATCGATGAACAGCTTGCCGTCCAGGTGATCCATCTCGTGCTGGATGCACACCGCCAGCACGCCGTCGGTGGTCAGTTCCTGGGCCACGCCCTGACGGTCCAGGAAGCGCACGGTGATCTGGTTGGCGCGGGTGACGTCGGCGAAGATGCCCGGGACCGACAGGCAGCCCTCCTGGTACACCTGGCCGCCGTCGTTGGCGACGATCTCCGGGTTGATGAACACCCGCGGGGTGTCCTTCTCTTCGCTGACGTCGATCACCATGAAGCGCTTGTGCACGTCCACCTGGCTGGCGGCCAGACCGATGCCCGGCGCCTCGTACATGGTGTGGAACATGTCGTCGATCAGCGTCTGGAAGGCAGGCGTGGTCACTTCGCTGGCGTCGATCAACGCGGCCTTGGTGCGCAGGCGCGGATCGGGAAATTCAAGAATGGGCAGGATGGCCATGACAATTACCGGTAGGGGGCGCCGCTGGGAACGGCGTATGGGGCGATTCTATCGCCAACGCTTGCCCTGCGCCCCGGTTTCTGGACTATAGTGCGCGAACCTGTTGGGGAATCAGGCACCACACTCATGTTTGAACGTACTCGTACGGTCGTCGCCGTGGCGATGTTGACCGTCGCTACCTATGCTACCGCCGTTGAAATGAATGGCGGGCACCCGGATACCTATGTCGTGCGCAAAGGCGACACGTTGTGGGACATTTCCGCGCGTTTCCTGAAAAAACCGTGGCTCTGGCCGGAAATCTGGCAGGCCAACCCGCAGGTCAAGAACCCGCACCTGATCTATCCGGGCGACGTGCTGAGCCTGGCCTATCTGGATCGCGTCGTCGGCCAGCAGCCCGGCCCGCGCCAGGAGGCCCCGATCAATGCGATTCCGCTGGACCAGGTGGAGCCGTTCCTGAAACAGCTGAGCGTGGTCGATGAGATCGACTCGCTGCCCTACGTGGTCAGCCTGGAAGACAACCGCCTGCGCGCCACCACCGGCCAGATCGCCTACGTGCGCGGCCTGGACCAGGCCCAGGTCGGCCAGCGCTGGGCCGTGGTCCGCCCGACCGTGCGCTACGCGCTGCCCAAGCCGACCGAAGACCTGACCGCCAATGGCGACGTCACGCCCGGCAGCGGCAACCTCTGGAAGGACTTCATCGCACCGACCAAGCGCCACGCAACGCTGGGCTATGAGCTGGCCCAGCTCAACGTGGGCACGGTGACCCGGGTGGCCAGCGGCAACGTGGAAGTGACCACGCTGACCCTGCAGGGCCGGGTCGACGGCCGCGAAGTCCGTGCCGGCGACCGCCTGGTGCCGGTGGAAGCCACGCCGTACGACCTGCAGTTCTACCCGCACGTGCCCGCCGCCCAGACCGAAAGCCTGGATATCCGCGTACTGGCCGTCACCGACATGTTCTCGGCCGGTGGCCCGCGCGATGTGATCGCCCTGTCCGCCGGCAGCGCGGATGGCGTGGACAACGGAACGGTGGTTTCGCTGTGGCGGCAGGGTCGCCATGTGGCGCACCGCATGCAGTACCCGAACTCCTCGCGGATGGACGACGCGCTGAGCACCGGCGCCGGGCGCGTCACCCTGCCCGACGAGTACGCCGCCCATGCGATGGTGTTCCGCACCTTCGACAAGGTCAGCTACGCGCTGGTGATGCAGGGCGTCAAACCGGTGCATGTGGGTTACTCGGCCAAGCACCCGGACGCCCAGTAGGTACCGACCGTTGGTCGGTACGCGTCTCAGACCGCTGGTCGGGACGCGGAACATCCCTACGCAACACACCGACGGCGCCCCAGGGCGCCGTCGGCGCATCCGGCCTACGGTGGGCGGATGACTGCCCTGGCCTCCTCCTCGCTGCTCACCCTCCTGCTGGCCGGCGGGCCGGCCCGCCCGCGCCGCCGCCTGCTGCACGACCACGGCGATGCCGGGCGTGCCCTGGCCGCCGGGCCATCGGCCTGGCGGGCCGCAGGCTGCAACGCCGCACAGTGCGGGCGACTGCAGACGCCCGACCCCGCCCTGCTGGCACGCGCCCTGCGCTGGCTGGAGGCCGGGGACCACCACCTGCTGGCCTGCACCGGCGCCGACTACCCGCCCCTGCTGCGGCAGATGCCCCAGGCCCCGTTGGCGCTGTTCGTCCAGGGCCAGCCGGCGCGGCTGTGGCACCCCGGTGTAGCGGTCGTCGGCAGCCGCACGCCCAGCCCCGCCGGGGGCGAGCTGGCGGCCGAATTCGCCGGGGGCCTGGCCCGGCAGGGGCTGTCGGTGATCAGCGGGCTGGCCGCCGGCGTCGATGCCCGGGCCCACGCGGCGGCGCTGGACCACCCCGGTGGCTGCACCGTGGCCGTGGTCGCCACCGGGCTGGATCTCACCTACCCGCCGCGCCATGCCGGGCTGCAGGCCCGGATCGCCGCGGCGGGGGCCGTGGTCAGCGAATACCCGCCCGGCACCGGTCCCCAGCCGGGCCAGTTCCCTGCCCGCAACCGCATCATTGCCGGGCTGGCCCTGGGCACCCTGGTGATCGAGGCGGCCGAGCGCTCCGGGGCGCTGATCACCGCCCGGCTGGCAGCCGAGGCCGGGCGCGAGGTGTTCGCCCTGCCCGGCTCGGTGCGCAACCCGCGCGCACGCGGCTGCCACCGCCTGATCCGCCAGGGGGCGGCGCTGGTGGAATCGGTGGATGAGGTGATCGCGGGCCTGAACCCTGTCGCCCAGGCCCTCGCCCAGGCCTTGCGAACGCGCCTGGGCACCCCCACTGAACAGGCACGGGCAGGCCGCGCGAGCGCCGCCCCCTACTCCGACCCGGACTACCAGTGCTTGTGGCAGGCACTGGACCATGACCCAACAGGTATGGATTCATTGATCCTACGCAGCGGATTGACGGCGGCCCGGCTGTCGGCCATGCTGCTGGTCATGGAACTGGACGGAAAAGTAATGGCCATGCATGGCCGCTACTGTCGAAAACCCTAGTTTCTTCACCTCCACAGCGTCATGGACGCAGGCCGAGGGGCAATGAAAGAGAGCATTCTGGATGTCCTGCTGTACCTGTTCGAACACTACTTCAGCGAAGACGCGGATCTTGTCCGCGATCGCGACACCCTCCAGAACAGCCTGATACAGGCCGGCTTCAGCCCCGCAGAAATCAACAAAGCCTTCGACTGGCTCGATGCCCTGGCCGAACAGCGCCCGGCCGTGGCCCAGCCGCGCGTGGACGGTCCGGTCCGGATCTACCACGGCCCGGAACTGGACAAGCTGGACGTGGAATGCCGCGGTTTCCTGATGTTCCTGGAGCAGCACGGCATCCTCGATGCCGGCCAGCGTGAGCTGGTACTGGACCGTGCGATGGCCCTGGACCAGGACGAACTGGACCTGGACGACCTCAAGTGGGTGGTCCTGATGGTGCTGTTCAACCAGCCTGGCGCCGAGGCGGCCTACGCCTGGATGGAAACCCAGATGTTCGTCGACGAACCGGAACCGCTCCACTGACCGTACACTGAGCGCCTTGCGCATTCAGGAGCGGACCGTGAGCGAGTGGTTCTATGCAGAAGGAAATCGTCAGCAGCGTGGGCCGCTGACGTCTGAAGAGTTGATCGCGCTGTTCCAGTCCAGCCGCATCGCGCTGGATACGCTGGTGTGGCGCGACGGCATGCCGCAGTGGCAGGCCCTGAGCACCGTGGCCGATGAGATCGGCCTGGTGCAGGCGCCGAGCCCCCTGCCGGCCGAGGCCGACAGCCCCACCGCCCAGCTCCCCCCGCAGATTCCTGCCGGCCCGTATGCCAGCCAGCCGCCGCCGGCACAGCCGGTGGCCGTGCCGCAGAAGAGCCTGTCCGGCTGTGCCATCGCCGGCATCGTCGCGGCCGTCCTCGGCGTGGGCGGCCTGGTGCTCATCGCCATCCTGGCGGCGATCGCCCTGCCGGCCTACCAGGACTACACCCACCGCGCCAAAGCCAACGCCGCCTACGTCGCGCTGGCGCCGATCAAGACCCAGGTCGAGGAGTTCGTCGTCACCAACGGGCACTGCCCGGTCAATGACGATGAAGGCTTCCTGCCGGCCGATGGCTACGCACTGGAGGGCATCTCCGCACTGCGTATCGGCCGCTTCGACAACAACCACTGCGGTATCGAGGCCGAGCTGTCCATTCCCGGCAGCACCGGCCTGGACGGCACGCTGCTGTGGCTGGACTACGACGGCGAAGCCCGGCATTGGGAATGCACTGGCGGCGCAGACGACAAGTACCTGCCGACGGTCTGCCGCGGCTGAGCGACGCGTTATTTCTTCCACGGACGATAGCAACAGGGGATACATGCAATGACCGAGTGGTACTTCGCCGACGGCGCACAACGCCAGGGGCCGCTGCCCGCCGACGACCTGCGCCTGCGTTTCCAGCGCGGCGAGATCAACCTCACCACGCTGGTATGGCGCGAAGGCTTCGACCAGTGGAAGGCGCTGGGCGATGTGACTGAAGAACTGCAGCTGCAGAACCTGACCAACGCCACCGAGAACCTCGGCAGCGGGTTCGACCTGCGCGGCGATTACACCGCCATCGAGAATGGCACCGCCCCGCTGCCGGGCACCGGCGGCGGCACCTACTCGCCGTACAGCGCGCCGGCCAGTACCGGCGCATATGCCGGTGCAGGCGTGGTGCATGGCGGCGAGGTGGTCTATGCCGGCTTCTGGAAGCGGTATGCGGCCTACTTCATCGACTACGTGGTGCTGACCCTCTGCGGCGCGGTGGTCGGCGGCATCGTCGGCGCCATCTTCGGCCTGGCCATCGGTGCGATGGCGGGGGCGGACGCCGGGTCGAGCAGCTCGGACATCGTCGGCGGCCTGCTCGGCATCGTGATCTCGCTGGTGTACTACGCCGAGTTCCACGCCTCGGCCGGCGGCGCCACGCTGGGCAAGATGGCGGTCGGCATCAAGGTGGTGCGCAGCGATGGCCAGCGCCTGACCCGTGGCCGCGCGGTGGGCCGCTACTTCGCGACCTTCGTCAGCACCATCACCCTGTTGATCGGCTACCTGATGGCCGCCTTCACCGAACGCAAGCAGGCGCTGCACGACCTGATGTGCGACACGGTGGTGGTCGACAAGTGGGCGTTCACCGAGAACGCGCACCTGCAAAACCGTGAACTGGGTACCGTCACGATCGTGATCCTGGTGCTGGCTGGCCTGTCCACGCTGGTCCTGATCATCGCCGCCGTGGCGATGGTCGGGGTGCTGGCCGCAATGGCCTGACAGGCCCGCCCTCACACCGGGCCGCTTGACACGGGCGGCTCCGGCGTGATTCCTCTAATAGGCAGGAAAGCTGAACGCCCGGCGCATACCCGGGCGTTCAGTTTATGGATATCGCCCGCTGCCCTTCACTAATGCGGCCATTTGCTCCACCCTAGCGCCCTCCCCGGGCTGCTGCCCATAGAAATAGACGCCATGCCCAAGCACCTGCTCATCGTCGAATCGCCTGCCAAGGCCAAGACGATCAACAAATACCTCGGCAAGGACTTCACCGTCCTGGCCTCGTATGGGCATGTGCGCGATCTGGTCCCGAAGGAAGGCGCGGTCGATCCCGACAACAACTTCGCGATGCGCTACGACCTGATCGAGAAGAACGAGAAGCATGTCGATGCGATTGCCAAGGCGGCCAAGGGCGCCGACGACATCTTTCTGGCGACCGATCCGGATCGCGAGGGTGAAGCGATCAGCTGGCACATCGCCGAGATCCTGAAGGAACGCGGGCTGGTCAAGGACAAGCCGATGCAGCGCGTGGTTTTCACCGAGATCACCCCGCGCGCCATCAAGGAAGCCATGAGCCAGCCGCGCGCGATCGCCGGCGACCTGGTCGATGCCCAGCAGGCGCGCCGCGCGCTGGACTACCTGGTGGGCTTCAACCTCTCTCCGGTGCTGTGGCGCAAGGTGCAGCGCGGCCTGTCCGCCGGCCGCGTGCAGAGCCCGGCGCTGCGCATGATCGTCGAGCGCGAAGAAGAGATCGAAGCCTTCATCGCCCGCGAGTACTGGAGCATCGATGCCGAGTGCGCGCACCCGTCGCAGCACTTCAATGCACGCCTGATCAAGCTCGACGGCAAGAAGTTCGAACAGTTCACGGTGACCGACGGCGACACCGCCGAGGACGCGCGGATGCGCATCCAGCAGGCCGCGCAGGGCGCGCTGCACGTCACCGATGTGGCCAGCAAGGAACGCAAGCGCCGCCCGGCGCCGCCGTTCACCACCTCCACGCTGCAGCAGGAGGCCTCGCGCAAGCTTGGCTTCACCACGCGCAAGACCATGCAGGTGGCGCAGAAGCTGTACGAAGGCGTGGCGATCGGCGATGAAGGCACGGTCGGCCTGATCTCGTACATGCGTACCGACTCGGTGAACCTGTCGCAGGACGCGCTGGCTGAAATCCGCGACGTGATCGCACGCGATTACGGCATTGCCGCCCTGCCGGACAAGCCCAACACCTACCAGACCAAGTCCAAGAACGCCCAGGAAGCGCACGAAGCGGTGCGCCCGACCTCGGCACTGCGGACCCCGGCCCAGGTCTCGCGCTACCTCACCGACGACGAGCGCAAGCTCTACGAGCTGATCTGGAAGCGTGCGGTGGCCTGCCAGATGATCCCGGCGACCCTCAACACGGTCAGCGTGGATCTCTCGGCCGGCAGCGAACACGTGTTCCGCGCCAGCGGCACCACCGTGGTGGTGCCCGGCTTCCTGGCCGTGTACGAGGAAGGCAAGGACAACAAGAGCGCCGAGGACGACGACGAAGGCCGCAAGCTGCCGTCGATGAAGCCCGGCGACCGCGTGCCGCTCGAACGCATCCTGGCCGAACAGCACTTCACCCAGCCGCCGCCGCGCTTCACCGAAGCGGCGCTGGTCAAGGCGCTGGAAGAGTACGGCATCGGCCGTCCGTCGACCTACGCCTCGATCATCCAGACGCTGCTGTTCCGCAAGTACGTGGAAATGGAAGGCCGCAGCTTCCGTCCGTCGGACGTGGGCCGCGCCGTGTCCAAGTTCCTGTCCAGCCACTTCACCCAGTACGTGGACTACGACTTCACCGCCAAGCTTGAAGACGAGCTCGATGCGGTGTCGCGCGGCGAAGAGGACTGGATCCCGTTGATGGCCCGCTTCTGGGAACCGTTCAACAAGCTGGTGGAAGAAAAGAAGGAATCGGTGGATCGCGCCGAGGCCAGCGGTGCCCGCGAGCTGGGTACCGATCCCAAGACCGGCAAGCCGGTCAGCGTGCGCCTGGGCCGTTTCGGGCCGTATGCGGCCATCGGCAGCACCGCCGAAGACGCCGAGGACAAGCCGAAGTTCGCCTCGCTGCGTCCCGGCCAGTCGATGCATACCATTTCGCTGGACGACGCGCTGGAGCTGTTCCTGATGCCGCGTGCGCTGGGCCAGGACAACGGTGAGGACGTCAGCGTCGGCATCGGTCGCTTCGGGCCGTTCGCCAAGCGTGGCAGCACCTACGCCTCGCTGAAGAAGGAAGATGACCCCTACACGATCGACCTGGCCCGTGCGGTGTTCCTGATCGAAGAGAAGGAAGAGATCGCGCGCAACCGGATCATCAAGGAATTCGAAGGCAGCGAGATCCAGGTGCTGAACGGTCGTTTCGGTCCGTACCTCAGCGACGGCAAGATGAACGGCAAGATTCCCAAGGACCGCGAGCCCGCCTCGCTGACCCTGGCCGAAGTGCAGCAGCTGATGGAAGAAACCGGCAAGCCGGTGCGCAAGGGCTTCGGCAAGAAGGCCGCCAAAAAGGTTGTGGCCAAGAAGGCCGCGGTCAAGAAAGAGGCCGCGCCGAAGAAGGCCGCGGTGAAGAAGACGGCGACCAAGAAGGCCGCGACCAAGAAGGCCGCCACCAAGAAGGCCGCCACCAAAAAAACGGCCGCCAAGAAAGCCGCCAAGAAGACGGTGGCCAAGAAGGCCGTCGCCAGGAAGGCCTGATCCCCGGTAGCGCCCGATGAACGTACTCACCCCGGACACCGCCCTGCCTGCGCTGCGCGCTGGCGGGGTGATCGCCTACCCCACCGAAGCGGTGTGGGGCCTGGGCTGCGATCCCGGCCACGAAGCCGCGGTGATGACCCTGCTGACGATCAAGCAGCGGCCGGTCGAGAAAGGCATGATCCTGGTCGCCGCCGATACCGCCCAGCTCGAAGGCTGGGTGGACCTGCAGGCGCTTCCCGCCGCGCGCCTGGCCGAGGTGCTGGCCAGCTGGCCCGGGGCCAACACCTGGATCGTGCCGGCCGGTCCGCGCGCACCGCGCTGGATCACCGGCGAGCACACCGGCATCGCCGTGCGCATCAGTGCCCACCCGCTGGTAGCCGCGCTGTGCCGCGCCTGGGGCGGGCCGCTGGTGTCCACCAGCGCCAACCTTGCCGGCCAGCCGCCGGCGCGCCAGCGCAGCGAACTGGACCCGGCCCTGCTGCCCCTGCTGGCGGGCATCGTGGAGGGCGCCACCGGTGGCCTGGCCCAGCCGACCCCGATCCGCGACGCACTCAGCGGCCAGGTACTGCGCAGCTGACCCCCGCCCGCGCCGGGTTTTGCGCGGGCCGCGGCAAAGCCGCACACTGTGGCCATGCGCCCCCGCCCTGCCCTGTGGTTGCCGTTGTTTCTGCTGCTCGGTCCCGGCCCGGCCGGTGCGCAGCAGGATGCCAGCGTGCGCATCTACCGCTGCGTTGGCAGCACTGGCGCGGTGTCGCTGCAGGATGCCCCGTGCAGCACCGGCAAGCAGGAAGTGCGCGACATGCAGCGCCCGCGCGACCCGGCCCCGCGCGTGGTCCGCAGCGATGCCGATCCGGCCACGCCGGCGGCCACCCGCGCGCCCGAGCGCGAGGTACGCCACGTGTACGTGCAGCCACCGCAGCCGATGTACGAATGCGTCACCAGCGACGGCGACCGCTATGTCAGCGACAGCAACGAGGGCAACCCGCGCTGGGTACCGGTGTGGACCAGCGTCTATCTGCCCTACCCGCCCGGCCGCCCAGGTCCGCGTCCGCCGGGTGGCGGCCGGCCACCGCCGCGCCCGACCCCACCGGTGGTGCCGATGGACAGCGGCTCGGTCACCTCCAGCGGCGGATCGGTGTCGATCTCGGGTCAGGGTTCGCATGTTGGCGGCCGCGTGGCGTTCGGCGGCGGCAGCTCGCAGTGGGAGGGCAATGGCTATCCGCGGCCCGGCTACGGCGGACTGGAGATGCCGGCCGGCAACGTGCTGGTGCGCGATACCTGCCACCCGCTGCCGCAGCAGGACGTATGCTCACGCCTGAACGACCGGCGCTGGGAACTGCAGCGCCGCTACAACAGCGCCCTGCAGAGCGAACGCGACGCGATCAACCGCGAACAGCGCAGCATCGACGCACGGCTGGACCGCGACTGCAACTGATCCGCTTCGGCGCAGGAGACACACATGCAACTCGGCAATTTTTCGGTCAGCCTGGCGGTCAGGGACCTTGCTGCATCGCGCGCGTTCTACGAACAGCTGGGCTTTGCGGTATGGGGGGGCGACGCAGCCGCACACTGGCTGATCATGAAGAACGGCGATGCCGTCATCGGCCTGTTCCAAGGGATGTTCGAGCGCAACCTGCTGACCTTCAACCCGGGCTGGGACAGCAACGCCCAGGCCGTGCCGGGGGCCACCGACATCCGCGAACTGCAACGCCAGCTCAAGGCACGCAACGTACCGCTGCTGATGGAAGCCGATGAAACCACCACCGGCCCGGCCAGCATCATGCTGGAAGATCCCGACGGCAATCCGATCCTGCTCGACCAGCACGTATGAATCCGACCGCATGACGTTTTTCTTTCTGCGCGCCTGCGCGCTGGCGGGGCTGGCTCTGACGTGGCCGGCAATGGCCGAGGACGCGGTGTTCTACCGCTGCACCGCCGCCGATGGCGGCCTGACCATCCAGAACGCCGCCTGCCCACCCGGCAGCCAGCAGCGCATCCAGCGCATCGCGATGCCGGCGCGTACGCCCGCCGCTGCACCTGCACCTGCACCTGCACCGTCAGCGCCGCCGACGCCCCGCGATGCCGGCGTGCCGGTACCGGTACCGGTACCGGTACCGCTGCCGCTGGTGCCGGCACCGGGCGCGCTGCCGGTGCTGCAGGCCGGGCCGGCCGACGACAGCGGCAGCGGCAGCGGCATCCTCGACAGCGACACACTGCGCCGGGACACGGCCACGGCGGCCAACGACGCCACCGGGGCGGCAGCGCCCAAGGCGCCACTGCCACCGATCTACCGCTGCGAGTCCACCGAGCGTGGCACCTACCTGCACGAGCTGGAACCGGCACCGCCGATCTGCATGCTGATGTCGGTGACCGGTCTGGGTGGCGGCAACACGCCGGTCAATGCGGCCGGGTGCGAAGTGGTGCGCGACGCCTGCGAGGCAGTGCCGGAGCCGCAACGCTGCGCCAGCTGGCAGCAGCGCTTCCGCGACGCACGCGGGCGCGAACGCTTCGCCACGGCAGACAACCAGGCGGCCGCCACGGCGGAGCGCGAGCGTCTGTCTGCGGTACTGGCCGCCAGCGACTGCGCCGTGCCGGACTGAGCCGGCGCGCGCCTAGAACCCGTAACGCAGGAAGCCACCGTCCACGGCAATGCATTCGCCGGTGATGTAACTGGCCGCGGGCAGGCACAGGAATCCCACAGCGGCCGCCACTTCGTCCGGCTCGCCGATCCGTCGCATCGGCGTGCGCTCGATCACCTGGTCGTAATAGTCCGGATCGGACAGCGGGCCGGAGGTGCGGCGGGTGCGGATGTACCACGGTGCGACCGCGTTGACGCGGATGCCGTCCTCGGCCCATTCCACGGCGAGGTTGCGGGTCATCTGGTGCATCGCCGCCTTGGTCATCCCGTACACCGCGCCGCTGCGGACGTGGGTCAGGCCGGAGACGCTGCCGACATTGACGATCGCCGAGGACGCGTGCCGGGTCAGCAGCGGGTGGGCGTAGCGCGACAGTTCAAAGGCCGAGAACAGGTTGGTCTCGAAGATGCCGCGCCATTCGTCCTCGGTGTACTCGATGGCCGGCTTGGTGATGTTGCCGCCGGCGTTGTTGACCAGCAGGTGCAGGCCGTCGGCGTGGTCCTCCACCCAGTCCAGGATCTCGCGGCGGTCCTCGTCGTCGGAGACATCGGCGGCCAGGCCGTGGATCTCGCGGTCGGGGAAGGCATCGGCCAGTTCATCGCGGGCCATTTCCAGCGCATCGGCGTCGCGGCCCACGATCAGCAGGTCGGCACCGAACCCGAGCAGCTCCCGCGCGATCGCCAGGCCGATGCCGGCACTGGCGCCGGTGATCAATGCGGTCTGTCCATCCAATCGCCAACGTTGCGTGCTCACGGTGTTCTCCTGCCAATGGGCCGCGCGGCGGCCGTGGAATCGTCTGTGCAGGCACCGCATGGCGCCCCGGGCAACAGGATAACGCGCGCGCGCGTCCTCACGCAGACCGCGCCGGGCGGTGCGACACTGCGCTCCCGTCCGTGTGTGTTGCGAGGTTGCCATGTCCCTGCGAACCCTCCTGTTGCTGCCGGCGCTGGTGCTGCTTGGCGCCTGCAACCGCCCCGTCCCGCCGGCCCCGGATACCCCGCCCGAACCGCAGGCCACGCAGATGCGCGATGCGATCCAGCAGCCGCTGGACCGCGCCAAGGCCGCACGCGACATGCTGGAAAAGGCGCCCGACCTGGACGCCGCCGAACGTGCCGCCACCGATACCTCGGCTACGCCGCCTACCCCGGCACCGCGCTGATGGCTCTCTGCTGCCCGTGCTCGGAGCAGACCCGCGGCAGGCGTGCCGACGGACGTCTACATCGGTGATGACCCGTGTACGGAGCTCCTGAGCATTCACGGCGGGGACCCCGATAGCGCTGAATGCCGCTGAGCGCCCCCCGCAGCGGGTGCGCCGCCCCCAAAAAAAAGCCCGGCAGATGCCGGGCTTTTTCGTTGTCGCGGTGAACCGATCAGAAGCCGCAGAAGCAGTACGCCAGCGCCTTGACCGGTGCGCTGCCGCGCGGGTCGCGCGCCGCGTCTTCGACGAAGCGCAGCTGGGTGTCCAGCTCCGGCATCGAGCGGGCCAGCATCATGCGCGCCATGCCCGATTCGCTGAGCATGTAACCGCCCATGCGGCTGCCAGCGAACCCGCTGACGAACTGCGCGAACGGCGTGGCGCCCTTCTCGATGTAACGCACGCGGTACGCATCGCTCTTGCCAAGCTTGGCACGCCCGGCGGCATCGGCGACGGCCGTCTTGAGCCCACCGAACGCGTCGACCAGCCCACGTTCCTTGGCCTGGGCGCCGCTCCACACGCGGCCACGGGCCACTTCATCGACCGCTTCGACCGGCTTGCTGCGGGCCTCGGCCACCTTGCCGGTGAAATCGGCGTAGCCCTTGTTGATCACCGACTGAATGACCTGGCCCACGGCCGGGTCCATCGGGCGGGTGATGTCGTAGGCACCGGCGAAGCGGGTGGTGCCCACGCCGTCCGTGTGCACGCCGATCTTGTCCAGCGAACGGCTGACATTGGGGATCATGCCGAAGATGCCGATCGACCCGGTGATGGTCGAGGCGTCGGCATAGATGCGGTCGGCGTTCATGCTGATCCAGTAACCACCGGAGGCTGCCAGGTCACCCATCGACACCACCACCGGCTTGCCGGCAGCCTTCAGCGCGACCACTTCGCGACGGATCTGCTCGGAGGCGAACACTTCACCGCCGGGCGAATCCACGCGCAGCACCACGGCCTTCACGTCCTTGTCGTCGCGCGCTTCGCGCAGCAGCGCCGCGGTGGATTCGCCACCGATGCGGCCGGCCGGCTGGTCGCCGCCGGAGATCTCGCCGGACGCCACCACCACCGCCACCTGCGGACGTGCGTCCACCGGCGAACGGCGGGTGTCGAGCAGGGCCAGGTAGGCGTCCATGTTGACGTTGCGGTAGCCGCCGTCGGCGTCGCCGTCGGCCACGCCGCGGTCGGCCAGCAGGTCGTCCACTTCCTCACGGGTCTTCAGGCCGTCGACCAGCTTCTGCTGCAGGGCGAACTTGGCCAGGTCGCCACCGGCGGCCGCCACGCCTTCGGGCATGGTGTCGATACCGGCAGCCAGCTGCGCGGCGTCGAGCTTGCGGGCCTTGGCGATGTCGCCCAGGTAGCGCTGCCACACGTCGTTCATCCAGAACAGGTCCGCTTCCTTGGCCTGCGGCGACGCGGCGTCGAGCACGTACGGCTCGGCGGCGGACTTGAACTCACCCACCTTGAACAGGTGCACGTCCACGCCCAGCTTGTCCTGCAGGCCGGTGCGGAAGTACTGGCGGTAGCGGCCGAGGCCTTCCAGCACCACCGAGCCCATCGGATCGAGGTAGACCTCATCGGCCTGCGAGGCCAGCAGGTACTGCGACTGGCTCATGTTCTCGCTGAAGGCGACAACCTGCTTCTTGGCCGCGCGCAGTTCCTGCAGCGCCGCGACCACTTCACGCATCGAGGCGAAACCGCTCGGCTGCAGCTTGTCCAGCTGCAGCACCACGCGCTCGATCTTCTTGTCGTCGCGGGCCGCTTCGATGGCGCGGATCAGGTCGCGCAGCTGTACTTCCTCGGCGCTGTTGTCGCCCACTGCCCGGGACAGCGCGCGGCTGACCGGATCGGCGCTGAACTGCTCCACCAGGCGGCCTTCCGGCGCGATCACCAGCGTGGTGCGGTCCTGCAGCGGCTTGCTGGCCCCGGCGCCCTTGCCCATCGCGACGATGAACACGATCAGCAGCAGGAACAGCAGGCCGAAGAACAGCAGGTTGAGGATCAGCCTGCGGGTAAAGTTCATCACATCCCACAGCCCGATGAAGAAGCTGGCGACGGGATTGCGACGCGCGGGTTGGTTCATGGAAAACTCCAGGTTGGCTTCTTGCCGTAGTGCCAGAATAGCCGGTGCCGGTCGATCCGGCATCGGACACAAGTCAGGGTGACGCGTGGGCATCGCCGATGCGGCGGCTGCTGACGCGCAGGCGCCAGCCCATCAGGATCGCGGCTGCGGTCAGGCCCAGGATCAGGCCCAGCCACATGCCCTGCGGCCCCATGCCCAACCCCAGCCCCAGCCCGGCGCCGAGCGGCATGCCCAGCCCCCAGTACGAGAACATGGCGATGAACATCGGCACCCGGGTGTCCTTGAGGCCGCGCAGCGCGCCGGCCGACAGCACCTGGATCCCGTCCGGGAACTGGAAGGCGGCCGCGTACAGCAGCAGCGTGGAGGCCAGGGCGGCCACCCCCAGGTCGGCGGTGTAGACCCCGACGATGGCATCGTGGCCGAACAGCAGCGTCAGCGCCGACAGCGTCTGCGTTCCCAGGATGATCACCAGGCCGGCGTTGGCCGCGCGCCGCACGCCCAGCCCGTTGCCGCTGCCCACGGCATGACCCACGCGCACGGTGGTGGCCTCGGCCACGCCCATCGGGATCATGAAGCACAGCTGGGCCACGTTGATCGCGATCTGGTGCGACGCCGCTTCGGTGGCACCGAGGCGGCCGATCAGCAGGGCGGTCACGATGAACAGCCCGCCTTCCATCAGCACGGTGATGCCGATCGGCAGCCCGGTACGCAGCAGGTCCCAGATCGCCGCCCAGCGCGGCAGCTCAAAATGCGAGAACAGCTGCAGGTGGGCGAAGCGCTTGGTTTTCCACAGGTAGCCGGCAAAGCACAGCGCCTGGAGCCACATCATCGTCGCCGAGGCGATGCCCAGCCCTTCCGCGCCCATTTCCGGGAAACCGAGCTTGCCGTAGCACAGCACATAGCCCAGCGGCGCCAGCACCAGCAGGCCGCCGAAGCCCAGGATCATGGTCGGCAGCGTCCAGTGCATGCCCTCGCTGAGGTAGCGCATGCAGAAGTACAGCGTCAGTGCGGGGCCGCCCCAGCGCACCGCATGCAGGAACGCGGTCGCGCCGGGCACGATGTCCGGCGCGATGCCGAATGCCGGCAACAGCGGCGGTACCACCGTAAGGAAGGCGAACATGATCAGGCCCAGGCCGAGCGCCAACCACAGCGCCTGGCGGAACAACGGGCCGATCTCACGCTCGCGGCCGGCACCGTGCAGCTGCGACACCGACGCGGTCAGTGAGATCAGCGTGCCGATCGGAATCAGCATCGGCAGCCACAGCAGCGCGGTGCCGATGGTGACCGCAGCGAGCGTCTGTGTGCCGTGGTGACCGGCGATGACGTTGTCGACGAAAGAGATCAGGCCGGTGGAAACATGGCCGAGCACCAGCGGCAACGCGAGCAGGCCGGTGGCGCGCACTTCCTGGGAAAGGCGCGGCGTGGGGGTAGCGATGGACATGGGGATCACAGACGGCAACTACGGTCGCGCGCGGAGGGCACAGGCACCGGGTTGCGGCCCGCCATCTTACGCGCGTGGCATGACAAAACCCACGATGCCGGGTGAATGGATGCGCGCTGTCAGTGGCCGACGTGCTGCTTCAGCCACGCATCGCGGGCGCCCGGTGCCAGCGCGAGGAACTGGCTGCGGACCTGTTCGCGCTCCTGCGGCGGTGTGCGCTGGGCGATCAGGCTGAGCTGGGCCAGCTGGTCAACGCTGAGCTGGCGCAGGATCGCCAGCGCCGGTTCGCGCTGTTCGGCCGGCAGGTAGCCGAACAGGCCCTGCAGCTTCGGGAACGACTGGCCGAGCTGCGGCCCGAGCAGCCAACCGTCGCGGAACCGCTGGTCCTGCTGGGCGAAACGCTCGCGCAGCGCCTGCTGCTGGGCCGGCGACAGCGCGGCGATGCGGCGTGCCCCGTCGCGCACGCGGGCACGTTCGGGCTCGGGCAACGATTGCCAGACGGCGTAGCGGGCGCGCAGGTCGGCCAGCTGGGCCGGGTCCAGGGCAGTGGCGGTGGTCGGGATGGCGGTCCGGGTGGCCGGCAACGGCGTGGCCTCCGACGGCACCGGCAGCGGCAATGGCACCGACGTTGCGGCCGCAGGCACGGACAGGGTGGCGGCCAGGGAGGCGGCCAGGCAGGTCACCAGCAGGATCGGCTTATTCATCGGCGCCTGCCGTCTCCAGGCCGGCGGTAGCGGGTTCGGGGCGGCTGGGTTGCGGCTGCGATTCGTCGACCGGCACCGGGCCGCCCGCGGCGAACCAGGCATACAGATCGGCATCGCGGGCCACGGCCAGGTCCGGATCGGCGAGCATCGCCGCATCGCTGGCCGCATGGGCGGCGGCGGCGGGCGCGGCGGTCGGCGGATCGGCGTCGGGCAGGGATTCGGTGCTGACCGGGTTGTCCACGGCGACCGCGCCTTCGGGCACGCTGGCCGCCGGATCGACCGTTGCCCGGCTGTGCTTCCACCACGTGGCACCGCCCAGCAGCGCCGCCACCGTCCCCACCACGATCACCAGGCCGCGCCACGGTACCCGACGTCCGTGGCGGCGGGCCCGGGCGCGGGGCGCGGGTGCGGTGTCGGTCTTGACCGGGGTCCGCCACGAGGCGGCATCGCTGGCCGCGGCCGGCGCCGCCACCGGCTGCTGCAGGCGCTGCAGGCGTGTGGCCGGTACATCGCGCAGCCGCTGCTGGACCTGCTCGGCCAGCGCGCGCCAGCCGGCGGCGTCGGGGTGGCCCTGGGCATCGCGCGGGCAGGCCTCGGCCAGCGCCTGCTGGTAATCGGCGACCGGCAGATCCAGGATCTGCGCGGCGGCGGCCTCGTCCAGACCACCGCCAACCCGCAGCAGCAGCGCCAGCCGGGCCGGTGGTGCCAGCGCCGGCAGATGGCGCAGCTCGGGCGGCCACTGCCCCCCCGCTGCGGGCACGCGGATCGGGTTGCGGTGCGCCAGCAGGATCCAGAACCGGTCCGGCCATTGGGCCATCGGCACATCGCTGGCGATCCCGGCAAAGGCGCGCATCACCGCCACCAGGGCCTGCTCGGCCACGGTCGGGTCGCCGCACTGCAGCTCGGCCACCACCAGGGCACGGCGCTCGACGCCGCGGAGAAACGCCGACAGCGCACCGGCTGCAGTAGAAGAAACGGGGGCGGTCGCAGCCGTCATAGCAACTCCATCAAGTGGGGAAATGATAGCGATTGCGCCGGCAGTCGGGCATGCCGATGTAGTTGACATGTGAAGGCGGCGGGCTCCTTCGATGCCGGGATTGATGGCAGGTTGTGCACAGCACCAACGAATTCGGCATAAGTGTTGCCCCAGTCAGGCCCGCCGACCATGTTTCAGCTTTGTTTCACAGGTATCTGATTGTTTTTATTGAATATTGTTATGTGGCTATTTTTTGACCAACCTAACTGGAAGCGCGCAAGTCCCTTACCCATCGTCCCGCGATCGGCAGTCGCACACAGACTTATCCACAGAAGATGTGGATAAGCCTGAATCTCCAATCCACACCGATATTTAGGTGCGATTTATCCTTCTCGCCATGTTGCGAGACTGTCTCGATACGCGACCGGGCGGTCCGGCCGGGCCGCTACACTGCACCGATGCCCAGCCCCGTTCCGCCCTCCCCGGCCCCCACCCGGCCCGATCCGACCCCGTCCTTCCCGACCCTGCGCGTGGCCCTGCCGGTGCCGTTGCCGCAGCTGTTCGACTACGCCCCGCCGCCCGGGACCGACGCCGTACCCGGCCAGGTCGGTTGCCGGGTACGGGTGCCGTTCGGGGCGCGCGAGCTGGTTGGCATGGTGGCCGCCATCGGGGCGGTGGACAGCCCGGACAGCCTGCGTGAGGCGCAGGCGTGGATCGATCCGCAGCCGCTGCTGGGCGGCGAGCTGTGGGCCTCGCTGCAGTGGCTGGCGCGTTACACCCACGCCCCGCTCGGGGAGGTGGTGAGCACCGGGCTGCCAGCGCCGTTGCGGCGCGGCGATCCGGTGCCGGACACCCATCCGTGGGGATGGCAGCTCACCGCCGAGGGCACGCAGCGGCGCGAGCGGCTGCGCGCCGGCACCCGCCCGCAGCGCCTGGCGACCTGCCTGGCCGACGGGCCCGTGGACGAGGACCGGCTGGACGGGCTCATGGACGACTGGCGCAGCGCCGCACGTTCGCTGGCCAAGCGGGGGCTGGTCGAGCGGGTGGCACTGTCGCATTCGGCCCCGACGGTCAGCGTGCGGGCCGCCCCGACCCCCAATCCCGAGCAGGCCGAGGCCATCGCCGCGATCACCGCCGCCACGGGTTTCGCCCCGTTCCTGCTCGATGGCGTGACCGGCAGCGGCAAGACCGAGGTGTATCTGCAGGCCATCGCCACCTGCCTGGCCCAAGGCCGGCAGGCGCTGGTGCTGGTGCCGGAGATCGGCCTCACGCCGCAGACGCTGTCGCGCTTCCGCACCCGTTTCGGCATTCCGGTGCATGCCCTGCACTCGGGACTGAACGACAACGAGCGCGCGCGCGTCTGGGCCGCCGCTGCCCGGGGCGAAGCACAGATCATCGTCGGCACGCGCTCGGCAGTGTTCACCCCCTTGCCCAACGCCGGGTTGATCGTGGTCGACGAAGAGCACGATGGCAGCTACAAGCAGCAGGACGGCATCCGCTACCACGCGCGCGATTTCGCCCTGGTGCGCGCCAAGGCACTGGACGTGCCGGTGGTGCTGGGCAGCGCCACGCCGTCGCTGGAGTCGCTGCACAACGCGCAGGCAGGGCGCTACACGCACCTGCGCCTGAAACAGCGGGCGGGCGACGCGCGGCCGCCGCGCGTGCGGGTGCTGGACGTGCGCAAGCGCCCGCTGCGCGACGGCCTCTCACCGGAGGTTCTGGACGGCATCACCCAGCATGTGCAGGCCGGGCACCAGGTGCTGGTATTCAAGAACCGCCGCGGCTACGCGCCGGTGCTGCTGTGCCATGACTGCGGCTGGACCGCGCCCTGCCAGCGCTGCGATGCGCCGATGACCGTGCACGCCGGCGGGCGCCGGCTGCAATGCCACCACTGCGGCGCGCGCCAATCGGCCCCGTTGGCCTGCCCGGACTGCGGCAGCCTGGCCCTGCAGCCGCAGGGCATCGGTACCGAGCGGCTGGAAGAGCATCTGGTGGACGCCTTCCCCGACGTGCCGGTGATCCGCATCGATCGCGGCACCACCGGCAAGCGCGATGCGCTGGAGACCCAGTTGGCCATGCTCGGCGACCAGGCGGGCATTCTGGTCGGCACCCAGATCCTGGCCAAGGGCCACGACCTGCCCAAGCTCACGCTGGTGGTGGTGGTGGGCATCGACGAAGGTCTGTTCTCGGCCGACTTCCGCGCCAGCGAGAAGCTGGCCCAGCAGCTGATCCAGGTGGCCGGTCGGGCCGGGCGCGCCGAGCATCCCGGCGAAGTCTGGCTGCAGACCCACCATCCCGGACACCCGCTGCTGGACACCTTGGTCAATGGGGGCTACCACGCCTTCGCCGCCGCCGAACTGCAGCAGCGCGAGGCCGCCGGCTTCCCGCCGTTCGCACACCTGGCGCTGCTGCGTGCCGAAGCGCAGCAGGTGGAGCACGCCAACGCCATGCTGATGGCGGTGCGCGCGCTGGTGCCCGATGACGCCGTGATCGAACGCTACGGCCCGATGCCGGCACCGATGCCGCGCCGCGCCGGCTACCAGCGCGTGCAACTGCTGCTGTCGGCGCCCGCGCGCGGCCCGCTGCACCGGGCGCTGGACCAGGTGGCCCCGCAGATCCCCGCGCTACCGCAGGCGCGGCGCGTGCGCTGGTCGCTGGATGTGGACCCGACCGACCTGTACTGAGCGCGCCGCGTTGGTCGAGCCAACCGTTGGTCGGCTGCTATTGAACGCGCCGCCCCGGTAACCCCGCGCGGGTAGAGCCGACCGTTGGTCGGCTGCGCTCCCTCTCCGCGCGAAAATGCAATCTCGGCCCTATCAGCGCTGCAGCGCAGCCAACGGTCGCGCGTCGGCGTTGGCGCGTCCATCGGTGAAGCCAGTGACCAGCTCCGGGACCGCACCGCTGGCCAGCAGCACCAGCGCGGCCGCGACCAGCATGTTGCGGCGGTTGCGGCGATAGCCCACCACCAGCAGTACCGCGCCGACCACCAGCAGACCCAGTTCCACAACGTACATCCCCATCCGTTTCGCTCCTTGAAGGTGACCGCCACGCGGTCGATCGGCGTATCGTAGCCGCACCGCGCGGCCACATGGCGCGCATTCCATCCGAACGGGAAGCCTGACCATGCTGAAGATCTGGGGCCGCCGCAATTCCAGCAACGTGCGCAAAGTGCTGTGGTGCGCAGAAGAAATCGGCGCGCCGTACGAGTCGATCGAGGTGGGGGGTGCCTTCGGTGGCACGCAGTCGCCGGAATACCGCGCCATGAATCCCAACGGGCTGGTGCCGGTGATCGAAGACCACGGTCTGCCGTTGTGGGAGTCCAACACCATCGTGCGCTATCTGGCCGCGCGTTGTGCGCTGGGCACGCTGTACCCGGAGGACGTGGTCGCGCGTGCGCAGTCGGAGAAGTGGATGGACTGGACCACCTCCACGTTTTCCGGCGCGTTCCGCGATCTGTTCTGGGGCACGCTGCGCACGGCGCCGGCCGACCGCGACGAAGCGCGCATTGCTGCTGCGCTGGTGCGTTCGGGCGAACTGCTGGCGATGGCCGACGACGCGCTGTCGCGCCAGCCGTGGTTGTCCGGCGAACGTTTCGCGATGGGCGACATTCCGTTGGGCGCCTTCGCCTACGCCTGGTTCGAAATGCCGATCCAGCGCCCGGCCCTGCCGCATCTGGCCGACTGGTACGAGCGCCTGAAGCAACGTCCCGCATACCAGCGCGGCGTCATGACCGAATTGACCTGAGGTAGAGCCGACCGTTGGTCGGCTCACGCGCGCAGCGCGAATGGTGTTGCGAAGCCTGGTAGAGCCGACCGTTGGTCGGCTCACGCGCGTAGCGCGGATGGTGTTGCGAAGCATGGTAGAGCCGACCGTTGGTCGGCTCACGCGCGCAGCGCGGACGGTGCGTCGGTCGCGGGACGGAGAGCAGCCGACCAACGGTCGGCTCTACCTTGCGTTTTTCTTTGGGAGCGCGCGGACGTAGGTCGATTTGCCGTCCTTCTTCATTTCGAACAAGCCGGTCGCCGCCAGCAGCTCGCTGAGCTTGGCGTAGCCGTAGTTGCGCGAATCGAACGACGCCTGGTTGCCGATCTGGCTGCCAACCGGGCCCAGGTGCGACCAACCATCCTCGGCTTCGGCCGACGCCACCGCGCGGCGCAGCATCTGCACCAGCCGGGTGTCGCTGCGCAGCTCCGGGCCACTCTTGCGCGGCCGTGTCTCCTCGTTGTCCTGCTCCACTTCCGGATCGGCCGCGTGGCCCCGGCCGAGCGCTTCGAGGTAGGTGAATTTCGAGCAGGCATTGACGAACGGCTCCGGCGTTTTCTTCTCGCCGAAGCCATACACCTTCACCCCGTCGGTCAGCAGGCGCATCACCAGCGGAGTGAAATCCGCATCGCTGGACACGATGGCGAAGCCGTCCAGGTTGCGCGCGTACAGCATGTCCATCGCGTCGATCACCATCGCCATGTCCGACGCATTCTTGCCACGGCTGTAGGCGAACTGCTGGATCGGGCGGATCGCGTACTCGTGCAGCACCGATTCCCAGCCTTTCAACCGCGGGCTCTTCCAGTTGCCATAGGCCCGGCGCACGTTGGCCACGCCATAGCGCGCCACTTCGGCAAGCACCACATCGATCTTCGCGGACGGCGCGTTGTCGGCATCGATCAACAGGGCGATGCGCTTTTCCGGTTCGGACATCTCGACCTCCAGTGCGGATGGACACGGGCCGCCGGCAAGCGCGACCGCTGCTGAACCCAGTATCGACCATCCACGTGAACATCGCGCTTCACGTGCGACGATATGCCGCGTCGACAACGTATCCACGGTGCCGGATGGCCGGCCCCAGCCCAGGAGTGACTGCATGACCCGCGCCCCCCTGCCCCACCTGGTTGTCATCGGTGGCGGTTTCGCCGGCCTCTGGGCCACCCGCGCCTTGGCCCGGGCGCACGTCCGCATCACCCTGGTGGACCGCCGCAACCACCACCTGTTCCAGCCGCTGCTCTATCAAGTGGCCACCGCCGGGCTGTCGGCACCCGATATCGCCGCACCGCTGCGGCATATCCTCGGCGACCAGCGCAACGTCGAAGTGCGGCTGGGCGAAGTCACGGCGATCGACAAGCACGCACGCAGCATCACCCTCGCCGACGGCAGCCAGCTCGGCTACGACATGCTGATGCTGTGCACCGGTGCCACCCATGCCTATTTCGGCCACGACGAATGGGCCGCCGACGCGCCGGGCCTGAAGACGCTGGACGATGCCATCGCATTGCGCCGCAAGATCCTGCTGGCGTTCGAGCGCGCAGAAGCGGAACCCGACCCGGCGCGCAAGGCGGCCTGGCTCAGTTTTGCGGTGGTCGGCGGCGGCCCCACCGGCGTGGAGCTGGCCGGCACGCTGGCCGAAATCGCGCGCCACACGCTGCGCAACGAGTTCCGTCATATCGACCCGGCCAGCGCCAAGGTCCGCCTGGTGGAGGCCGGACCGCGCGTGCTGTCCAGCTTCCCCGAGGTGCTGTCGTTGAAGGCGCGCCGCCAGCTGGAAAAACTCGGCGTGGATGTACTGACCGGCACCCCGGTAAGCCACATCGACGGCGACGGCTTCCAGCTCGGCGACCAGTTCGTTCCTGCCCGCACCGTGGTGTGGGCTGCCGGCGTGGCGGCCTCGCCGCTGGCGCGCACGCTGGACGTGCCGCTGGACCGCGCCGGCCGCGTGCCGGTTCAGCCCGATCTCACGCTGGACGGCCACCCGGAGATCTTCGTGGCCGGCGATCTGGCCGCGATCAGCCAGGCCGACGGCAAGCCGGTGCCGGGCGTGGCGCCCGCCGCCAAGCAGATGGGCAAGCACGTTGCTGCCACTGTTCGCGCGCGGTTGGACGGCAAGCCCGCGCCGGGTCCGTTCGCATACCAGGACTTCGGCAACCTGGCCACGATCGGGCGCATGGCCGCGATCGTGCACCTGGGCAAACTGCAGCTCTCCGGCGTGCTGGCGTGGTGGTTCTGGCTCGCCGCGCACGTGTTCTTCCTGATCGGTTTCCGCAACCGCATCGTGGTGCTGCTCAACTGGGCCGTGGCGTACTGGAGCTACCAGCGCAGCGCGCGGATCATCTTCGGCGACGACCGCGACGACCGGCGGGTCCGTCCCCCGTCACCCTGAGCCCGGCGGCAGACGGGCTACGTCGATGCGTGGCCTGCGCAGGTGCCACAGGCTGGCGGTGATGACGTCCGGTTCGGTAAGCGGCCGGCCGCGATGACAGCCGGCTGGACCATGCTGTTGACCCGGATTCGACGACCACCGGGATCGGCGGTAGAGTCGCGGCAGTTTCTTCAGGGGGAGAAGCCGCATGACGCATCACCGTCAGGCACGCGCCTGGCTGCCGGCCCTGTTGGCCCTGCTGGCCGGCTGCAGCGCCACCACCGGCATTGGCGTGAAGGATGTCCCGTACCCGACAGTGCGCAGCAGCTGGGCGCAGGCCGGCATCACCGATGCACGCCAGCCGTTCTCCGCCGTGTTCTGCCGACACCTGCAGGCAACGCCCGCCACGGCGATGCAGGACTGTGCGCGGTGGTGGTGGCCGATCGAGGCCGGAGCCGCCCGCGCCGTCGACCTGCCCTCTGCCGGTCCGCGGCCCGCCACGCGCGATCTGGTGATCATCCCCGGCATCTTTGGCGAGTGCGTGGCACCGTGGGTAACGCCCTTCTCGCACGATCATGCGGCGCTGGCCGAACTGGGCTACCGCGTCACCGTGGCAACGGTGGAGGGGCGTGCCTCCTCGGCGCGCAATGCCGACCACCTCCACACCCTGCTGGCCGCGCTGCCCGACGACGCCAACGCGGTGATCATCGCCTATTCCAAGGGCGCCACCGACGTGATGCTGGCGGCCAGCCAGCCACAGGCCGCTGCGTGGCGGCACAAGGTATCGGCGCTGATCGCCGTGGCCGGCGCGGTGCAGGGATCGCCGGCCGCCGATGACGGGCACACGCTGTATCGCGCCCTGGCGCGGTTCGATCTGCCCACCTGCGACCGCAGCGATGCCGGCGGTGTCCGCAGCCTGACGCATGCAGAGGCCATGCGCGTCGCCGACGCCTTCGCCGCCTCCCGTCCGCCATTTCCCAGCTACAGCGTCGTCGCCGTTGCCGAACGTGGCAACGTCAATCCGCTGCTCGCCGGCGCGCATGCGTGGCTGTCGCTGATCGACGCGCGCAACGACGGGCAGGTGCTGCTGGAAGACGCCGTGATTCCCGGCAGTACGGTGCTGGGCGTGTTCCGTGCCGACCACTGGTCGATCGCGCTGCCGTTCGAGGATAGCCCCGCCCCGCTGATGCGGCCGTTCCGGGGCAACAACCACTTTCCCCGCGGTCCATTGGTTCGCGCATTGCTGGAGTTCACTGCGCCAGTGGCCGCTTCCCGTGTCACCACCAAGGAGGAGTAGTGCATGCGCAAGGTACTGGTTGCCGCCGCGCTGGCGGCGTGTTCGGCGTCGGCGTTGGGTGCGGAGAAAAGAGCAGCGCCCACGCAGGTGTTTTTCCTGGCGGATCCGCAGATCCACAACGTGTACGGGGCCGCGCTGAAGCAGATGTTTCCGGTGTCCAACTGGGTGTCCGGCGTGGCGATCCGGCCGCCGGAGGTGAATCTGCTGGCGCCGCTTGTGCTGAGGCACTCACTGACCCGAGGAATGGAACAGCTGCCAGCGGACAATCGCCTGGTCGTCGTATTGGGAGATGGAACCAACATCGGCTGCAGCGGCGAGGCCGAGGTATTCGACGCGGCGTTTCAACGTTCCGATGCCACGATCCGCCTGATGGCGCACGGCAACCACGACAGCTACCTGATGGGCACCGTGAACTCGTATGGCCCTCGTCCGGAAGATACCCGCCCGCTTGATCAGATGAACAAGGCGCTGCTGCCGGTCGACGAAACCTGGTACACCGCGACGCCGTCTCCAGTGGTCACCGGCACCAGCATGGCCAACCGCAACTGGGCCGACGGCTGCTATCAGCCTGCCCGGAACGGCGGCCAAGCCGGCACCCCGATGAACAAGGTGCGCTGGCTGGCACGCTATGCAGCCAGCCTTGAAGCGCAGGGGTTGATCCAGACGCCCAGCGGCACGGCAAAGCACGAGGGACTGCGATTCACGGGTAGCGCCGTGCCGGGGACACCGATGGCTGCACTGAACTATCGCTCCGAAGGCATCTGGTACCGGCCGAAGCAGTCCGCGACGCCTGGACGCTCGGACTACGCCCGCAGCTGGAACTCGTACATGGTGCAGGCCGTCGATCTGGATGCCCGGCACACCCTGGTGCTGATAGATACGTCCGTGTGCCAGAACGCCCGCGGCGGTGCCTCGTATCTGCTCAACAATGCCGGACAGAATGCCTGTATCGGCTGGGAGCAGTACACAACGCTGAAAAGGATGCTGGATGGCATGGCGGACGAGAGGAGCCTGATTGTCGGGGGTCATTTCCCACTCAACGATCTCAAGGGAGAAGACCGCAAGAAGCTCATCACGCTGTTCAACCAGGCGCGCCCCGCAGGCTGGACCTACGTCTCGGGGCACACCCACCATGCATTCACCACCAGGAAATACGGCAAGGGGGTGGATGTGAACATCGGCTCCACAACCGACTGGCCGATGGAAAGTCACGTCCTGACCTTCGCCGCTGATTCTGCGAAGGTGGTGGACACGCAGTCGCTGGTGATCGGGACCACCATTGCTCAGCCGATGACGTATCGGACAGGAAAGCAGATGGGCGGAAAATACTCCGAGCTGTGCCGCCATCTCCCCGTGGCGAGGGCCCTCGCCGACGCCTCCCCGGAAACAGCGGGCACGCTGTGGGTATCCCCCTCGCTGACGCCGGCACAGTGCGACGGCATCCAGGCCGACTGGGCGAAGCACGCCCAGGCATTGATGGACGACCAAGAACGGATGTCCAGACGCTTTGACGAAGAGCCGCGATACCGGGACCTGGTGTTGTCCGTTGCAGCAGCCGCCAGCCTGCACGAGCACAATTCCTTCAGCCTCGGCAAATACATCCCCTGAGCCCCAATGCAGCGCCCGGTGCCCACCGGGCGCTGCACCCGCCCCCCGCTTCAGTCGTCGATGGCGTCGATCACGGCGGTGCCGTTGCGGAACCCCACGTTGAAGATCGGGCCCTGTTCCGATTGCAGGCTCAGGTCCCACGGATTGGCGGGATCGGCGTCCAGCGGCACGCCCACCGCGCACAGCCGCATCGACACTGGCCACGCACGGGGAAGCGGCTCACCGAAGTACTGTGCATAGGCCGGCGCGATCACCGCCTGCACGTCGTCCAGGATCAACGCAGGATCACCGACGATCCTGCGCAGGAACGCGACCTGCGCGGCAGTGGGCGGCGCGTTGCCGACGGTCTCGAAACTGGCCAGCACGCCGTCGTCGTCGTCGTTGTCCTGGATCCAGTGACCCGTGTTGCCCGCGCCCACGATCAGCTCCAGCCGGCCCAGTTCCGGGTGCTGGAGGTACTCGCGGCGGCGGAACAGGCGCGCGAAGAACCCGCGCGGGGCGGCACCCGACGCGCCGCTCATTGCAGCCGCTCCTGCGTGGCCGACCGCTGCGCGAACGCCGCGAAGGGCCAGAACGGCAGCACCTCCTGGCCCGTATCGGTGGCCGCCGCCACCCAGCCGCCCGCGTTGCGCAGGCTCCAGACTTCCTCCCAATCGGCCACGCGCTTGACGAAACAGTCGTAGCGCACCGCCGCGTCGCGGCACAGCACGGCATCGATTTCCTTCGCGCCGATGCGGTACCCGCCGGCTCCCTCTTCCATCGTCGTCATGACACTCTGCTCCTTGTGTCGGGCCTTCCGGGGCGGCCCCTGGTGGTCAATCGCCCTGCGACATGCAGCCCCAGCCGTCGACCTTGCCACTGTAGGACACCGCCTCGCTGACCAGCAGGCCTTCGAAGCCGGCGATGTTCTGGTAGGTCGGGATCATCAGCGGATGCACCACCACCTGCCACGGGAAGTCCTCGTTCTCTTCATAGGCCGAGAACGACACCTTCTGCTCGTTGCGCAGCAGGTGCACCGCAAACGCGATGGCGACGTCTTCGGTCGGGAAGATCAGCGCGAAGTCCACTTCGCGGGGGATGGTCAGGTCGTCGCCGTCCTGCAGCATGTTCCACAGCACATCGCCGTTTTCGTCTTCCGGGTACAGCGCAACATCGCGGGTCATGGCAATCCAGGGTGGGTGGTCTGCAGGGATTGTCGGCCAGGATCGCGTGGCCGACCAGTGGGTATGCTCAGGGCGCCTGCAGCCACGCCAGCTTGCGTGCGCGCGGCTGGCGCTTGAGCGCCCATTCGGCCTTCGAGGCCGTGGCGCGGTCAGGGTAGGCGCGCATGGCCAGCACCTTCACCGGCGGATTGGCGCGCGTGTAGCGGGCGCCCTTGCCGGCCAGGTGGGCCTGGAAACGGGCCTCCACATCGGTGCTGATGCCCGCGTAGAAGCTGCCGTTACGGCATTCGAGCAGGTACAGGTACCAGCAGGCGGACGCGGTGGGCGGTTCAGCGGACATACCGGGATTATCCCCCGGACCGGCGCCGCCGGCTGCTAGAATCCGCCCCGGATGCAGGAGAGAGGCGCCGCGCTGGCGCCCGCCGAAGGCGCAGGCTCCCATAATCGCTCAGGCCGGTGGCTCGATACGCCACCAACCATGCATCCGACACGCCGATCTGGAGAGAGGTCTTCAATGACCCGCCGAAGGGGCACGTGGCCTGGCCACCGAACTCTCAGGCAAAAGGACAGCGGGAGCGGCAACGGTATCCCACCCTCACGACAGTGCACCGCGCTGGCGTGCGGTGTGCGTGGTTCCGTCCCCGCCTGTCGTGTCCGGAGCCCCCCCCCATGCTGCTCTCCCTGATCTACCTCATCGCCATTTCCGCCGAAGCCATGACCGGCGCGCTGTCTGCCGGGCGGCGGCGCATGGACCTGTTCGGCGTGGTCATCATCGCCTGCGTCACCGCGCTCGGTGGCGGCTCGCTGCGCGACATCGTGCTGGGCCACTATCCGCTGGGCTGGGTGAAGCACCCGGAGTACCTGGGCTTCACCATCTGCGCGGCGCTGATCGCCACCTGGGTGGCGCGCTGGATGCACCACTTCCGCCGCACCTTCCTGGTGCTGGACGGGCTGGGCCTGATTGCGTTCACTCTGATCGGCTGCGCGGTGGCGCGCGAGGGCGGGCATACCGCACCCATCGTACTGATCGCCGGCATGCTGACCGGCGCGTTCGGCGGCGTGCTGCGCGACGTGCTGTGCAACGAAGTGCCGCTGATCTTCCAGAAGGAACTGTATGCGGTGATCACCCTGCTCACCGGCGCGGCCTGGCTGGTGCTGCTGGAACTGGGGGTGTCGCTCAATGCAGCCACGCTGTGGTGCCTGGGCGGTGGCTTCCTGTTCCGCCTGCTGGCGATCCATTTCAAATGGGAAATGCCCAAGTTCGTGTACCGCGACGAGGTGCATTGAGGCGTTGATGCACACATGACCAAGGTCATGTGAGCGCAGGCGGCATCGCGCGGTACCATAGCGGCCCCGTCTTCGCGGACGGCATCCAGCCACGCTGCGGCATTCGTCCTGCGGCCCCGCCAGACATTCCCACTTCGTCTCGCCTGCCCCCACGGGCCGGTACCTCATGGACGCGCCAACCGCTGGTGGGCGCGCAGGATGCCCCATGTCTGCCCCGCTGCCCCCGTCGTCGCGTACCCGCCGTCTGTTCAAACCGCTGTTGCTGCTGGCCGTGCTGGCCGCTGGCGTGATCGCCTGGCGTGTGTTCGCGCCGGCACCGGCGGACAAGGCGGCCCCTGCAGCCACTGCCACCCCGGTACGCGTGGCCACGGTGGTGCGCGAGGACCTGGTGGTGCGGTTGAAGGCGCTCGGCACGGTGACCCCGCTGCACACCGTGAGCCTGCGCAGCCGTGTGGATGGCGAACTGCTGCGGCTGGCCTTCCGCGAAGGCCAGCACGTCAAGGCCGGCGACCTGATCGCCGAGATCGATCCGCGCCCCTACCAGGTGCAGTTGGCGCGTGCATTGGGCACCCAGCAGCAGAACCTGGCCGAGCTGGACAACGCCCAGACCCAGCTCAAGCGCTACGTGGAACTGCAGAGCAAGCACTTCGTCTCCGCGCAGGAGCTGAGCGACCAGCAGAGCAAGGTGCGCCAGCTGCAGGGCCGCCGCCAGACCGACCAGGCCGCGGTGGACGAAGCACGCCTGCAGCTGCAGTACACCCGCATCACCGCGCCGGTGGCCGGGCGCATGGGGCTGCGCAACGTGGACGTGGGCAACCTGGTGCGCAGCGGCGATACCGAGCCGCTGGCCACCATCACCCAGACCATGCCGATCAGCGTGCTGTTCACCGTGCCCGAGCCGGACCTGCCGGCGGTGGTTGCCGCCGTGCGCGCCACCCCGCAGCTCACCGTGGAAGCCTGGGACCGCGAAGAGCGCCATGCGCTCGGCGACGGCGTGCTGTCCAGCCTGGACAACCGCATCGATACCGCCACCGGCACGCTGAAGCTGCGCGCGCAGTTCGCCAACGCCGATGAAACCCTGTTCCCCAACCAGTTCGTCAACATCCGCCTGCAGGTGAGCAGCAGCGACGCGGTGGTGATCCCCAATGCCGCGGTGCAGTTCGGCAGCAAGGGCAGCTATGTCTACGTGATTGCCGCCGATGACACCTCGCACCTGCGCAACGTGGTGCTCGGCCCCGCCGACGGCGAGCGCGTCTCGGTACGCGAAGGGCTCAAGGCCGGCGAGCGCGTGGTGGTGGAAGGCATCGACGGACTGCGCGAAGGCGCCAAGGTGGAGGTGGTCGCCCAGGATCCGGCGCGGACCGGCGCATGAACCTGTCGCGTCCCTTCATCGAGCGCCCGGTAGCCACCACGCTGCTGATGGTGGCGCTGCTGCTGTCCGGGATCATGGCCTACCGGCTGCTGCCGGTGGCGGCACTGCCGCAGGTGGATTACCCGATCATCCAGGTGACCACGCTGTACCCGGGCGCCAGTCCAGGGGTCACCACCAGCGCGGTCACGGCGCCGCTGGAGCGCCAGCTCGGGCAGATTCCCGGCCTGAAACAGATGTCGTCCACCAGCTCCGGCGGGGCCTCGGTGATCACCCTGCAGTTCTCGCTGGAGGTGGTGCTGGGCGTGGCCGAGCAGGAAGTGCAGGCCGCCATCAACGCCGCTGACAGCTTCCTGCCCGATGACCTGCCGGTGCCGCCGGTGTACCGCAAGGTCAATCCGGCCGATACCCCGATCCTGACCCTGGCGGTGACCTCGCAGGGGCTGTCGCTCCCGCAGGTGCACGACCTGGTCGATACGCGCATGGCGCAGCGGCTGTCGCAGCTGCCCGGGGTGGGGCTGGTCAGCCTGGCCGGCGGCCAGCGGCCCGCGGTGCGCATCCAGGCCAACCCCTCCGCACTGGCCGCCAACGGCCTGAGCATGGCGCACATCCGCCAGGCCATCGGCGCGGCCAACGTAAACCTGCCCAAGGGCAGCTTCGATGGCCCGACCCGCGCGATCATGCTCGATGCCAACGACCAGATGCGCTCGGTGGCCGAGTACCGCGCGCTGATCCTGGCCTACAAGGACGGCGCGCCGCTGCGGCTGGGCGATGTGGCAACCATCGAGGACGGTGCCGAGAACCGCCAGCTCGCCGCCTGGTCGGGTACCACCCCGGCGGTACTGGTCAACATCCAGCGCCAGCCCGGCGCCAACGTGATCGCCGTGGTCGACCAGGTGCGCGCACTGCTGCCGCAGTTGCAGGCGTCGCTGCCCAAGGGCGTGGATGTGACGGTGCTGAGCGACCGCACCGAGTCGATCCGCGCGTCGATCCGTGGGGTGCAGCACGAACTGCTGATCGCCATCGCGCTGGTGGTGATGGTCACCTTCGTGTTCCTGCGCAACATCCCGGCCACGATCATCCCGTCGATCGCGGTGCCGCTGTCGCTGGTGGGCACGTTCGGGGTGATGCTGCTGGCCGGCTTCTCGCTCAACAACCTCACTCTGATGGCGCTGACCATCGCCACCGGCTTCGTGGTCGACGATGCCATCGTGATGCTGGAGAACATCGCCCGCCACCTGGAGCGCGGCGAGACGCCCCTGCAGGCGGCGCTCAAGGGGGCGCGCCAGATCGGCTTCACCCTGATCTCGCTGACCCTGTCACTGATCGCGGTGCTGATCCCGCTGCTGTTCATGGCCGACGTCGTGGGCAAGCTGTTCCATGAGTTCGCCATCACCCTGGCGGTGGCCATCGGCATCTCGCTGCTGGTGTCGCTGACCCTGACCCCGATGATGTGCGCGCGCCTGCTCAAGGCCGGGCACGCCACCCGCCGCGACAGCGACGGCCGCGAATCGGCACAGCAGGGCGATCCGTTCGACCGCGTGGTTGCCCTCTACGACCGCCAGCTGCGCTGGGTCCTGGAGCGCCAGCCGCTGATGCTGGCCGCCACCGTCGCGACCCTGCTGCTCACCGCGGCACTGTACCTGTGGGTGCCCAAGGGCTTCTTCCCGGTGCAGGACGCCGGCCTGATCCAGGGCATCAGCGAAGCGCCGCAGTCGATCTCCTTCCAGGCGATGGCGCAGCGCCAGCAGGCGCTGTCGTCGGCACTGCTGGCCGATGAGGACGTGGCCAGCCTGTCCTCGTTCATCGGCGTGGACGGCAACAACGCCACGCTCAACAGCGGGCGGCTGCTGATCGAGCTCAAACCGCATGCACAGCGCGATGCCGATGCGCAGGCGATCATCGCGCGGCTGCAGCAGCGTGTGGCGCATGTTCCGGGCATCCGCCTGTACCTGCAGCCGGTGCAGGAGCTGGGCATCGAAGACCGGATCAGCCGTACCCAGTACCAGTTCACCCTGACCAGCCCCGACAGCGCTGCACTGGCCACGTGGACACCGCGCCTGCTCGCCCACCTGCAGCAGTCGCCCGCACTGGCCGACGTGGCCAGCGACCTGCAGGACCAGGGCCTGCAGGCGCATGTGCTGATCGACCGCGTGGCCGCCGCGCGCCTGGGCATCAGCGTGGACGCGGTGGCCGATGCGCTGTACGACGCCTTCGGCCAGCGCCAGATCTCCACCATCTTCACCCAGGCCAACCAGTACCGTGTGGTGCTGGAAGCGCGGCAGGACGCCGCGTTCGGGCCCGACGCGATCGCGCGCCTGCACGTGACCGGCCCGGACGGGCGGCAGGTGCCGCTCGCCGGCATCGCCCGCATCGAACAGCGCCCGGCGCATCTGCTGATCAACCACGTCGGCCAGTTCCCGGCGGTCACGGTCTCGTTCAACCTGGCCGACGGCGCGTCGCTGGGCGAGGCGGTGGCGGCCATCGAAGGCGCACGCGCGGCGATCAACCTGCCGACCGGCGTGGAGCTGCGCCTGCAGGGCGCCGCCGATGCGTTCCGCGCGTCGCTGTCGAGCACGCTGTGGCTGGTACTGGCGGCCGTGGTGGTGATGTACCTGGTGCTGGGCGTGCTCTACGAGAGCTTCATCCACCCCATCACCATCCTCTCCACCCTGCCCTCTGCCACGGTGGGCGCGCTGCTGGCGCTGCTGCTGAGCGGCCGCAGCCTGGACCTGATCGCGGTGATCGGCATCGTGCTGCTGATCGGGCTGGTGAAGAAGAACGCGATCATGATGATCGACTTCGCGCTGGAGGCCGAGCGCGAAGCGGGCATGCGCCCGCGTGAGGCCATTCACCAGGCGGCGCTGCTGCGCTTCCGCCCGATCCTGATGACCACGCTGGCCGCGCTGTTCGGCGCAATCCCGCTGATGTTCGCCAGCGGCTCCGGTGCCGAGCTGCGCCAGCCGCTGGGCGTGGTGATGGTCGGTGGCCTGGTGGTCAGCCAGGTGCTCACCCTGTTCACCACCCCGGTGATCTACCTGTTCTTCGACCGGTTCCGCCGGCGCCCCGTCGCCGCCGGCGGCGAGGCCGCCGAGGCGCAGGCATGACGCCGCTGTCGCGGGCGATCGGCTGGTTCGTGCAGCACCCCGTCGCCACCGTGCTGCTGTCGGTGGCGGTGGTGCTGGCCGGCCTGCTCGGGCTGCGCCTGCTGCCGGTCGCGCCGCTGCCACAGGTGGACTACCCGGCCATCAACGTCAGCGCCAGCCTGCCCGGGGCCAGCCCCGAGTCGATGGCCGCCAACGTGGCCACGCCGCTGGAGCGCGCGCTCGGCACGATTCCCGGGTTGACCGGGATCGATTCGGCCAGCACGCAGGGGTCCACCCAGGTGGAACTGAAGTTCGCGCTGGGCCGCAACGTGGACGATGCCGCGCGCGATGTGCAGGCCGCGATCAACGCCGCCCGCGCACAGTTGCCGAGCGGCATGCCGGGCATGCCGCAGTACCGCAAGGTGAATCCCTCGCAGGCGCCGATCCTGGCGTTGGCGTTGAGCTCGGACAGTCTCTCGCCAGGCCAGATCTACGACGTGGCCTCGACCGTGATCGCGCAGAAGCTGGCGCAGATCCCCGGTGTGGGCGAGGTGCAGGTGGGCGGCAGTTCGCTGCCGGCGGTGCGCGTGTCTCTGGACCCCAACGCACTGAACCAGTACCGCATCGCGCTGGATGATGTGGCCGCGGCGATCCGCAATGCCAATGCGCTCAAACCGCTCGGCACGGTCGCCAGCCAGTCGCGGCAGTGGCAGCTGGAGGCAACACTGCAGCTGCGCACGGCTGCCGAGTACCGGTCACTGGTGGTCGCGATGCGCGACGGTCGGCCGGTCCATCTGGAGGACGTGGCAGCGGTCAGCGAAGGCGTCGAGGACCGGTACGCCAGCGGCTTCCACAACGCGCGCCCGGCGGTGCTGCTGATTGTCAGCCGCCAGCCGGATGCCAACATCATCGAGACGGTCGATGCGATCACCGCGCAGATGGATACCCTGCAGGCGCTGCTGCCCGCCAGCATCGACATGCAGCTGGTGATGGACCGCTCGCCGGTGATCCGCGCCACCCTGCGCGAGGCCGAGCTGACCCTGCTGCTGGCGATCGCGCTGGTGGTGCTGGTGGTACTTGCCTTCCTCGGCCACTGGCGCGCGGCGCTGGTGCCGACCCTGGCGATCCCGGTGTCGCTGCTGGGGGCGCTGGCGATCATCGCGCTGCTGGGTTTCTCGCTCAACACGCTGTCGCTGATGGCGTTGATCGTGGCGGCGGTGCTGGTGGTGGACGATGCCATCGTGGTGCTGGAGAACATCGCCCGCCATCGCGAGCTTGGTGCCCCGCCGCTGCAGGCCGCATTGCGCGGCGCCGGCGAGGTTGGCGCCACGCTGCTGTCGATGAACATCGCGCTGGCCGTGGTGTTCGTGTCGATCCTGTTCCTGGACGACTTCGTCGAGAAGCTGTTCCGCGAGTTCTCGCTGACGCTGGTCGCCGCGATGGGCGTGTCGCTGCTGGTGTCGCTGAGCCTGACCCCGATGCTGTGCGCGCGCATGCTCGGGCAGGCGCGGCCCGGGCCCGGCAATGGGCTGCAGCGCGCGGGCACCGCCCTGTTCGAACGCCTGCGCGGCGCCTATGTGGGCAGCCTGCAGAAAATGCTGCGCTGGATCGCGCTGCCGCTGCTGCTGTTTGCCGGTGTGATCGCGCTGAACGTCTGGCTGTTCCAGCAGGTGCCCAAGGGCATCGTGCCCAAGCAGGACACCGCGCAGCTGCGCGGCTTCGCGCGTGGCGACGACGGGCTGTCCTTCCAGGTGATGCAGCCCAAGATCGAGGCCTATCGCCAGCTGCTGCTGGCCGATCCGGCGATCAGCGACATCATCGGGTACATCGGCGGGCGCAGCGGGGTCAACAACGCCTTCATCATGATCAAGATGAAGCCGCTGGCCGAGCGGAAGGTTTCCAGCCAGCAGGTGATCGACCGCCTGCGCGCCAACATGCCGAAGATCCCCGGTGGCGGGATGTTCCTGTGGGTGGACCAGGACATCAAGCTGGAAGGCAGCGGCGACAGCGGCCAGTACGAGTTCCAGCTGCTGTCCGGCGACCTGGCCGCACTGCGCCAGTGGACGCCGCGGGTCGGCGATGCGCTGCGCGCCCTGCCCGAGCTGGTGGACGTGGAGTCCAAGGGCGACGAGGGCATGCGCCAGGTGGTGCTGGACATCGACCGCGACGCGGCCGCGCGGCTGGGCGTGGACATGCGCATGATCGCCTCGGTGCTCAACAATGCCTTCAGCCAGCGCCAGGTGGCCACGCTGTACGACACGCTCAACCAGTACCGCGTGGTGATGGAACTGGACCCGCGCTACACGCAGGACCCGTCCACGCTGGAACAGATCCATGTGATCGGCAAGGATGGCCAGCGCCTGCCCCTGTCGTCCATTGCCCGCTGGGACTACGGCATGGCGCCGGACCGGATCTACCACAGCCAGCAGTTCGCCTCGGTCTGGATCGAGTTCGCGCTTGCGCCCGGCGTCACGCTGGACCAGGCAGTGAAGGCGGTGGACCGCGCAATGGCCGGGATCATGCTGCCCACCCACGTGCAGGCGCGGCTCAGTGGCGAGGCCGGCGGCTTCGAGAAACTGCGCGCACGCCAGCTATGGCTGATTCTCGGCGCGATGCTGGCGGTATACCTGGTGCTTGGCGTGCTGTACGAGAGCTTCGTGCAGCCGCTGGCGATCCTCTCCACCCTGCCCTCGGCCGGCGTGGGCGCGCTGCTGGCGTTGATGGCGTTCGGCAACGAGTTGAACCTGATCTCGCTGCTGGGGCTGTTCCTGCTGGTCGGGGTGGTGATGAAGAACACCATCCTGATCATCGACTTCGCGCTGTCGGCCGAGCGCGAGCGCGGCCTGTCGCCCTACGATGCGATCTGCGAGGCCGCACGGCTGCGCTTCCGCCCGATCCTGATGACCAGTGTGGCCGCCCTGCTCGGTACCCTGCCGTTGATGCTGGCCACCGGCGAAGGCTGGGAGATGCGCCAGCCGCTGGGCATCGCCATCGTCGGCGGGCTGCTGGTCAGCCAGTGGCTGACCCTGTACACCACCCCGGCGATCTACCTGGCATTGGCGAAGCTAAGACGCGCCGCATGACAAACGGTCGGCGTGCCCCGCGCACTGCAGGGCACGCCCCAACTCACGCCGCCTCGCTGACCCGCGCCGCACGGCGGGCGCGCACCGCCTGCGCCAGCGACTCCAGCACGGCCAGCGAGCTGTCCCAGCCGATGCAGCCGTCGGTGATGCTCTGCCCGTAGACCAGCGGCTGGCCCTCGACCAGATCCTGGCGGCCCGCCACAAGGTGGCTCTCGACCATCACACCGACGATGCGCTCTTCGCCATTGGCCAGCTGCGCGTTGATGTCGGCGATGACCTTGGGCTGGTTTTCCGGATTCTTGCTGCTGTTGGCGTGGCTGGCGTCGATCATGATGCGCGGGGCCAGGTGCGACTTCGCCAGCGTCTGGCTGGTCGCCTCGACGTGGCTGGCATCGTAGTTGGGGGTCTTGCCGCCGCGCAGGATCACATGGCAATCCGGGTTGCCGGCGGTGGCAACGATGGCGGTGCCGCCTTCCTTGGTCACCGACAGGAAGTGGTGCGGGTTGGAGGCCGCGCCGATCGCATCGGCGGCGATCTTGATGTTGCCGTCGGTGCCGTTCTTGAAGCCGACCGGGCACGACAGCCCCGACGCCAGTTCGCGGTGCACCTGGCTTTCGGTGGTGCGCGCACCGATCGCGCCCCAGGCCACCAGGTCGGCGATGTACTGCGGCGAGATCACGTCGAGGAACTCCACGCCGGCCGGCAGGCCCAGCTTGTTGATGTCGCGCAGCAGGCCGCGCGCCACGCGCAGGCCCTTGTTGATGTTGAAGCTGCCGTCCAGGTCGGGATCGTTGATCAGGCCCTTCCAGCCCACCGTGGTACGCGGCTTCTCGAAGTACACGCGCATGACGATCTCCAGCTCATCGGCGTACGCATCGCGCAGCGGCTTGAGGCGCTGGGCGTACTCGATGGCGGCCACCGGATCGTGGATCGAGCACGGGCCGATCACCACCGCCAGACGGTCGTCGCGGCCATGCAGGATCTCGTGGAGGGCGGCGCGCGAGGCACTCACCGTGTCGGAGGCTTCGTCGTCGCAGGGCAGCATCGCCAGCAGCTGTGCCGGCGGGGTCAACGGTTCGATTTTGCGGATGCGCAGGTCGTCGGTGTGGGGGGGCATGGGGGAACTCCTTGGAAGGTGGGGGTCCCCAGCGCGGCGGCAACAAAAAAGCCGCCAGGTGCGCTGGCGGCTTTCGGGAATGCGTCTGAAATTTTCTTCAGGGTGAGCGCATGCCTTCCTCCGCCGGTGGCTTCGGAAAGTAATACCAAAAGTAGGAATTGGCGGGGCGTGCGTTCATTGGGGAGTAGTGATAACACAGGGTTTCAGGGCTGCCAACTGTTTCAAACGCAACTGGCGCGCCGCGTTCAGTCCGCGATCCGGGGCGCGCCCGGCTCATGCCGGAGGCAGCACCGAGGTGCACAGATGGGTGCCGATGCCGATGTCGTCCAGGCCTTCGCCGCCCAGGTACAGGGCACCGGCAACGCCCGGATGCAGCGCGTCTACCTGCGTGCGCCACACATCGATGGCCACCACGGTCAGCGCGACCGCACGACGGTTGACCGGGGCCGCCGCCGGGCGCATCTGTCGGACGTCGTCCGCCGTCCTGGGCACCTCGTATGCACTCAGGAAGACATCGCCGGGCACCAATGGCCGCCCGCGGGAAACGAAGCCCACCACCACCGGCGTGCCTGCCTGGTCGTGCATGTGCGCCTGGACGAAGAACTCGACGGCGTCGGACCGGCTCATCCGGCCTTGTCCAGCAGACGCAGCGCGCGCTTGCGCACATACGCATTGGCGGCGCCGGCATGGCGCTCGGCCCAGCCCGCACACAGCGCCCGCACCCACGCCGGCTGGCTCTTGCCGGCGTCGTTCAACCAGTTGCCCACCGAATCCTGGACGTAGCGGGATTCATCGCAGCACAGTGCCTCCAGCAGCGGCTGCGCGTGCTGCGGTTCCTGTTTGAACAGCGCGATGTGGGCGGCCCACACGCCGCGCGGGCGCAGCGCTTCGCAGGCGAAACGGCGCACATTGGGCGAGGCATCGGCGGTCCAGCCGTGCACATGCGCCAGCACCCGCAGCGGCTCGGCGGCGATATGCGGGCGCAGTGCCAGCCACGCCCATTCGCGCACGCCGAAATGCGGGTCGTCGGCCAGCGCGCGCATCGCATCGAGCTTGTGCTCCAGCGTCAGGCGCGGGTCGCTGCCGATCAGATAGCAGGCCCAGCCACGCACGGTGTCGCTGGTATGGGTCTGCCAGTGCAGAGGATCGCCAAGCGCATGCGCGCGCAGCAGCGTCGCCGCGCCCTGCATGCGCAGGGTGATGCCGCTGTTGGCGGCCTTGCGCATGCTGGCCACGGCCGAGGCCGGCAGCGACGGCGCGACAGCAGCCAGCAACCGCGCGAAATCCAGCGCAAGGATCTCGGCCAGATGGGTGGCTTCGACCAGGCCTGCATCCAGCTGGGCACGGCGTTCGCGCGACAACGGTTGCTTGTTCGTCATGCTGCCTTCCCCGCATCGGTGCGCGCCCAGATGCGGCACAGCATGCCACTGAGCAGGCTGCGCTCCTGCGCGGTGAGGTCGGCGAACAGGCTGCGGATCCACTGCGTGTGCTGGTCGAACAGCTGCACCGCGAGCGCCTCGCCCGCCGCGGTGAGGCGCACGTTGACCCGGCGTTTGTCGTCCGGATCGGGGTGGCGCTCCAGCAGCGCGTCGCGCGCCAGGCCGTCGAGCAGCCCGGTGATGGTCGCGCGGGTCACGCCGGCGCGCTCGGCGAGCTGGTGCGGCGACAGCGGCTGCTCGGCACCCTGCAGCAGGAACAGCAGCACGAACCGGCCTTCGCTCAAGCCCAGCGGGGCCAGCCGGTTCGCGCAGTCCTGGTCGATCGCGCTGGACAGCGACAGCAGCTGGAAGCACTGGGCCAGGCCGTCCAGCTCGGCATGGCCGCGGCGCTGCAGTTCGCCCAGGAAAGCCTGGTGTTTGGGTTCCAGCATGGGGTGCAGGCAATGTAGTACGGCGGCTAACTATATCGGAAACCGCAGTCGAACGATCAACCCGCCCCCCGGCCGGTCCAACAGCAGCAGCTGGCCGCCGTGCTGGCGCACCGCGCCCTGCACCACGGCCAGGCCCAGGCCGGTACCGCCGGTACTGCGGTTGCGGGAGGTCTCATGCCGCTGGAACGGTTGCAGCACCCGCGCCCGTTCCGCCTCGGGAATGCCCGGGCCACGGTCGGCGACGTCCACACATACCGCCTCTGCCGTGCGCTGCACGCTCAGTTCCACAGCGCCTGCATAGCGCGCGGCGTTGTCGATCAGGTTGTCCAGCGCGCGCCGCAGGAGCAGCGCGTCGCCGTGCCAGGGCAGGTGCGCGGGCAGATCGGCCTGGATCTGCACGCCACGCAGGCGCGCGGACTGTACGCAATCGTCCAGCAGCGCGCCCATTTCCACGGGCTGCATCGAGGCCGGCTCCAGTTCGCCGCGTGCGTAGTCGAGCACCTGTTCGATCATGGCGTTCATGCGTTCGATGTCGGCCACCATCCGCGCGGCCTGCGCAGGCGGTGCGGATTCCGCGCGCAGGCGCAGGCCGGTCAAGGGGGTACGCAGGTCGTGTGCCACGGCGGCGAGCATGCGCGTCATGTCCTGCGCCTGGTCGCGCAGGCGCTCGCGGCCGGCGTTGATTGCACTGGCCAGCACCTGCACCTCGCGCGGGCCATCATCGGGCAGCCGTGTGGTCGCGTGCAGGGTCACCGCAGCGCTCGCATCGGCCAGCCGCCGCAGCGGACGCCCGATCCGCAGTGCGGCCCAGGTTGCCAGCGGGGCCAGCAGCAGGGTGCCGCCGAGCAACGCCAGCAGCACCTGCCGACGCCATGCGGCCACGTCGCTGACGTCGCTGCCCAGCACCTGCCAACGGCCATCGGCGCGGCGCACGCCGAGTTCGAATGCCGGCCACTGCAGGGCTGCCAGCAGCGCGCCCTGCGTTCGTACCACCTCGGGGTCGGCGCTCGCGCTGACCGATGCGCCGCGGGCGAACACCTTGATGTCCGGTGCTTTGTCGGCCCCTTTCCAGACCAGCCTGACGTGCTCGACCGGCTGGCCCAGTTGCTGGGCGACCAACTGCGTCAGCCAGGGACTGGCATGCCCGCCGGGTGGCGTCTCGCGCAGGGTCACACGCATCCCTTCCGGCCCCGGCGCGCGCGCACCGCGCAGCACCTCCACCGCACGATCCAGCCGCATCTGCGGTGGCGCGGGCCGTGGCATCCAGCCGATCACCGCCAGGCTGACCAGGGTGGCGAGCAGCAGGCTGCTCACCGCCAGCATCGCGATCCAGGCGGCCGTGGACCAGCGCCGGGTCACAGCGTCTCCACGGTGGCGTCGAACCGGTAGCCTTCGCCCCGCAGCGTGTGGACGAGCGCCTCGCCGCCGGCAGCCGCCTGCGCCAGCTTGCGACGCAGACGGCTGATGGCCAGATCCACGGCGCGGTCCACGCTGTCATGCGCGTCGCCGCGGGTGAGCTGCATCAACCGCTCGCGGTCGAGCACCCGGCCGGGACGCTCGGCCAACGCCTGCAGCAGCGCGAACTCGCCACGGCTCAGCAGCACTTCGGTGCCATCGGGTGCCCACAGACGACGCTGCTCCGGCAGCAGGCGCCAGCCGGCGAACCGCAGCTCGACCACCGCCTGCCCGCGCAGTTTGTCCTGCCGGCGCAGCAGCGCGCGCACGCGCGCGATCAGCTCGCGCGGATCGAAGGGTTTGGCCAGATAGTCGTCGGCCCCCATTTCCAGGCCGATGACGCGGTCCGGCGTGGCCCCCATCGCCGACAGCATCAGGATCGGAATGGCACGGGCCTGCAGCCGTCGACAGACCGACAGGCCGTCCTCACCCGGCATCATCCAGTCCAGGATGATCGCGTCGGGGCGCTGGACCGCGAGCAACCGGTCCAGCGCCTGCGCATCGGCGGCCACGCGCACGCGGAATCCGTGCCCTTCCAGGCACTCGGCAAGGGCGTCGCGGATGCTGGTGTCATCGTCGACCACGATGATGTCGGCGGTTGCGTTCATGCGTGCAGTATCGGGCAGCTCTGTATCGGCACGGTATCAACGCGGACATTCCCGCGATACGGCAATGCGGGTCAATGACGCCTCCTTTCCACGGCGATTTCCCATGCACCCTGCCCTGCTCCCGCTGTTTGCCGCCACGGCCGCGGCCGTCCCCACCGCCCCGATCGCCCCCGCCGCCACAGCACCGGAACATGTGCTGCCGATGTGGATGCAGGCGATGCACCCTGCCATCGCCGTGCGCCTGGATGGACGCGCAGAGCCGCTGCGGTTCGTGGTGGACAGCGCCGCAGGAGCCACCCTGGTCGACAGCCGGATCGCCCGCCGCTACGGTCTGGAAGACGTCGGCAACCCGACCACCGGGCAGATCCGCGGCGCGTCCGCCAGCAGCGCCACGGCGAACCGCATGCGGCAGGCCGACTGGGCGATCGGCAGCATGACGCTGAAGATCGTGGGCATGCACTCGGACCTGTCACGCCTGTCCGCGCCGGAAAAGGCGGTCACCGTTGACGGCATTCTCGGCAACGACCTCACGCGGCGCTGGGATACCCGCTGGGATTTTGCCGCGAAGGAACTGCAGTTGTGGACGGCCGGCCAGCTCGCCGGGGGGCCCCATTGCCAGGCCAATGCGATGCCGAAACGACGTCGGGGTCTGGAGGGCTTCGGCTTCATCACCACCCGCCTGGGCGACGCCGGCATCGAGGCGATTGCAGTGGTGGATACCGGGGCCGCGCAGACCGTGCTCAACGCCGCCGCCGCGCAGGCCCTGGGGCTGCGCACCGATGGCAGCGATCCGCGGGTGGTGCCGCGCGAGAAAGGCACCGAGGGGCTGGGCGGGCAGCCTCAGCCAAGCTGGCTGTACACCCTGCCCGCGCTGCGCAGTGGCGCGTGGCAGCATCCGGCCTTCGAGGTACGGATCAGCGCGCTGCCGGTGTTCAAGGCAATTGGACTGGAGGATCGGCCGGCGTTGATCCTGGGTGCCGACGCGATGCTCGACAGCCAGGTGGACATCACCGCCGGTGCGGCGCGCATCTGCCTGCAGCGCCCCTCCGCCGGCTGAGGGCTGGCGATGGGGCCTGCGTGTTACCAGCGCACGGGCGCTGCGGGCGGCCCGTCATGCGAGGGGAACAGCGGCAGCACGTACTCGGCCAGCTCCTGCAGCACCTCTGCGGCGGGCCGCCGCGAGAACTGGATGCCGAGCGCGGCGTGGTTGACGCCGGCCCGTTGCCACTCGCCGAGCAGGTCGATCAACCCGTTGCGGCCGGTCCGCAGCGTGTAGCCGCCATTGAGCGGGGTGCGTGGATGGTGCGGGTCCTCCACCAGATCCAGCCATTCATTGGTGACATGCGGCCGGAAACCACCGTCGGGAATGAGACGGCGCCACGCCCGGATCTTCTCCGCCAGACGCTGCGGCCCACCGGCATGGTGGGTCGCATCGGGATAAGTGAGCCAGCCATCGGCGTGCTGCCCCACCCAGTCGAGCGTCTGCCGGGAGGTGCCGGTCACCAGCAGCGGAATCGCGCCGGCCACCGGTTTGGGCAGCAGTTCCACGCCCTGCAGCACGCCCAGCGGCAAGTCGATCTGCAGCGGGCCGGACTGCATCAGCTGGCGCACGTAGGCGACCGACGCGGCAAAGCGCTCGCCACGTGTGGCGTGATCCAGACCATAGGCGGGGAACTCGACCGGTCGATCCCCGGAGGCGATACCCAGCACCAGGCGCCCGCCGGACAGCTGGTCGAGGGTGGCCGCCTTGGCCAGGTCGATCGGGTGCCGCAGCGTGAAAATCGCGCTGCCCGTGGCGAGCGCCAGCCGCTCGGTACGCGCGGCAAGGAAGGCCAGATAGGTGAAGGGATCAAACACCTGCCCGGCGTCGCCGAACAGCGGATCGAACAGCGGCACGTCGCGCACCCAGGTCGCGGCGAAACCATCGTGGTCCAATTGGCGCACCATATCCGCCTGGCCGGCCAGCACCTGCATGTCGCCCTGGTAGACGCGCAGCGGCAGGAAGATGCCGAGGGTGAGCGCGCCCTCGCGGAACATGCGCTGGTAGCCGGCGTGGTGGGCGAACGCAGGGGCGGAGGCGCCGGTCAGGGGCGCCGGCATCGCGGCGATATCGGTCAACAGCGTCATCGTTGGAACTCCTGGATCAAGGGCCGGTTGCCGGTTCGGGACGCTGTACGCCACGCTGCACCGCCGGCCGCTGCGACATGCGGTCATGCCACGCGCTCAGGTGCGGGTAGGCACTGAAATCCATGTCGATGATCCGCGCGATGTGGGTCCAGCCGTAGCCGGCGATATCGGCGATGGAGTACGTCTCGCCGGCCAGCCAGACATTGCCCGCAAGGCGTTGATCCAGCGTCGCGAAGAAGGCCGCGCTCAGGTTGCGGTAGCGCGCGATGGCAGCGGCGTTGGGCTGCGCGTCGAACATCTCGAAGTGCACGCGCTGGCCAAGGATCGGCCCGACGCTGGCGGACTGGAACATCAGCCAGGTGATGGCCGCCCAGCGCGCGGCGGGCGTGGGCGGCAGCAGGCGTCCGCTCTGCTCGGCCAGGTACAACAGGATGGCGGCGGACTCGAACACGGTGATGCCGGCCGCCTCGTCCACCAGCACGGGGATGCGGCCGTGCGGATGCAGTGCCAGGTAGTCGGGATGGCGATGCTCGCCCTCGGCAATGCGCACGTGGTGCAGCGTGTAGGGAATGCCGAGTTCTTCCAGCGCGATGGTGATCTTGAAGCCGTTGGGCGAACTGTCGGTGTACAGGTGCAGCGAAGCGGGGGACACGGCGGTCTCCTGTGGGGCAATGGACGGGGGCGGCGGCGTGCCGGGAAACGCAGCTGGACTAACCTCCCGCGTTTCAACATGATCGCGATGCTACGCAGCCCAATGCCTGCTGTAGAACGATTTATCCTGCCCACAAAAGAGAGAAAATCTAACGTCATGGGCGCTGTACTTCCGTTGCTGGCGCTGCGCGCCTTCGTCGAAACCGGCCGTCATGGCAGCCTCAAGGCGGCCGCCGCCGTCATGGGCGTCACCCCCGGTGCCATCAGCCAGCAGCTCAAGCTGCTGCAGGCGCGCACCGGCGTGGCGCTGTTCACGCGCACGCGTCAGGGTGTCGCGTTGACCCCGGCCGGCGCGCAGGTACATCCGGCGCTGCTGCGGGCGTTCGATCAGATCCAGGACAGCATGGCCGCGCTGGACGCCATCCATGCGCGGCAGACACTGACCATCAGCACGGTGCCCGGTTTCGCTGCGTCGTGGCTGGTGCCGCGACTGGGGCGCTTCACCGAACGGCATCCCGACATCGAAGTGCGGGTGGAAGCCTCCTCGACTCTGGTGGACCTGCGTCGCGACCGCATCGACATTGCGATCCGTCACGGCCTTGGCGAGTATCCCGGGTTGGTCTCACGCCCCCTGGCGGCGCCGGTGCTGCTGCCGGTGGCGTGCCCGACCCTGCTCGCCGCCGGGCCACCGATCCGCTCGCCAGTGGACTGCCTGCAGTACCCGCTGCTGCAGGACTCGGACCGCAGCGACTGGTCGCTGTGGTTCAGCGCGCTGGGGCTCCCGCCGGACCCACGCATCACGCGCGGGCCGGCCTTCGATGATGACGTGCTGCTGATCCGTGCGGCCGAAGCCGGCCAGGGCATCGCGCTGGTGCGCGACCTGTACGTGGAGGCCGACGTAGCCAGCGGGCGGCTGGCGATCGCGCTGGACCAGCCGTGGCCCACGCGGTTTGCGTACTACGCCGTCACTCTGCCCGGTGCCGATTCAAACCCGGCCATCGCCGCGTTCCTGCACTGGTTGCAGAGCGAGGCAGAGGCGCCGACGAGCGCGCTCTAGGCCTGCCACGCGCCCACAAAAAAACCCCGCCTTGCGGCGGGGTTTTTCCTGTCTCGTGGCGGATACGTGCCGACCGGGGGTCGGCACCTATCGGACCGATGCGGGCCAGCCGGCGGCCGGCCGTTGCATCAGAAGTCCATGCCGCCCATGCCACCCATGCCGCCCATGCCGCCGCCAGCTGCGCCAGCGCCGTCATCCTTCTTCGGGGCTTCGGCAACCATTGCTTCGGTGGTGATCATCAGGCCAGCGATCGAGGCAGCGTTCTGCAGCGCCGAACGGGTCACCTTGGTCGGGTCCAGGATGCCGAATTCCAGCATGTCGCCGAATTCGCCGGTGGCGGCGTTGTAGCCGTAGCTGCCGGTGCCTTCCTTGACCTTGTTGACGATCACGGACGGCTCTTCGCCAGCGTTGGCCACGATTTCGCGCAGCGGGGCTTCCATCGCGCGCAGGGCGATCTGGATGCCGTGGTTCTGGTCTTCGTTGGCACCCTTCAGGCCGGCCAGTGCGGTGACCGCACGGACCAGGGCAACGCCGCCGCCCGGGACCACGCCTTCTTCAACGGCTGCACGGGTAGCGTGCAGGGCGTCGTCGACGCGATCCTTCTTTTCCTTCATTTCGATTTCGGTCGAGGCACCGACCTTGATCACGGCCACGCCGCCGGCCAGCTTGGCCACGCGTTCCTGCAGCTTTTCGCGGTCGTAATCGGACGAGGTGTCTTCGATCTGGGTCTTGATCTGGGTCACGCGCGCATCGATGTTGGCCTTCTCGCCGGCACCGTCGATGATCGTGGTGTTTTCCTTGGAAACCTGCACCTTCTTGGCGCGGCCCAGGTCCTTGATCGTGGCCTTTTCCAGCGACAGGCCGATTTCCTCGGAGATCACGGTACCGCCGGTCAGCACGGCCATGTCTTCCAGCATCGCCTTGCGACGGTCGCCGAAGCCCGGTGCCTTGACGGCCACGACCTTGACGATGCCGCGGATGGTGTTGACCACCAGGGTTGCCAGCGCTTCGCCTTCGATGTCTTCGGCGATGATCAGCAGCGGCTTGCCGGCCTTGGCGACGCCTTCCAGCACGGGCAGCAGGTCGCGCACGTTGGAGATCTTCTTGTCGTGCAGCAGCACGTACGGATCATCCAGGTCGGCCGACTGCGACTGCTGGTTGTTGATGAAGTAAGGCGACAGGTAGCCGCGGTCGAACTGCATGCCTTCGACGACGTCCAGCTCGTTGTCCAGGCCCGAGCCTTCTTCAACGGTGATGACGCCTTCCTTGGTCACGCGGCGCATCGCTTCGGCGATGATGTTGCCGATCGACTCGTCCGAGTTGGCCGAGATCGTACCGACCTGGGCAATGGCCTTGTCGTCGGCGGTCGGCTTGGAGATGTTCTTCAGCTCGGCGACGGCGGCGATCACGGCCTTGTCGATACCGCGCTTGAGGTCCATCGGGTTCATGCCGGCAGCCACGGCCTTGGCGCCTTCGCGGATCAGGGCCTGGGCCAGCACGGTGGCGGTGGTGGTGCCGTCGCCGGCGTCGTCGTTGGTACGCGACGCGACTTCCTTCACCATCTGCGCGCCCATGTTCTCGAACTTGTCAGCCAGTTCGATTTCCTTGGCAACGGACACGCCGTCCTTGGTGATGGTCGGGGCGCCGAAGCTCTTCTCGAGCACGACGTTGCGGCCCTTCGGGCCCAGGGTGGCCTTGACGGCATTGGCGAGCACGTTGACGCCGCGCACCATGCGCGAACGGGCGTCTTCACCGAAACGGATATCTTTGGCAGCCATTAGCTCTTACCTCAAATTGTTTGGTTGGATCAGATGGACCAGGCGCGACGAACTCAGCCGACGATGGCGAGGATGTCGTCTTCGCGCAGGACCTTGAATTCGATGCCTTCGGACTTGTAGCTGCTGCCGGCGTACTGGCCGTAGATGACCTTGTCGCCGACCTTCAGCGACGGCGCGCGGACGCTGCCGTTGTCCAGCGGCTTGCCCGGGCCCACGGCCACGACTTCACCCTTGGTGGACTTTTCCTTGGCGGAATCGGGGATCACGATGCCACCGGCGGAGATTTCGTCGGCTTCGATCGGCTTGACCACAACGCGGTCGTGAAGCGGCTTGATGCTCATGTGAGACCTCTTAAGTTATTGATTGGTCTGGAAAAGTCTGGCGATGTTAGCACTCGCACCCGGCGACTGCCAGCACCGCTCACGAAAAAACCCGACAGTGCGGGACAGGGCAGAGATGGTGCTGCCCCCGGGCCTTTCAAGGGGGGCGATGCGGAAAGTTCGAATCTTGACGCGCGTCGCATAAGCGCGGGCCGAATACGACACATTGATAGATGTGTCATTTGGATTAGTTAGATTCGGGCAGCAATTCCCAATCACAAGGAGCCGTAGATGAGGTTGCTCACCCCGCTGTCCCTGGGCTGCCTGCTGGCGCTCGCCGCCGGCACCGCCCGGGCCGATGTGTTCATCAATGAACTGCATTACGACGACAGTACCCCCGCCGGCGACGTCGGCGAGGCCATCGAAGTCGTTGCCACCGCCGGGGAGAACCTGGCCGACTACCGGCTCTACCTGTACAACGGCAGCACCCCGTCGGCGGCCACCGTCTATGCCAACAACCCGGTGCCGGCCGGCACTGCCGCCGGTTGCGGCAGCGCCACCCTGGCCACCGTCACCTACCCCAGCAACGGCCTGCAGAACGGGCCCAACGACGGGATCGCGCTGGTTGATGGCAGCGGCAAGGTGGTGCAGTTCATCAGCTACGAGGGCACCATCACCGCCTCCGGCGGCCCGGCGGCCGGCCTGACCAGCCAGAACATCCCGGTCAGCGAGACCAACAGCACCGCCCCCGGCACCTCCCTGCAGCTCACCGGCACCGGCAGCCAGTACGCCCACTTCACCTGGGCCGCCTCGGCCGCGCAGACCTTCGGCGCCTGCAACACCGGCCAGACCTTCAGCGGCGGCGGCAGCACCGGCCCCAACACCCCGCCGTCGGTGCGCGCCACCACCCCCGAGCAGGGCGCCAGCACGTTCCCGGCGGCCGCGGACCTCGGCGTGACCTTCAGCGAGGCGGTCACCCTCGCCAACGGTGCCTTCGTGCTCAGCTGCGGCCAGTCGGGCACCGTGCCGCTGAGCCATCCCACCAGCGGCACGCGCTTCGCGATCTCCACCAACACCGCCCTGGTCGCCGGCGAGGTCTGCCGCTTCGACATCCGCGCCACGCGCATCACCGATGCCCAGGGCGCCCGCCCGGCGGCGGATACCCGCATCGCCTTCACCGTCGCCACCACGACCGGCAACCCCGATCCGGGCAACCCGGACCCCGGCACGCCGGGCGCGTACTACGCGCGGGTCAACACCTCCAGCCCGAGCCAGCTGCGCTGCTCGCTGCATGAAACGATCAAGGGCCACACCGCCTACCCGTACAGCGGCTCGGGCACCAGCACCTGGACCATCCTGGAGATCGCCGACGAGGACCCCAACAACAGCGGCAAGATCCTGGACGCCTACCGCAACCGCAGCTACACCAAGGTCAGCGGCCGCGCAGGCACCGGCAGCGGGCTTACCTACAACCGGGAGCACACCTGGCCCAACTCGCTCGGCTTTGCCAGCACCACCGGCGACAAGGGCCTGCCGTACGCGCCCTACACCGACACCCACATGCTGTACCTGACCGATGCGCAGTGGAACGCCGACCGCGGCAACAAGCCGTTCGGCAAGTGCGACAGCAACTGCGGCGAGCGCGCGACCGAGTCCAACAACGGTTTCGGCGGCGGCGGCAGCGGCGGCTATCCGGGCAACTCCAACTGGGTGCGCACACCGGACGGCAATGGCGGCACCTTCGAGGTCTGGGGACACCGCAAGGGCGACATGGCACGGGCGGTGATGTACATGGCGATCCGCTATGAAGGCGGCAAGGACGCCAAGACCGGGCAGTCCGAACCGGACCTGGAGCTGACCGACGACCGCAGCAAGATCGTCAAGACCTCCGCGTCGCCGGCGTACATGGGCCTGCTCTCGACCCTGATCGACTGGCACCTGTCCGACCCGCCGGACGCGGCCGAACGCGCCCGCAACGAGGTGATCTACAGCTTCCAGGGCAACCGCAACCCGTTCATCGACCACCCCGAGTGGGCTACTCCGGCCTTGTTCACCTCGGTCAAGCCGGCGAGCTGCCAGTTGGCGAACTGAGGTCTTCCGGGATTGCCGGCCAGCGGCCGGCACTACCTGTGGGTTCGGGATTGCCGGCCAGCGGCCGGCACTACCTGTGGGTTCGGGATTGCCGGCCAGCGGCCGGCACTACCTGTGGGTTCGGGGGTGCCGGCCAGCGGCCGGCACTACCTGTGGGTTCGGGGGTGCCGGCCAGCGGCCGGCACTACCTGTGGGTTCGGGATTGCCGGCCAGCGGCCGGCACTACCTGTGGGTTCGGGATTGCCGGCCAGCGGCCGGCAGTGCCTGTGGGTTCGGGATTGCCGGCCAGCGGCCGGCACTACCTGTGGGTTCGGGGGTGCCGGCCAGCGGCCGGCATTACCTGTGGGTTCGGGATTGCCGGCCAGCGGCCGGCACTACCTGTGGGTTCGGGGGTGCCGGCCGGCGGCGGCCCTATACTTGGGGGTCATGTCGACCGCCGATCCCGTCTTCCTGCTGTTCACCACCTGCCCCGACGTGGCCTGCGCCACCCGGCTGGCACACGCGTTGGTGGACGAACGCCTGGCCGCCTGCGTGACCCGCCTGGAGGGCGCGCACTCGACCTACCGCTGGCAGGGCCAGGTCAGCGAGGACCTGGAGGTCCAGCTGCTGATCAAGACCACCGGCTCCCGCCTGGACGCGGCCATCGCCCGCGTGCAGGCCCTGCATCCGTATGAACTCCCCGAGTGCATCGCGGTCGAAACCCGCGCCGGCCTGCCGGCGTACCTGGACTGGATTCGGGCGCAGACCCGTGAGGAAAGTGATTGATGACGCTGCTTCGTCGTGTTGCCGCGCTGTGCGCGCTGCTGGTGCTGTCCCTGCCCGCCTGGGCCGTCAGCGAGAAAGACCTGCTTCCGGTGGACGAGGCGTTCGGGCTGACCGCACAGGCGCGCGACCGTGATCGCATCGAGGTGCGCTGGTCCATCGCCCCGGGCTACTACCTCTATCGCCACCGCACCACGGTCAAGCCGGATGCCGGCTTCGCCGCCGACGCGCTGCAGATGCCGGCCGGCAAGAAGCACCACGATGACTTCTTCGGCGAAGTGGAAACCTATCGCGAGCGTCTGGTCGCCGTGCTGCCTGGCAAGGCCGCCGACGGCACCGACACCGTCACCCTGGAAGTGCGTTACCAGGGCTGCGCCGATGCCGGCGTGTGCTACCCGCCGCAGAAGCGCACCCTGCAGGTAAAACTGCCCGGCGCCGGCGCGGCCCGTGCCGACGCGGCACCCGGCCTGCCGGCCGCCACGCCGGGTGCCGCGTTCAACACCCCGCTGTCTGGCGGCCTGCGCCTGCCCGGTACGGGCGCAAGCCAGGCACTGCCGCTGCCGTCGGAGAAGGCGTTCGGCTTCGATGCCATCGTCGGCGACGGCAACACCGTGCTGCTGCGCTTCAGCCCCGCGCCGGGCTATTACCTGTATCGCGACCGCACCTCGTTGAAGCTGGAAGGCGCCAGCGGCATCCGTGCGGACAAACCGCAGTGGCCGGCCGCACGCTCGCACCGCGACGAGCATTTCGGCGACGTGGCGGTGTATTTCGACCAGATCGACGTGCCCCTGCCGCTGCGCCGCAGCCGTGCCGAGGCCGCCGACGCCACCCTGGTCATCACCTTCCAGGGCTGCCAGACCGACGGCATCTGCTACCCGCCGATGACACGGCGGGTGAACCTGTCGCTGCCGGCCGGCAAGATCAATGGCGCCAGCGGCGACGCCGGCGTCAAGCAGGACGTGATCGCGCCGCTGCCCAGCCGCGACAAGCGTGCGCAGGCGCGCGACCGCGCCGACAACGGCATCGCCACCCAGCCGATGCTGATCCGCCCCAACGAGCCTGCGCTGCCGCAGGCCGAGCGCGACGCGTCGCCCGATGCCAGCGCCGACAACGCGCTGCGCACGCCGCCGCCGACCAACGACGCCACGCCGAACAGCCTGGTCGTGGCACTGCTGCTGTCGCTGCTGGGCGGCCTGATCCTCAACCTGATGCCGTGCGTGCTGCCGATCCTCTCGCTGAAGGTGCTGGGCGTGGCGCAGAGCGGGGAAAGCCGCCAGCGCGCGCGCAGCCATGCGCTCTGGTACACCGCCGGCGTGCTGGTTGCGTTCGCCGCCATCGGCGGGCTGGTGCTGGCCCTGCGCGCGGCCGGCCAGGCCGCAGGCTGGGGCTTCCAGCTGCAGCACCCGTGGTTCATCGCCGCGCTGGTGTACCTGATGTTCGCCGTTGGCCTGAGCCTGTCCGGGGTGTTCACCCTGGGCAGCAGCCTGGGCGGGATCGGCCAGTCGCTGGCCTCGCGCAGTGGCCCGGTCGGCGATTTCTTCACCGGCGTGCTGGCCTGCGTGGTCGCCAGCCCCTGCGTGGCGCCGTTCATGGGCCCGGCGCTGGGCTTTGCCTTCACCGCGCCGGCACCGCAGGCGATGCTGGTGTTCCTGGCGCTGGGCCTGGGCCTGGCGCTGCCGTTCCTGCTGATCGGCTTCGTGCCGTCGCTGGCGCGTCGCCTGCCACGCCCGGGGGCGTGGATGGAAACGCTCAAGCACGTGCTGGCCTTCCCGATGTACGGCACCGCGATCTGGCTGCTGTGGGTGCTGGGCCAGCAGCGCGGCGTGGATGCGATGACCCTGGTGCTGGGCGGCCTGGTGGTGCTGGCGCTGGCCCTGTGGTGGTTCGAGCGCAGCCGCTGGCGCAGCCAGCGCGTGGCCGGCCTGCTGGCCACGCTGCTGATCCTTGCCGCGCTGTACCCGGTGTGGGGCGTCACCCGCCTCGCGGCGCCGGCCAAGGCCGCGCAGGTGGCCAGCGACAACGTGGTGGCCTACTCCCCGCAGATGCTCGACCGCCTGCGCCAGGACAACCGCGTGGTGTTCGTCAACATCACCGCCGACTGGTGTGTCACCTGCAAGGCCAATGAGCGCACGGTGCTGGCCACCCATGCGTTCGAGGACACCCTGCGCCGCACCAACGCGGTGTACATGCGTGGCGACTACACCAACGTGGACGAGCAGCTCACCGCCTTCCTCAACGAGCACAAGGCGGTGGGCGTGCCGTTGTATGTGGTGTACGGGCCCGGCGCGCCGCCCACGGTGCTGCCGACCGTGCTGACCCAGGCCATCGTCGAAGAAGCCCTGCTGCGCACCGCGCGATGAGCATGCGGCTGCCACGCCGGTACCTGGTGGTGGCGGCCGTTGCGGCGGCCGCCGGCATCGGCGCCGGCACCTGGCTGCACGGCACGCCGCCGGACGCCGCCCCCACCGCGCCGCCCCCGGTTGCGGTGGCCGGCCCCGGCGATCACCTGCCGGCGATCATCCTGCCCGACCTGGACGGCCGCCCGGTGGACCTGTCGGGCTTTGCCGGGCGACCGCTGCTGATCAACGTGTGGGCCAGCTGGTGCGGTCCGTGCGTGGAGGAAATGCCGGCGCTGGCCGCCTTCGCCGCCGCCCAGCCGGCCGATGGCGTGCAGGTACTCGGGCTGGCGCTGGATACCGCCGAGGGCGTGCGCGCGTTCCTGGCGCAGGTGCCGGTGGACTACCCGATGGTGCTCGATACCCCCGGCCCGGCCGACGCCAGCGTGCGCCTGGGCAATGACAAGGGGCTGCTGCCCTATACCGTGCTGGTCGATGCGCAGGGGCGCATCGTCAAGCAGAAGCTGGGGCCGTTCGGTCCCGGCGAGATCGAGGTCTGGGCGCGGCACTGAACGGCTGCACCCGCGTGTATTGACCCTCCGGGTACCGCGCCCAACAATGACGCGATCCATTCTCATCTGCTTCCGGGCGGTTCTGCCCGTTGCCGCCCATCGGAACCACCCGCATGTTCAAGTCCCTTCTGTTCCAGCTGCATTGGCTGCTGGGCATCACTGCCGGCACCGTGCTGGCGGTCATGGGCCTGAGCGGGGCCACGCTGGCGTTCGAAGACGAGATCATGCGCGCGGCCAACCCGGCCTTTGCGCACGTCGCCCGGCAGCATGACGCCGGCGCGCAGCCGCTGGCGCTGGCCGAGCTGGTGCCGATGCTGCAGCAGGGACAGCCGCGCGCGATGCAGCGCCTGCGCGTGGATGCCACCGGCAAGCGCCTGTCGGTGGCGCGCTTCGAGGGCGGCCAGGAACACTGGCGCTACTTCGACCCCTATACGGGCGCCTCGCTGGACGACCTGCACGGCCTGCGCTTCTTCGCCTTCGTCGAAGACCTGCACCGCCATCTCGTCAGCGGCGAGCGCGGCGGCCTGGTCACCGGCAGCTGCGCCATCGCGCTGGTGTTCTTCTGCCTGTCCGGCCTGTACCTGCGCTGGCCCCGCCGATGGTGGCACTGGCGCACCTGGCTGGCGGTGGAATGGGCGCGCAGCGGGCGCAGCTTCCTGTGGAGCCTGCATTCGGTAGCAGGTACGTGGGTCATGCTGGTATACCTGATGATCGCGCTGACCGGGCTGTGGTGGTCATTCGACTGGTACCGCAGCGGCGTCACCCGGCTGCTGGGCGGCGCCGATGCCGGGCAGAGCGTGGCCCCGGTTGGGCAGGGTGCGCTGGATCTGCACAAGGTCCAGGCCACGCTGTATGCGTTGGACGGCGTACGCGGCGGCTACATCGACCTGCGCTTCCCGGCCAGGCCGGGCAAGCCGCTCACCGCACGCGTGCAGGGCGACCACGCCGCGCACGACCGCGCGCAGGACCTCCTGGAGATCGACCCCGTCACCGGCGCGCGGCTCGCCTATGCGCCGTATGCGGCCAAGGATGCCGGCGGCAAGGCGATGGTCAGCGTGTTCGCGCTGCACTCGGGCAGTTTCTTCGGGCTGCCCGGGCGCATCGTGGTGATGCTGTCCAGCCTGTGCATGCTGGTGTTCTTCATCACCGGCTGGATGCTGTACCTGGACCGCCGCCGGAAGAAGCGCGAGGTACGCGCCTCGCGGCGGCCGGTGGCTGCCGCACCGGGCGCTGGCGATGCATGGCTGGTGGCGTTCGCCAGCCAGAGCGGATTCGCCGAGCAACTGGCCTGGCGCGCCGCCGCACAGCTGCAGGCGGCGGGGCTGGCCGTGCAGGTGCGTCCGTTCGGGCAGCTCGATGACGCGCTCCTGCAGCAGGCACGCAAGGCGCTGTTCGTCATCAGTACGTTCGGCGATGGCGAGGCACCGGATGCCGCGCGTGCCGCCGAACGCCGCCTGTTGACGCGTTCGCTGCCACTGGCGGGCCTGGACTACGCACTGTTGGGCCTGGGCGATCGCGGGTACACGCGCTTCTGCGGCTTCTCGCGCAACGTCGACGCCTGGCTGCAGGCACAGGGCGCGCAGCGCCTGTTCACCACGGTGGAGGTGGACCGCGAGGACGCACAGGCGCTTGCCCGCTGGCAGCAGCAGCTCGCCGCGATCAGCGGCATCGACGATCACGCGCCGCTGCCGCTGCAGCCCGCGCTGCACGCATGGACGCTGCACGCACGCACCCTGCTCAACCCCGGCAGCGCGGCAGGGGCGATCTGGCAGGTGGCCCTGCTCCCCCCGGCACACACGCACTGGCAGGCCGGCGACATCCTCGAGGTGGCGCCGCGCCATGACGCCGCGCATGTCCGCGCGGTACTGGCCAGGCACGGACTGGACCCGGCGCAGCCGATCGCGCTGGACGGCAGCACTGTCACGCTGGCCGAAGCTGCGGCAGGGCGCGCGCTGCCCGATACCGCCACGCCGGTGGCCGACGCCATCGCCTGGGTGAGCGCGCTGCCGCTGCTGCCGCATCGCGAGTACTCCATCGCCTCGGTGCCGGGCGACGACCACCTGCACCTGGTGATCCGGTTGACGTCGCTGCCCGATGGCCAGCATGGGCTGGGCTCGGGCTGGCTGTGCGTGCATGCGGACACCGGTGGCACCGTGCACGCGCGCGTGCGCCGCAACGCCGGCTTCCACCGCCATCCCGAACATGCGCCGATGCTGCTGATCGGCAACGGCACCGGCATCGCCGGGCTGCGCAGCCTGCTGCGCGAAGCCGCCGTGCAGGGCGACCGCGGCCACTGGCTGGTATTCGGCGAGCGGACCCGCGCCCGCGACCATCTCTATCGCGACGAGATCACCGCGTGGCAGCGCGAGGGGCACCTGGCCCGCGTCGACCTGGCGTTCTCGCGCGATGCCGACGGCGGCGGCTACGTGCAGCACCGCCTGCGCGACGCGGCCGCGGCCGTGCAGGCCTGGGTGGCGATGGGCGGCAGCGTGTACGTGTGCGGCTCGCTGCACGGCATGGCCGAGGGCGTGGATGCGGTCCTTCGCGAGGTACTCGGCGAGGACGCGGTGGACCGCCTGCTCGACGAGGGCCGTTACCGCCGCGACGTGTACTGAGTCGCGGCGGCAGGCCGGTACACCCGGATCACTGGAACCAGTGGCGCAGGTAACGCGCGGTTGCGCCGTGGCGGGCGCGACTCACCTGCGCGGGCGTGCCTTCGGCCACGATCGTACCGCCCGCCTCGCCCGCACCGGGACCGATATCGATCACCCAGTCGGCATCGGCGACCACGCGCAGATCGTGCTCGACCACCACCACGCTGTTGCCCGCATCCACCAGCCCATGCAGCTGCGCCATCAGCTTGTCCACGTCGGCCGGATGCAGGCCGGTGGTCGGCTCGTCGAGCACATACAGCGTGCTGCCACGCTGGCTGCGCTGCAGCTCGGTGGCCAGCTTGATGCGCTGCGCCTCGCCACCGGACAGCTCGGTGGCCGGCTGGCCCAGCCGCAGGTAGCCCAGCCCGATGTCGCGCAGCAGCTGCAGCGGGCGCTGCACCGCCGGCTCATCGACGAAGAACGTGAGCGCCTCCGCCACCGTCATCGCCAGTACCTGGGCGATGTTGCGGCCGTTCCACTGCACTTCCAGCGTGCGCGCGTTGTAGCGCTGACCGTGGCAGGTCGGGCACGGCGCATACACGCTGGGCATGAACAGCAGTTCCACGTGCACGAATCCCTCGCCCTCGCAGGTGTCGCAGCGCCCCTGCGCAACATTGAACGAGAAGCGCCCGGCACCGTAGCGACGCGCCTTCGCGGTGCGGGTCGCCGCAAACAGGCGGCGCACGTGGTCGAACAGACCGGTGTAGGTGGCCAGGTTGGAGCGTGGGGTGCGCCCGATCGGCTTCTGGTCGACATTGACCAGCCGGGTGATCGCATCCACATCGCCCTGCAGCCTCCCGCGCGTGCGCACCATCGTGTTCGGCTGGGGCAGGTCGCTGTCGCTCTCTTCCACTGCCGGCTCATGGCCGAGATGCTCGCCGACCAGTTCCACCAGCGCCTGGCTGACCAGGCTGGATTTGCCGGAGCCGGACACGCCGGTCACCGCCGTGAACGCGCCCAGCGGAACGCGCGCATCCAGCCCGTGCAGGTTGTTGCGATGCAGCCCGCGCAGCGCCAGCCAACCCGACGGCTGGCGCGGCGTGCGACGCGGCGTGGCGCGATCCTCGAACAGATACGGCGCGGTCACCGACGCGGCGACCCTGCGCAGTCCGTCCGGCGGGCCGCTGTACAGCACCTGCCCACCCTGCTCACCGGCGCCGGGGCCGACATCGACCAGCCAGTCCGCGCGGCGCAGCATCTCCAGGTCATGTTCGACCACGAACAGGGTGTTGCCGGCGGCCTTGAGCTGGTCCAGCGCGCGGTGCAAGGCTTCGCCGTCGGCCGGATGCAGGCCGGCGGTAGGCTCGTCGAGCACATAGACCACACCGAACAGGCTGGAGCGGATCTGCGTGGCCAGGCGCAGCCGCTGCAGTTCGCCCGGCGACAGCGTGGGCGTGGTCCGGTCCATCGACAGATAGCCCAGGCCAAGGTCTTCCAGCGTGCCGATGCGATCGACCAGATCGCGTGCGATGCGCTGGGCGGCGATGCGCTTTTCTTCGGACAGGTCCGGGGTACGGCGCACGTCGCTGCCCCCGGCGTGCGCGTTTCCGCCGGCGGCCACGCGCTCGGCCGTGGCCTTGCGGCCTGCCGCGCGACTGCGGGGGGCGCGTGCCACCGGCGGGTCGAACCGGCCTTCGGCAGCCGGGCGCAGCACCTCGGCCATCGCCGCGAGTGACAGCTGCGACAGCGCGCCGATGTCCAGGCCGGCGAAGGTCACCGACAGCGCTTCGCGCTTGAGGCGCTTGCCCCCGCACACCGGGCAGGCCGCGCCGATCATGTAGCGCGCCACGCGCTTCTTCATCATCGCGCTCTGCGTGGTGGCGAACGTATGCAGCACGTAGCGCCGTGCACCGGTGAAGGTGCCCATGTAGCTGGGCTCCTCCTTGCGGCGCAGGGCGGCGCGGGTTTCGGCCGGGGTGAAGCCGGCATAGACCGGCGCCACCGGCTGTTCGTCGGTGAACAGGATCCAGTCGCGCTGCTTCTTCGGCAGTTCACGCCACGGGATGTCCACGTCGTAGCCGAGCGTGACCAGGATGTCGCGCTGGTTCTGCCCGTGCCAGGCCGGCGGCCACGCCGCGATCGCGCGTTCGCGGATGCTCAGCGACGGGTCGGGCACCATCGACTGCTCGGTCACCTCGTACACATACCCCAGCCCGTGGCAGTTCGGGCAGGCGCCCTGCGGGGTGTTCGGCGAGAAGTCCTCGGCATACAGCATCGGCTGCGCGGGCGAATAGGTGCCGGCGCGCGAGTACAGCATGCGCAGCAGGCTGGACAGCGTGGTCACACTGCCCACGCTGGAACGCACGCTGGCGGTGCCACGCTGCTGCTGCAGCGCCACCGCGGGCGGCAGGCCGTCGATCGCATCGACATCCGGCACGCCAACCTGGTCGATCAGCCGCCGCGCGTACGGCGACAACGATTCCAGGTAGCGCCGCTGCGCCTCGGCATACAGCGTGCCGAAGGCCAGCGAGGACTTGCCAGAACCGGAGATGCCCGAGAACACCACCAGCGCGTCGCGCGGGATGTCCACGTCGACGTCCTTGAGATTGTGTTCGCGCGCGCCACGCACGCGCACGAACGCGCCGGGCTGCGCCGGCGGTGCCGGCTTCTTTCGTGTGCTCATGCCTGCAGGATAGAGACCGCCCCCGCACGCGGCCAGTGAAGGCGCGTGCGGCGGCGGCCCTGCCGGGGCCTCAGGCGCGCGCCAGGCGCGCGCTGCGCGGGGCCGGCGGCGGCTCCACCGCGAACGCGGCCACCGCCTCGGACAGGTGCCCGGCCTGCCGTTGCAACGCGTGCGCCGATGCGGAGGCTTCCTCCACCATCGCCGCGTTCTGCTGGGTGCTGCCATCCATCTGCAGCAGGGTCTTGCCGACCAGCTCGATACCCGCGCTCTGCTGCTGCGACGCGGCCGAGATGCCGGCCATGATCGCCGTCACCTGCTGCACGCTGCCGACGATCTGCTGCATGGTGGCGCCGGCCTGGTCCACCTGGCGCGTGCCGGCGGCAACGGTGTCCACCGACGCCTCGATCAGCCCCTTGATCTGGCGCGCGGCATCGGCACTGCGCTGGGCCAGCAACCGCACCTCGCTGGCGACCACGGCAAAGCTGCGTCCCTGCTCGCCGGCGCGTGCGGCCTCCACGGCGGCGTTCAGCGCCAGGATATTGGTCTGGAAAGCGATGCCGTCGATCACACTGGTGATGTCGGCGATGCGGTGCGAGGCCTGGGCGATGTCGCGCATGCTGGCTACCACCTGCCCCACCGAATCGCCGCCGCGCACGGCGATGTCGGCCGCCTCGATCGCCAGGCGGTTGGCCTGCTGGGCGGACTCGGCATTCTGGCGCACCGTGGCGGTGAGTTCCTCCATCGACGATGCGGTCTCCTCCAGGTGCGCGGCCTGGCGCTCGGTGCGGCCGGCCAGGTCGTGGTTGCCGCTGACGATCTCGCCGGCGGCGCCATTGATCGCCACCGACGCCTGCTGGATACGCGCGACGATGTCGGTGAGCTGCTGCACGGTGGCGTTGGCATCGTCGCGCATGCGGGCGAATACGCCCTGGAAGTCGCCGCGCATGCGCACGCGCAGGTCGCCCTGGGCCAGCGCCGACAGCAGCGCCTGCAGACCGGAGAGATTGCCCTGGAAAGTATCCAGCAGACGGTTGATGCTCACCGCCAGGGTCAGCACGAAGCCCTGCTTGTCGCCCACGTCGATACGGCCATGCAGGTCGCCCTGCGCGGCGGCATCGACCAGTGCGGCCACTTCGGTTTCCACCGTGGTTTCCAGCGCGCGGCTGCGCCATTCCACCGCAGCGCCCAGCAGCTGGCCGTGATCGGTGATCGGGTTGACCACCAGCTGGTATCGCGTGCCGGCATGCACGATCTCGCGGTGGGTGCTGTCGGTGCCCTGCAGCGTCTGCACGACGCTGGCGAACACCGGGTGCAGCGCCTGCGCGGGACGTCCGCGCCAGGCCTGCTCATCGGTGCCCAGTTCCGCCTGCAACGCGCGGTTGAGCAGGCTCACCCGGCCGTGCGGGTCCAGCACCATCAGGCCGGTCTGGGCGCTGTCCAGCGCCTGCCGCGCCCGCGCGTTGTCGCGCGCGGCGGCGCGCTCGGCCTCGATGCGCTCGCGAAGCCGTTGCTGCATGTGTATCAGGCGCTGCGCGAGCTGGCCGATCTCGTCGTGCGGGTTGTGCACGGCCAGGACCGTGTCCAGCCGATCCTCGGCGATGTCCTCAGCAAAGCGCAGCGTATCGGCGATGGGGCGGCGTACCGCGCGCAGCACCAGCAGCAGCGTGGCGATCAGTACCAGCGCCACCAGTCCCAATGTCAGCGCGAACACCACGGTCATCGCGCGGGCCTGCGCCTGCTGCCGATGGCGGGCGGCATCCAGCGCCGCACCCTGCGCCTGCTCCAACTGGTGCAGGGCCGGGGCGATCTGCGCGGCGGTGTCGGCCAGCGACTGCGCCTCCACGTCCAGGCCCACCCGCGCGGCGGTGTAGGCCAGCAGCGCGCCCTGGTAGGCATCCATGCGTGTGCGCAGGTCGTCCTGCACGGCGCCGGGCAGGCCCGAACCAGGCAGCGCCAGCTCGAACGGCAGGCGCGCCTCGCTGGCGCGGTCGGTATGGGCGGCATCGCCGCTGAGCAGCAGCAGTGCTTCTTCGCGGCGCATGCCCTGCCACTGTGCCTGCAGCAGCGGCGGTGCCGTGGCATCCAGCACGGTGGCCAGTGCTTCGGCCGCGGCATCCAGCTGCGCGCGCAGCCCCGCCTCGCCACGGCCCATTTCATCGGCACGGGCATTGAGGGCGGCGATGCCCTCGGCGAATTCACCGGCGCGTGCGGCCACTGCGCGCAGTGCCGTGGCGGTGCCCGGGTCGTGCGGGTCGCGCTGCAACTGCGCCAACGTTGCCTGGAGACGCTGCTGGGCCTGCAGCAGCGCCGTGCGGTCGGCGTCGTCGAAGGTGATCGCATAGCGGGTCTGCAGCCGCCGCGCATCGGCTACCTGCGCCGCCAGCGCGGCGGCCAGCGCAGCATCCTGCTGGTGCGCGGCGAACGTGGCCGTGGCGCGCCCGCTGCTGTAGCGGGTGCCAGCGTAGACCAGGGCCACCACCAGCAGTCCGATGCCGCAGACCACCAGGCTGGCCTTCAGTTTGCGTGCGACACTGAGCCGCTGCAGCAGCCCACGGGCACGGCGGATGAGAGAGCGGGGCGATGCGCGTCCGCCGGGGCGGGCGAACGAGGGGAACAGGCGGCGGGGAACGGCCGACATCACGTACTCCAGGCGGAATGACGCATCTGTATCGGCCGAATTTGCCATGCCTTTAGCACTTTTTTCGCCTCGACCCGCCAGCGGTCGCGACTGCGCCCGTTGTACCCGGCGCAGGCGACGGCACGATGACGGCGCGCCGGCGCGACGCAGCGTTCCAGGCGCGCCACTCCGCCCGGCTTGACCTCAACCACGGTTGAGCCGCCACAGTGGCGGCATCTTCTCCAGTGGTGTCCCGCCCATGACCCCGCACGACCTGCACGCCTACCTGCAGCGACTCGGCGAGAACACGCCGCCCCCGCCTACATTGGCCACGCTGGCCCGCCTGCAGCAGCGCCACAACGCCACGTTTCCGTTCGAGACGCTCACCACCCTGCTGCGCGACGCGGTCGCCATCGATCTGCCCAGCGTGGCGCACAAGGTGCTGGGCGAAGGGCGCGGCGGGTACTGCTATGAGCTCAACGGGCTGTTCCTGGCGCTGCTGCAGCACCTCGGCTTCGAGGCCCGCGCCCTTGCCGCGCGGGTGGTGATGGATGCCAGCGACACCAGCCCCACCGCGCGCACCCACATGCTGGTGCTGGTGGTCATCGACGGCGTGTCGTACAGCGTGGATGTCGGTTTCGGTGGCAACACGCCGACCGGGCCGCTGCGGCTGGACCAGCGCTTCCCGCAGGCAACGCCCCACGAGCGCTACCGGCTGGACCGGCACGCGGACACGTATCTACTGCAGGTGGAAGTGGGTGGCGAGTGGCGGCCGCTGTACCGCTTCGACCTGCAGGTGCAGGAGGCGGTGGATCACGTTGTCGGCAACTGGTATGTCTGCACCCATCCGGCCTCGTCCTTCCCCGGCCAGCTGCGGGCGGCACTGGCCGGGTCCGGCTGGCGGCGCACGATCGGCGCCGCCAGCTATGCGGTACACCGCATCGGGCAGCCGAGCGAGCGGCGCGCACTGGTCGATGTGGACGATGTACTGCAGGTGCTGCGCGAAGACTTCGGCATCACCCCGCCCCCGCACCCGCGCCTGCGCGAGGCGATTGCCGCGTGGCTGCGCGGCGCGGCCTGACGGTCAGGCCTGGGTATCCACCTGGCTGCCGGTAGCCGGTTTCTGCTCGGCATCCAGCAGCTTCTGCATGGACTGGTAGGCCTGCGCGATGGCGCCCTGCAGCGTCATGATGCTGTGCTGCAGGCCGCGTGCCTGGCTCTGCCGGGCATCATCGGCGATGCCAGGCTCGGCCATCAGGTCGCGCAGTTGCTGCTGCTGTTCGGCGATCTGCTTCTTGATCTGCGCGATGCGCTTTTTCAGCGTTGCCATCGCGATCGAATCGGACGGCTCCTCGGCCTGCTGTTCGGCCTGCCGGGTGGCAGAGGCCTGCTGCAGCTGCGACCACGGCGTTGCCGACGTGGCCGCGGCGGGTGCGGCGGAGGAAGAAGAAGACGTCGAACGCGTGATGGACGGAATCATGTTCACGCTATCGGCCATCGTCGCCGTTGCTTGAGCGGCGGCACGGCGGACGTCAGTGATGTACCGGCAGCGCCAGCACGGCGGCGGTGGGCATGACGCTGCCGAACGCATCGGCGATTTCGGTCAGCGCGGCGCGGTGCAGTGCGTCGGCACTCACCACCCCGTTGCCGTCATACGCCTGCACGCTGCGGGTGGCCACCGCGTCGGACGGCACGATCACCTCATAGCCCAGGGGCACCGCATCGCGCGCGGTGGTGGCCACACACGCGTGGGTCATCAGACCCGCGATGACCAGCGTACGGATGCCCTTGGCCTTCAACTGGGCATCCAGGTCGGTGCTGGCGAAGGAACTCACCGTGGTCTTCCTGACCAGTGCGTGGTGGGCGGCCGGCTGCATGCCCGGCACCAGCTGTACACCGTCGCTGCCGTCGGCGAACACGGGTGCGGCAGCCGGATTGACATGCTGTACGTGGAACACCGCGATGCCGTTGGCATCGGCCATGCGCACCAGGCGCTGGCTGTTGGCCAGTGCGGCGTCGCCATCGGGGATCTTCAGCCGGCCGGTGTAGTACTCGTTCTGGAAATCGATCACCAGCAGCGCGGTGGTGCCCGCCTGCAGCTGCTGCGGCGCGGTGGCGCCGCCCAGGGTGCGCAGCGTGGGTGCGTCCGTGGCAGCCGCAGTGCCGGCGGCAGCGGCCAGACTCATGCCGGCGACGAGGGGAAGAATCAGGCCTTTCATGCGGGGAACTCCTGTGCAGGGAAGCGGGTATGGCGGCGGTGCGCCGACGGCCGCCATTGTTCCGGCCCCCTGCACTGGCCAACAGTGGCCCGGATGCCAATCACTGCTAGGATCGGGCCATGTCGACCACCCCCACTCCGCACCACGTCGCCGTGGTGGCCTACCAGCAGATCAGCCCCTTCCACCTGGCCGTGCCGTGCATGGTGTTCGGCGAGGACCTGCTGCGCCTGGGCGCGCCCCGCTACCGGCTGAGTGTGTGCGCCGCGGAGCCCGGGCCGCTGCAGACCCCCGCCGGCTTCAGCATCGATGTGGCGCAGGGGCTGGACGCACTGGCCGGCGCCGACACCATCGTGATCCCGGCCTGGCGCGACCCGGCCGAAGCGGCGCCACCGGCGCTGCTGGAGGCCCTGCGCGCCGCCCACGCGCGCGGCGCGCGGCTGGTCGGGCTCTGCCTGGGCGCGGTAGTGCTGGCCCAGGCCGGCCTGCTCGACGGGCGCCGCGCCTCCACCCACTGGGTATTCATGGACGACGTGGCCGCACTGCACCCGCAGGTGCAGCTGCAGCGCGATGTGCTGTACGTGCAGGACGGCAACGTGCTGACCTCGGCCGGAACCGCCGCGGCGATCGACTGCTGCCTGCACCTGCTGCGTCAGGACCACGGGGCCGAGATCGCCAGCCGCGTCGCACGGCGCATGGTGGTCGCACCGCATCGCCAGGGCGGCCAGTCCCAGTACATCGAACACCCGTTGCCGGCCAGCGTTGGCGACGACCGCCTGGCCGGGGTGCTGGAATGGGCGCTGTTCCATCTGGCCGAGCCGATCGGCATCGACACGCTGGCCACGCGCGCCAGCATGAGCCGGCGCACGTTCACCCGGCACTTCCGCAGCCTCACCGGCACCACCCTCAACCAGTGGCTGCTCGACCAGCGGCTGGCCCGCGCCCAGCGCCTGCTGGAAACCAGCGACACCGCACTGGAGCGCGTCGCCGGGCAGGCCGGCTTCGGTTCCACTGCATCGCTGCGCAGCCACTTCAGCGCCGCCTACGGGGTTTCGCCGGGCGCCTACCGGCGCACGTTCCAGGGTGCGCGGACAGACTGAGCACCGCGCACCGGCGCTGCAGGCCGCGCCGCAGCAAGAACGGCGAAACGCGCGGCACGCCGCTGCGCTACCCTCGGCACCGGACCGTCACAAGGAACCGTGCAGGCATGGGCGCAACAGGCAGGGCGCTGTGGTACATCGAAAGCCACTACGCCACCCCGCTGGCGCTGGCCGATATCGCGCGTGCGGTGGGCCTGTCGCCGTTCCATCTGTCGCGGCTGTTCCAGGCCAGCACCGGCACGTCCATCGTGCGCTACCTGCGCGCGCGCCGGTTGAGCGAGGCGGCGCGGCACCTCGCCCAGGGCGCGGGCGACATCCTCGCCGTCGCGCTGGCGGCCGGCTACGCCTCGCACGGCACCTTCACCCGTGCCTTCACCGAACAGTTCGGGCAGACCCCGGAACGGGTCCGCGCGGGCGGGCTGGACGGCATCGAACTGGTGGAGGCCATCAAGCTCGACCACACCGCCCAACCGTGCGCGGTGTCGCCACAGGTGACCCGCGCCGGCCCACTGCGGATCGCCGGCATCAACGCCCGCTACAGCAGCGCCAGCGTGGCCGGCATTCCGGCGCAGTGGCAGCGCCTGGCCCTTGCGCACCCCGCGCCGATGCCGCTGAGCGTCGGTGTCTGCCACGGCGGCGATGCGCAAGGCCACTTCGACTATCTGGCCGGCATCGCGTGCCCACCCGGATACACACCGCCGCCCGGCTGGCACACGCTGGACATCGCCGCGCGCGACTACCTGGTCGCGTGGCACGCCGGCCACATCTCCACCATTCGCGCGACCTGGCGTTGGCTGCTCGACGTGCATCTGCCGGCCTCCGGCCTGCAGCTGGCCGACGCCCCCGACCTGGAACGCTACGACACGCGCTTTGACGACCGCACCGGCCACGGCGGCGTGGAAATCTGGCTGCCGCTGGACACCCCCAAGGACCTTTCTGCATGCGCCTGATCCCGCTCCTCCTGTCGCTGGCCCTGTGCGCGACGACCGCCCTTGCCGCCGATGGCGCCCCGGTGGTGGGCGAGCGCCACGGCCAGGCGTCGCTGGCGAGCGCCGCGGTGCGCGATGAAGCGCATCGCGACCAGGTGCGTTACACCGTGTGGTACCCGGCACAGGCCGGCAGCCAGGAGCACGCCCTCCAGATCGGCCCACCGCAGGCCCCCCTGTTCGAGGTGGGCCGCGCCGCCGGCGATGCCGCGCCGGCGCCGGGCACGTGGCCGGTGCTGCTGCTCTCGCACGGTAACGGCGGCAGCGCGCGGATGATGGGCTGGTTCGGCACCGCGATGGCGCGCGCCGGCTTCGTGGTGATCGCCGTGGACCATCCCGGCAACAACGGCGTGGACGCCATGACCGTGGCCGGCAGCACCCTGACCTGGGAACGCGCGGGCGATCTCAAGGCCGCGCTGGCCGCCGCACACGCCGATCCCGTGCTGTCGGCACACATGGACATGGCGCGCCTCGGCGTGGCCGGCTACTCCGCCGGCGGCTTCACCGCGCTGCTCGCCGCCGGCGCGCGCATGGACCTGCAACGCCTGCTCGACTTCTGCCGCGCGCAGCCGCAGGACGGCGTCTGCCAGCCGCAGGCCGAGTTCCCCACGCTCACCCTGCAGGCGCGCCTGGATGCCGCCGCCACCCCCGCCCTGCAGCCGTACGTGCGCCGGGCCGGCGACGATCACGCCATACCCGGGGTGCGTGCGGTGTTTCTGATGGCACCGGCCATCGTGCAGGCGTTCGCGCCTGCCCAGTTGGCGGGCGTGGTGCAGCCGGTGAGCATCGTGGTTGGCGACCGCGACACCGTTGCCGCGCCATCCACCAATGCCGACGTCGCCGCCGCGTCGATCCCGCACGCCGCCCTGCAACCGCTGCCCGGCGTGGGCCATTACGATTTCCTGTCCGACTGCACCCCGCTGGGCCAACAGCGCCTCGGGCCGCTGTGCGCGGTGGACGTGCCCAAGGCACAGACCCATGCCACTGCCATCGCCGAGGCCACGCGCTTCTTCCGCGAGGCACTGTGAGCGGCGTGGTCGCGAGACCTGCATAGCTGACGGACGCCGTGGCGGTATTAACATGGGGCACTGGTACAAGGAACGACCCCGATGAGATCACTGGCCTCCCGCCTGCTGTGTGTGCTGGCGCTTGCCCTCCTACCCGCCTGGAGCGCCACCGCGTCTCCATATCCTGAGAACACCGAGAACTGGGCCGTCAATTCGGCATGGATCAAGGAGCTTCCCCAGGATGAGCAGACCATCGTGCTAGTCACCCTGGCGCTGGAGCTGTCAACGCATGCCGATCAGACGCTTCTTCCCGCCGTCAAAGACCCAGCGGGAATGCGATGGGTCCTGAAAGTCTCTGGCCATGGCAACCACATGCTGATGGACATTGCCACTCGGTCCGATACCCTGCGTGCGATCTTCAGAGATAAGGCCGATGCCTATCTCAATGTCATCAATGGCCGTATGAGCGCCGATGCGTTCTCCCAGACGATGGACGCGATCAACACGCGTATCGACGTCGCCACCACCAACATCACCGCTCAGGATATCGCGCGTGTCCGGGCCGCGTACCGCACACGGATTGCGGAAACCGAGACCACCCTGATCGCCTATGCAAAACTCCGTTCCAGCTAACGGCCTGAATCAAGGACGCCGGCCCGCCGTCAGATCACCCGCAGCGTGATCGCCTTCAGCACGGCGCGGGTGCGGTCACGCGTGCCCAGCTTGTCCAGGATGGTGGAGACGTAGTTTTTGACCGTGCCCTCGGCCAGGAACAGGCTGCGCGCGATCTCCTTGTTCGAGTAGCCGCCGGCCAGCAGGCGCAGGATCGCCACTTCCTTCTCGCCGAAGGTGTCGCTGGGCGGTGCCTCATCGTGGAAGCGATACCGCGCGCGCACCGGATCGGTACTGACCGGCAGCAGCAGGGTATCGCCACGCGCCACGCGGACGATGGCCTCGTGCAGATCCTCCGGCGCGGCATCCTTGAGCATGAACCCCTGCGCGCCCGCCTCGCTGGCACGCAGCAGCAGGTCGCTCTCATCGAAGGTGGTGAGCAGCAGCCAGGGCGTGCGGTCGCCGCGGCCGCGCAGCTGCTGCAGCGCCTGGATGCCATCAACGCCGGGCATGCGGATGTCGCTGAGCACCACGTCCACCGGCTGGGCCAGCAGACCGTCCAGCAGGGCCTGGCCGTCCTCGGCTTCGAGCACCACCTGCACACCAAGGCCCTGCAGCAGCGCGCGCAGGCCGGCGCGTACCAGCGCCTGGTCATCGGCCAGTGCCACGCGCAGCGGCACCGTGCTCATGCCGGCAACCGCGCGGTGAGGCGCATGCCGCCGGCGTCGGTACGCGCGATCTCCAGCTGCCCCCGCAGTTCGGCCAGGCGCTCGCGCATGCCGGTGATGCCGTTGCCCTCGCGGATGCGCTCGGCGCGCTGGCCGTCGTCGCGGATGTCGATACGCACGCAGTGGTCTTCCTTGTCGATGTCCAGCCATACCGTATCGGCATCGCCGTGGCGGGCTGCATTGGTGAGCGCTTCCTGGGCCAGCCGCAGCACGGCATCGGCCACCAGCGGGTTGGTGATGCGCACCTGCTCGGCAATGCGCAGGCGCAGCCCGGGACGCGGGAACGGGGCGGCCAGTGCCTGCAACGCAGTGGTCAGGTCCAGCCCGCGGTCATCGCGCATGGACTGCACCACCTGGCGGATATCCCCCAGCAGCTCGCCGGACAGGCGCTCGGCCAGCAACAGCGGATCGTGACCGGCCAGCGCAGGGTCGGCAGCCAGCGCCCGCAGGTTCAAGCGCATGGCCGTGAGCTTGTGCCCGGCCACATCGTGCAGCTCGCGGGCCAGCCGCAGCCGTTCGGCATCGCGGGCACCATCGGCCAGCAGGGTGCGCGTGGCGAGCAGGTCTGCGTTGACGCGCGCCAGCGCATCGCGGGCCTGCTCGGCGCTGCGTGCGTAGTGGGCGGTAAGCGCGGCAAACGCCTGGAAGCCGGCGTAGATCGCCACGATCAGCAGCGGATGACTGAACCCACTGTGGCGCAGCACCAGGTACAGGCTGACGTTGAGCGCCAGCGTGGTGGCCAGCACCGCGCGCGGCGGCCAGTGCTCGGCCAGGTGTGCCACCAGCACCACCAGCAGCACCGGCACCGTGCCCACGCGCGGCTCCAGCCAGGCCAGCCACAGTGCAAGCAACGCCTGCAGCACGTCGCTGGCCAGGCGCAGGGAGGCGCGCGGCGGCAGGTGGTCGTACGCAAGGAACAGCGCGATGAACGCGCCCAGCACGCCCCAGCGCACCAGGCCGTCGGCATCGTGCGGCAGGCCCAGCGACAGCCCCACCCCGAGAATGGAGAGCAGGCCGGCAAGGCTGAGCGGGCTGATGAGGGTGCGCAGGAAGGAAGGCATGACCCCATGCTGCCCGCGCAGCGCCCCGCACGGCAATGGGCCGCGCGCAGAAAGTGACTTCCGGCACTGCGGATCGATGACCACTGGGCATGGGGTTGCGGCCGCCCGCTGGGCAGACTGGCCCCACACCAACCGGAGCCACCGCCATGATCCGCAACGCCCTGTTCTGCCTTCCGTTCGCCGGCCTGCTGCTGACTGCCACCGCCTCTGCCGGCGACCTGCAGATCGATCTGCAGGGCATCCGCGCCCACACCGGCACCGTGCGCCTCGCGCTGGTGGACAGCGCCGCCGGTTGGGACGGCAAGGCTGCCCCCGTGCAGGGCCAGAATCTGGTGCCCGACGCCGACGCCGCGCACGTGGTGTTCAAGAACCTGCCCGCAGGTGACTACGCCGTGCTGGTCACCCACGACGAGAACGACAACGGCAAGCTCGACACCAACGTGGTCGGTATCCCGGTGGAAGGCTATGGCTTCAGCAACAATCCCCAGGTGCAGCGCAAGCCCACCTTCGATGAGGCCCGCGTGCATGTGCCGGCCAACGGTGCATCCATCACCATCGCGCTGCGCTGATCCGTCGCCCCGCCCTCGCCTGCCCTACCGAACCTGAGGCCCTGCATGGACCGCCGACGTTTTCTCCGCTCGCTGCTTTCGGCCACCACCACTGCGGTGATCGGCGCCAGTGCGCTGCGCAGCATGCCCGCTTTCGCCGGCGATGCCGCCCGCTTCGCCGCCGCCCGCGACCAGCACCCGTGGCTGACCGGCTGGCGCAGCGTCACCACCGAAACCCTGGGGCCTGCCACGGTGCCGTTGCAGGGCCGCCTGCCGCAGGGGCTGGCGGGCACGCTGTACCGCAACGGCCCGGCCTGGACCGAGCGCAACGGCTTCCGCTACGACCACTGGTTCGACGGCGACGGCATGGTTCACGGCTGGCACTTCAACGGCGACGGCACGCTCACCCACCGCGCCCGCATGGTGGCCACGCCCAAGTTCACCCGCGAGCAGAAGGCCGGGCGCTTCCTGTATCCGGCCGCCGGCACCGCGGTGCCGGACATGCAGCCGGTACGCAACAACGACGATGCCAACGCCGCCAACACCTCGGTGATCCAGATCAACGGCCGTCTGTTCGCGCTGTGCGAGGCCGGGTCCGCGTTCGAACTGGACCCGGATGAACTGACCACGATCGGCCCGACCACCTGGCGCCCCGACCTGGCGACCGTGCCGTTCTCGGCGCACCCGCTGGTGGACCGCGACGGCACCGTGTGGAACTTCGGCTCGCTGTCGCTGCTGGGCGGCACCGGCCTGCTGATCTGGATGATCGGCGCGGACGGCCAGTTGCGCTCGGCCAGCGTGATCGACACGCCGTTCATGGGCTACCTGCACGCCTTCGCCATGACCGACACGCACCTGGTGTTCATGCTGATGCCGTTCGATTACAAGGAAGACGGCGGCGCGTTCTTCGAGCGCCTCCGCTTCGCCCCGGACCGCCCCTGCCGCATCGCGGTGGTACCCAAGGCCGCACCGGACACCGCGCAGTGGTTCGAGGCGGCGTTCACGGCCGCCTACCACTTCGGCGATGCGTTCCAGCGCAACGGCCGCATCGTGATGCGCACCGTGCGCCACGACAGCATCGACGAGGCGCGTTCGCCGATGCACGAGGCGATGGCCGGCGATGCCGCGCACGCCGTCAATTCCAACGCGTCGCTGCGCGAGCTGCACCTCGACCTGCGCACCGGCAAGGCACACTGGGAAGACACCGGCATCCAGGGCATCGAGTTCCCGCTGTTCGATACCCGCAGTGCCGGCAACCGCGGCGCACGCCTGTACGCACCGGCCATGCAGGGCGAAACCAGCGCGCCGTACTTCAACGCCGTGGCAGGCTACGACGTGGCGCGGGGCCGCCGCGAGGTACACCGCTATGGCCGCGACATCCTCGCCGAAGAACACGTGTTCGTGCCGCGCCCGGGCAGCCGCACCGCCGACGACGGCTGGCTGGTCGGCACCCTGCTCGACGCGGCCAGCCAGCGCAGCGGCATCGCCGTGCTGGATGCGCAACGCATCGACGAGGGCCCGGTGGCGCAGGCCTGGCTGCCGTATGCGGTGCCGCTGGGCTTCCACGGCACGTTCGCCGCGCGCGGGTGAGCGCGCCGCTCACTCGCCCGCGGACACGACCCAAAGTGCGCCCTGGCGATGGAAGCGAACCACGCGCATGCCACCGCTGCGGTCGCAGTAGCGGTCCAGGACCATCGCCAGCGCCGGGCCATCCGGCGCATGGACCACGCCCCTGCTGATGCGGACCAGGTGCCCCATGCGCGCCGACGACGCCGCGCACGCGTCGGCGAACGCCGTCCCTGCCGTCGCGTCCAGGCGCGTGATGCCGGGCAGGCGCGGGTCGTGGTTGTACGTGCGCTGTTGTGTCTGGCGATCGAGTGCCTGCTGCAGCGCCAGCGGCAGGCGGTGGTCGGCAGCATCCACCAGCGCGCCCTCCCGCTCCACGGCGAGATACTCCTGCGCATCGCACGGCCCGGCAGCGTCGATGGCGCAGAATGCGGCTGACAGGGTGTCGAAATAGAGCGTTTCATCGACCGGGCGGCCGGCAATGACCTGCGGCGAGCGACGCAGCACGTGCGCCAGGTAGGTACGGACCAGTTCGGCCTGCAGCGCATCGTCAACCAACCGCACCGACCGCCCCGCATCGTGGCCGTGCCGCGTGAGCAGCGGCCATGCCATTGTCACCGCGCACACCAGTGCCAGCGCGCAGACGGCCCGGAGTACCCGTGCCGGCGCAACGCCGGCCAACAGCGCGCTACGGGCCCCGGGCGTCACAGCCACCGCCGCACCTGCCGGCAGTACAGGGCATGCTCGGGGAAGCGCCGCGCCAGCGCGCGCTCCTCCGGCTGGATCTGGAACCGTGAAACGAACAGCACGAATGCCGGCAGGGCGAACAGGGCGAGCGCATTGCCCAGGTGCAGCGTCCACCCGAACAGGATCAGCGCATGCCCCAGATACATTGGATTGCGCGTGTAGCGATAGATGCCCGAGGTCACCAACCGCGTGGACGCGGCAGGATGCAGCGGGTTGACCGTGGTGCCGGCGCGCCGGAACGCGCGCTTGGGCAACAGATTCAAGGCAAGGCCCACCAGGGCGACCGCGATGGCAAGGGCAGTCTGGAAGGCAACGTGGAACGCGAACGCCGGCGCATATTGCGCGGCAGCCAGCGCCGCAAGCCCGAGCAGAAGCATGACGATGGGCGGCGGGATACGGGTTTCAAGCCAATGCATGGCGGCACCTGCAGTCGGTGCATCGCGCCAGTGCACTGCCCGCAGGCGTGGCCCCACGCTGCGGCCGCATCTCCCTGCTCCGCGACTGACACCGGTCCATTGCAGAGCGGACAGGCCGTGGTAATGGCCACCCCGTCATTGCACTGGCCGAGCGCGATGATGGCCGGCCGGGCGCTGCCGCGCAGGCGCGACAGATCCCGTCCAGCCAGGTACGTGTCGGTCTGCGCACATCGGGTGCCCCTGTTCGCTCGGTAGTGCACATCATGCGCATGGGGCCGCACCCGCGCCACCGCCCGGTGCGTTCGCCAACGCGATACGGCGCCGCCCCACCGGGCCGGCGCCGTACTGCCCCTCGACCGTGACTGCATCGGTTACCGGCGGCGCGGATCCACCATGTCGGCGGCGCTCCGGGCGAACACCAGCGGCGTGGCGTCCACCACCGCATCCCCAACGGGACGGCCAGCCAGGAAGTCGACGATGCTGCGGCCGATGGCGGGGTTGCCCACCCACATCTCGTTGTCGTGCGCGGCGTTGCGCACCAGCAGCGTGCGGTGGTTGGCCAATCCCGGCCGCAGCGCCTCGGCATTGGCCGGCGGGGTGCGCCCGTCGAGCGTGCCGCTGATCAGCAGTACCGGCACGTCACTGCGCAGCGGTGCACGGAACCCCTCGCCCAGATCGACCAGGCCCAGCCCATCGCCCAACGAGGGGAACGGGAAGTTCATCGCGTCGCCGAACAGGCTCTGGCGTGCCTGTGCCTCGGCCAGCGCACGGCGCTGCGGACTCTGCCCGGATGCCACATCCATCGCCAGCGACATCGCACCGGACGAGCCGAACTGGCTGCGCAGCAGCAGCACCAGGTCGGCAAGCGGATCGTAGTTGCCCTGCTCCGCTTCGCGCAGCACCCACGGCAGCCACTGCTGGGTCATGCGCTGGCCCAGCGACAGGGCGATGGCCAACTGGCCATCGAACCCGCCGATCATGACGGTGCGCCCCCCCTGCATGCGGCTGGTGCCCTGGCGGGGCTGCTCGCGCAGCGCTGCCAGCACGCGCACCGCCGATCCCTGCAGATCCTCGTAGCCGGCCGGCTGGGCCACCTTCGCCAGCTCGCCGAGCAGCGCGTCGGCCGCCAGCGGCAGCTTCAACGTATCGTCCGGGCCCTCGCTGCCCATCAGCACCACGCGCTCCAGTCCATCGCCGTGCAGGCGCATGGTGGCCATCGCCAGGTGGGTGCCGTAGCTCATGCCCCACAGACTGATCCTGGGCACGCCCAGCGCACGCCGCAGCGCGTCCAGGTCCGCGGCGCTTTCCACGGTGGTGTAGGCCGACAGATCCACACCCGCCTCGCGCCAGTGCGCCACACAGCGCGCGGTGGTGGCACGCAGCGTGGCCAGCATCGCCTCGCGCTGCAGCGGCTGGGCGTCGTCGAAGCGGTCCTCGTAGGGGCAGGCCGGCGGCGGTTCGGACGCGCCCGCGCCGCGCTGGTCGAGCAGCAGCACGTCGGCCTCGCGCCGCACCTGGTCGAACACCGGCCAGCGCGGTCCCCGCGCGGTACCGATCCCCGAGCCGCCGGGGCCACCGGCCAGATACACCACCGGTGCGGCACTGCCAGTGCCGCCGGTGGCGCGCAGGCGCACCACGCGCAGCCGCATGTGCGGTCCCTGCGGCTGCCCGTGGTGACGCGGCACCTCCAGGTACGCGGCTTCGGCGGCGATGGTGCCGTGCCCCTGGGTGACCAGTTCGTAGGGCTCGAACACCAGCGATGTCGGCGCGTCGCCGGCCAGTGCCGGCAGTGCGGCAGCGAGCGCCAGGCACAGCGCCGCCAGGCGTGCGGCCGGTGCCACGGTGGCCGCCGACGGGGCACGACGGCGGAAGCGGGACAGGAACATCGGGACGGTACGCATGGCGGGCTCCGGGGTGGGTGGATGGGTTCGACGCCAGCATCGCGTCCCGGGCAGCGGTCCAGGCGGGGCCGTCGGTCCAACGTCTCCAGACGGGGGCCCAGTGTCTCCACGCACCCGATACGATGGCCGCATGCACATCCTTCGCACCCTGACCGCCCTCGTCGTACTGCTCGCTGCCGTCGCGGCATGGTTGTCGGTCGCGGGCCCGCCGCCGCAGACGGTGTTCCTGCAGCCGGCAGAGATGGCGCCGGCGACGCTGTCCGCATCGGGCCGCATGCCGGCATCACCGCCGGATGGGCTGGACTGGCGCCCGCTCGATCAACGCGTGCTCGCCGGCTGGCGCGATCCCTACTGGCTGCGCTGGCGCGTGCCGGCCGCGGCAGCCGATACCACCGACCGGGCGCTGCGCCTGTCGCTGCGCGCCGCCAGCCAGCCTTACTGGAACGGACAGCCGCTGGCCGCCAATGGCGTGGTCGGGCGCACGGCCGCGCAGGAGCGGCCCGGTCGCATCGACATCCTGCGCGTGCTCCCGCCCGCATCGGGCGCCGGCGGGGACACGCTGGTGGTACTCGCCTCCAGCCACCATCCGCGGTGGCAGCTGCACAGCGCGGACGCGTTCATCGCCGTCGGTCCGGTCGCATCGCTGTACGGCCATCCCATCGCCCCGTGGCTGATCGCGGCACTGGCCACCGGCGCACTCGGTGCGGCATGCCTGTACTTCCTGGCCGCGCAGCGCGGGCGGCCGCGCGTACCGGGCGCCCGCCTGCTGCTCGCGCTCGGTGCGGTGGGACTGGCATTGCCGGTGGTGGAAGCCTGGCGCCCGCTGCTCGGGTATCCCTATCCGTGGCACGCGCCGCGCCTGCTGGGCCTGCAGGCGCTGCACCTGGCCGGCGCGGTCCTGCTGCCCGCCTACATCGCACGGCGCTTCGCTGTCGCAGTACCGGTGAGCGTGTGCATTGCCTACCTGGCCACACTGGTTGCCGTGGTCGTGTTCGTGCCGGGCTTCGATGGCCGTGGCGCGGCGTTGTTGCTGCTGAGCCTGCTGGGTGCGGCCGGGCTGCTGCTGCGCGCCCGTGGCGAGCCCGACGAGCGCTGGCCGATCCTGACCCTGGTGCTGGCCGGTGCGCTGGCCATTCCGCTGCTCGGCGGCGCCTTCCTCGATGGACCCTACTTCCTGTTCCTGGCGGTGCTGATGGGCTTCCTGCTGCTGCGCCACGCCGCACAGCTGCGGGCGCTGGACCAGCACAACGCACTGCTGCGCGAAGAGCGCGCGCGCCTGTCGCTGCAACTGCTGCAGCGGGGCATCCAGCCACACTGGCTGATGAACACACTGACCTGCCTGCAGGAACTGATCGAGCAGGCCCCGATGCGCGCGAGCCGGCTGGTCGAGTCGCTGGCCGAGCAGTTCGACCGCCTGCGCGAAAGCAGCAGCCGCCAGACGGTGCCGCTGGAGGAGGAACTGGCGCTGTGCCGCAATCACCTGGACATCGTGGGGCAGGCGATGGACCGCCACATCCACTTCGAGGTGGATGCCGCACCCGGCGCGCTGTGGTTGCCGCCGGGGGTGCTGCATGCCCAGGTCGAGAACGCACTGACCCATGCCGGTGCGGTCGCCTGCGCGCAGCATCCGTTCCGCCTGCGCGTGCAGCGCGACGGCCAGCGCTGGACGCTTGATCTGCGCAGCGCGCGCGGCTCGGCCCCGCATCGCGGCCAAGGCACCGGCACGCGCTACATCGAAGCCAGCCTCGCGGCCGCCTGCCCGGGCGGGTGGCGCTTCGTGCAGGGGGCCGAGGGTGACGAGTGGTACGGCCGGATGGAGCTGACATGCGCATCCTGATCGTCGAGGACGAACTGCTGGTGCGCCAGCGTCTGCTGCGTCTGTGCGCCGAGCTGGCCGGCACACGCGCACGCTTCGATGCCGTGGCCGACCTGGAGGCCGCCGGCGACCGGCTCGCACGCAGCGTCTACGACGGCCTGCTGCTGGACCTCAACCTCGGTGGCGAAGACGGCTTCGACCTGCTGCGCCGCGCGGTCGCCGGACGCTACCACTGCGTGGTGGTGTCGGCCCACCGCGACCGTGCGCTGCAGGCGTTCGAACACGGCGTACTGGACTTCGTGCCAAAACCATTCTCACGCGAGCGCCTGGGCCAGGCGCTGGAACGCCTGCTGGACGTTGGCCGCTACCGCGCCGGCGGCGCCCGCTATCTCGGCATCTGGCGCGCGCAGGGCACCGCGCTGGTCGAGCTGGCCGAGGTGCAGTGGATACGCGCCGATGGCGATTACAGCGAACTGCGCCTGGCCAACGGCCGCAGCGAACTGCACGATAAATCCCTGGCCAGCCTGACCGCCGTGCTGCCGCCGGACTTCGTGCGCTGCCACCGCTCCTACCTGGTCAATCTGCGTCACGTGCGCACGCTGCATGCCGGCTCGGGCAGCCGTTACTGGCTGGTGCTCAACGACGGTGCCGAGCTGCCGGTGGGGCGTGCGCACGTGGCTGCGCTGCGCGCGGAGCTGGCGCTGGGCTGATGCGAACACCGAGCCACGCACCGGCCAACGCGCTGAAGAGCGAGTACGCCACCGGAGCGGCATTCCAGCGTGCCAGCTCGCCCAGCGGCACCTCGGGCGCCACGCGATGCAGGAAGCCGAACGCGAGCCCCCAGTAAAGTGCGTGGAGGGCCACCGCCACGCCCACGAACACAGATCGGCGCGCCACGGCGCCACCGCACAGGCAGAGCACGAACCCCAGCAGCCCCGCCCAGAGATCGGCCATCTGCAGCGGCCCTCCGGTTCTGGCCTGCACGGAGATCCCAAGGAACTCCGCTGCCAGCAGCGTGGACAGCAGCACGATGCAGATCGCAATCATCAGTCGCATGTCATTCTCCGTCGCTTCCGTGCGTACCGCAGGGCAGTGGGGGCCCCGGCGTCAGCCGCCACCCCACCGCCTGCCGCTCCAGTCGCCAGCCTTCGTTGAGGGTGAGCGTCCAGCCCGGCCCCGTCCATGCGGTGCCACAGCCTTCCACCGCGCCGCCCTGCACGCTGGCCAGCGACCATTGTTTCGACAGCAGTGCGCCGGCAGGCGCGGTGAGTTCGCCCCACGCATCGCGCACGGTGATCGGCAGGTAGACCGTGCCGATGTCGTCCAGCGGGAACAGCGTGCGCGGATCGAACGACACCGATGGCGTGCGCAGCGGCAGGCGAACCCCATCGTCGCCCAGGAACTGTGCGCGGTAGTCGGCGCTGCGCTGCTCACGCTGCAGGGCGCGTACCCGCTCTTCTGCGCGCACGTCAGCCAATCCATACGTGCGCCCGGCCTGCTCGACACCGGGTGGCGGCGCGCCGATCCGCCCGGCCAGCAGCGCTGACAGATCCGCATCGGCCGCAAGCCCGCCGCGCCACTGCGGCGACCAGCGGTCCAGCAGCAGCCCGTACGCCGGGCCCGTTGCATACGCGGCGGAGCGGACGAAGCTCGCGGTTGTATCGGCCTTGCGCAATGCCGCCACCACGTCAGGAGCGGCATCGCCCTTGCCTGCCGCCGCAGCCACCACGCGACCGGTGTACTCGGCCAGCCCCTCGTTGCGTTCCACGCGTGCCTCTTCAGCCCGCGCATCGGTGCCGGGCGACGCCGCGCCCGCACGCTGGGCCCGGAATGCCACGGCAGCGGCCGCATGGTGCCGCGCGTCCGCGTCGTCGGTCGTAGCGAGTGCCTGTGCCAGCGCGCGCAGCTCCAGACGCAGCCAGGTGCGGCCAGCCTCACTGTCCAGATGCGCCGTATCGCCTTCGGACGACGGCAGCCCCAGCGCGTCCTGCACGCAATGCCACTGCTCGTGCCAGTAGAGCGTCGCCAGGCCGTCGCCGTCCGCAGGCAGCGGCAGAAGCAGCAGCACGGTCGGTGTGCCCTCGATCTCGATGCAGGTATTGGCCGGCGGTTGATCCCGGCGCAGCGCGATGGGCACGAGCGCGCCTGTCGCCGGGTCGCGGCGCCAGTTCGTGGCCGAAGTCCGGTCATGCACGACCACCGGCGCATCCAACGGCACGCCCCACAGCCGCTGGGCGGCGCGCGCCGCTGCCGGCGCATCCGCGATCGCCGCGATACGTTGCACGGCCGCATCGATCCCGCTGGGTGGAACCTGTGCGCTGGCCGGGAGCGCAGGCACGCCCAGCGCGGCAATGACGGCGGCGGCACGCACCATGCCCACATACCGATGACGCGCGCCCTTTCCTGACCGGCCTACGCTCGACGTCCTTGTCATGATCCGCGCGCATCTCCCTGAAGGCGTGATGGATGGTGCTGCGGCTCAGGGTAGTTCAGGGCGCCCCGGGGTACCACACCGGCACAGCGCGGAACTAGCGGCCGCGCGTTACCGTGGCAACGATCAGGCGCTCCAGCTCTGCTTCGGCGGCAGCCTGCACCACCATTCCGGCAGCCACCGCCTCGGACAGTGCTTCGGCCGCACCCAGGATCGCCCAGAAGCCGGCGTCCGGCACGCTACCGGCGGGCGCGAAACCGCCCAGCCAGTCCGCACACTTGCCGATGAAGTCCTGCTGGTAGCGCCGCTTCACCGCCAGCAGTTCCGGCGAGCCGGCCAGTGCGGCAAGAATGCCCTGGATCTCGCTGCCCTGTGACAGCACGCAATCAATGTAGCCACCGGCGATGGCGCGCGCCCTGTCCTGCAGCTGCACCTTCGCAAGGCCGATGCGCTCGTCGAACACGGCGGTCTGGCGCAGGTCGTAATCCTGGTAGAGCGCGGCCAGCAATCCGTTGCGGGTCACGAAGTGGTCGTACGCCACCGGCTTGGTGACGCCTGCCGCCTCGGCCAACCGCCCCAGCGACAGGGCATCGGTACCCTCCGCGCCCACCAGTGTCCAGGCCACGTCCAGCAGCTGGCGGGCGCGCTGTTCGCGCGGCAGGCGTCGGCGGGGTGACTCAGGGCGTGCAGGCATCGCGGTGGGGATTCATGCGGCGGCGGAGACCCCAATGGTACGTCCGATGTCCGCGGCGGTACGCAGGTGTGCGTCGGCTGCACCGCTGTCGGCATCGAGCAGCAGCGTGGACGACAGCACCTGCGCGCCGCAGTAGTCGAAGATGCCCATGTCGATCTGGGTCTTCATCGCCGTGCCATAGCCCCGCCGCTCGATCATGTCCGCGCCGGCCCCGCCCAGCCCCACCAGATGCACCTGCAGACGCTGCAGCTTCTTGGTCACCTTGCCATCGGGGTTGTCGGCGTAAGCCCAGCCCTGGGTGAAGACACGGTCGATCCAGCCCTTCAGCAGTGCCGGAAACGACCACCAGTACAGCGGGTAGACCAGCACCAGCGCGTCGGCGCGATCGAGACGGGCATGTTCGGCCGCCACGTCGGCGGGCGCGGCGGCGGTCTGGTGGAACAGCGCGCTGTCGGCCGGATTGAAGCGGGGGTCGAAGCCTTCCGCAGTGAGATCGGCGATTTCCACGGTGTTGCCGGTGCCGGCTGCAAGAACGGCGTCGCCGATCCGGCTGGCCACGGCGTGGGTGAGTGAACCGGGGTTGGGGTGGGCGACGACGATAAGACTGTGCATGGGAGTGATCCTTGGATGACGTTACCTACCAAAAGTAACATCGGACCTGCGCGGGACCAGTGCTGCCGGCGGAACGCTGTTTCCGCCGCGCGGCTTCATCCCCGCCACACATGCTCCCCATCGTGGCCCCATACGCCGGGCGCAGTCTGGGCGCCTGCACCTCAGAGGGGTTCCTGTGTCCTCCATCGCTGGCCACGCGGCCGCCGGCATCACCGCCTATCTGTGCTGCAACCGCTGGGCGTGCGCGCCGTCGCACTGGGCAGTGGTCCCGTTCGCATTTCTGGCCGTCTGCCCCGATCTGGACTATCTGGCGGTGTGGCTGCTTGGCTATGCCGCCTCGCCACGGGTCACGCACAGCCTGCTCTTCGCGCTGGCGGCCAGCCTGCTGGTGCACCGGCTCACGCGGCGGCCAACATCCGCCCGCCTGCCCATCGCCTGGCTGCTGGCGGCCGGTCTGTCCCACCCGCTCATGGACCTGCTGGTAGGGGCGCACCCGGTGCCACTGCTCTGGCCCATTGGCGCGGAGGTCGCCGTGCCCGTTGGCCTGCTCCCCAGTGCAGGTGCACTGCAGCCCGGCAACTACTATCTGTGGCGTAATCTGGTGATCGAGCTCGGGGTTCTGCTGCCCCCGCTGGCGCTGCTGGTGGCGCTGGCCCGGCCCGGCACGCCGCGCCGGCTCACGTGGTGGGTGCTGTGCACGGCGCCGTTCTGGGCGGCGTTCCTGGCCGTCTCGCTCGCACTGGCCCGATAAAGCCGATCCTGCAGGACCCCTCATGCCCGGGGTTCTACCCCGTTTTCAAGGACACTTACGAGAAGGCCGATCCAGGCCATAAGGAGTATTCATGTCAAAGCGTAGGAAGTTCAGTGCCGAGTTCAAGCGCGGTGCGGTTGAGCAGGCGAGCCAGCCCGGCGTCACCTGCGCCCAGGTGGCCCGGGAGCTGGAAATTCGCGACACCGTGCTGACCGGCTGGAAACGCGAGGCACAGTGCCGGGGAGCTATCGCCTTCGGGGGCACCGGGACACCACGGGATGAGGAGTTGGCACGCCTCAAGCGTGAGCTGGCGCGGGTAACGAAGGAACGGGATTTTTTGCAAGAAACGGCGACGTTCTTTGCAAAGGGATCATCCTGAGGTATCAGGTGATCGAACGTTGCCGCGACGAGTTTCCGATCCTGCTGATGTGTCGGTGCCTGAAGGTATCGGCCAGCGGCTACTACGAGTGGAGTAAGCGCCTTGAGAGCGCCCGGCAGGTCGGCAATGAGCGCCTGGTGGTACGGATGCGCGAACTGCATGAAGACAGCCGCGGTACGTTGGGGGCTGCTCGCATGCGCGAAGAGCTGGCTGAGGAGGGCGAACGTGCCAGCTTGAACCGGGTCGCGCGCCTGATGGCGGCCGACGGCCTGCAGGGCTGGCCCCGGCGGAAGCGTCGCGGGAAGCGTGGCAGCCCGTCCGTAACGCCGCCGGGCGTGGTCAACCTGCTTGAACGCGATTTTCTCGCGCCGGAGCCGGAAACCAAGTGGGTGACCGATATCACCGAGATCAAGACCCAGCAGGGCAAGCTGTATCTGTGCATCGTGCTGGATCTGTACGACCAGCGCATTGTGGGCTGGTCAATGCACGCTCGGCAGGACCGTCAGATGGTGATCCGGGCTGTGCAGATGGCGGTCTGGCAGCGGCAAGGAAGCGATGAGGTGATCCTGCATTCGGATCGTGGCAGTCACTTCCGCAGCGGTGACTACTAGCTGTATCTCGTCGCTAACGGGCTGATCTGCTCAATGAGCGCTGTGGGGCATTGCGGCGACAACGCGGCCTGCGAAGGCTTTTTTGGAATGCTGAAGCGCGAGCGGATCTATCGAACGAGCTACCCCACTCTGGATGCAGCAAGAGCGGATGTGTTTGACTACCGAGCGACGCCACAAGCCAAGGATGCGGCGAAGGGTCGCCAGGCAGGATCAGAAGGTTGCAGCTCTTTTAGAACCGTCCGTGATATTGGCGTAGAACCCTCCTCACTGCTTCGGCAGCTAAACCCTTTAGTTTCAAGCCTCTTCAAACGATCGTGTCGCGCGCCGGCTACGCCCCATTCGCCCCCCTTCTCGTAACATCGCAAGGCAGACCATGAAGCTATTTCACTACACCGATGTAAGCGCCGTCCAGTCGATACTCCGCAATCGGAAGCTCTGGCTAACCGACCTGCGTTTCATGAACGATTCCACGGAGTTGCTGCACGGAATCGAGTTCCTCCAGGCGGCGTTGAAGCAACAGCCTTATGGACTGTTCTACGACAAGCGCTATGCCGAGGAGGCAGTTGAGTACTTAGCCAGTTCACTCAGCGAGTATGAGGACGCGGCCCGACTTGAAGATCCAGTTTTTGCTATGTCTTTCAGCGAGAAGGACGATCTTCTGAGCCAGTGGCGTGGGTACGGGGGCTACTCAGTCTGCTTCAATAGAGAGTACTTGCAAGACTGTGATCTGAAGCTTAGCTCCTGCGTGTACACCAAGGCTTCCAAGCTGGAACGAGCATTGCGGGCTACTTCGGAAGCGGGCGCCAAGGTATCAGAGTGCATGGGCCGGAATGGTGGATGCCTCGATCTTGAATTGATCGACCAACTGGTCGCATTGGTTGAGCTAGCCGCAACTTTCAAGGATGCCGGATTTGAAGAAGAACGCGAGGTTCGGATGATCGTTCGACCGCATATAAGCGAGATCAAATATCGGCCCAGAAATGGAATGCTGGTGCCCTACGTTGAAATTGAAATTCCCGCGGAGGCGATAGAAGGCGTACATGTCGGCCCGGTTAGAGAGCAGGGCCTTGCGACCGTGTCGATGAAGATGTTCATGAACTCCATTGAAAGCATCAATCGGTCGAACGGAGGTGACGTCGAATGGTGTGTCCCAGTGGAAAGGTCGACAACCCCCTACCGGAGTTGAGGGCAATGCCCCTCCTTCTCGAGTGTCCAAGCCAGCCTCTAGCCTGGGGTCTGGTCCACTAAGTCAATGGGAAGAAAGGTGACGCTACTAGCCGTGGAGCTAGGCAAGCTCTACGCATGGAGAAGGCGCTCCTAGAACGGGTTCATGTGTACCGCAACAAGCTGAGACCGCGCAAAAATCGTTAGGCACGTGCAGCGCGGCTGACGTCGGCAACACCGGATTCAATCGGCTCGCGCATGACCTCCAATGCGTGCCGGCTCCACTCGGGCACTTAGCACTTGTCAACTCCTGGTTGTCACGCTGGGGATAGTGGGTGCGCATAGTGGCGCGGAGCCTATCGCCGCCTAGAAGGCGAAGGCTGAAGGCGACAAGCGGTAGTGATTCGGCTACTTACGGGGGGTTCGGCCCTTAGCTGACTGACATATGCTCCGCGAACGCGCGATAGGTACGCATCGGCCGTCCGAGAAACGGGATCAGCCGCTCCACGTCACCAGCGCCCGGCAGCATGCCATCACTGATGAGGCGCTCGGCCGTCTGCTGCATGTCGCTGGCCATCCAAGCCGGCGTGAACTGGCGCAGGTTCTGCTCGGGGCAGCCGTAGCATCGCCGGGCGGTTCAGCACACAGATTTACACAGCTGCAACGATGCCGCACAGGCAGACATGGGTGCTGCGATGCTGCCCTTCTCGCTGGTTGCCGACGGCCTCAGGGATGGCGAATTGATGCTGTGGGGATATGGGGAAGGGCCCGCCCATGAGCGTCGGGCTGCGCGGGTAAGCTCTTTCTAGATGCGGCGACCTCGAATTGACGAGTATCAATCGAGCACTTCGTGCTCTCCGAAAATCTTTGCCGGATAAGTCAAGCCACGCTCTAGAGTGCTCTTATGATCAGACACAGGAGAGACAGCCCTTAGATTCGTCATCAAAGACCTGAGATTCTTGGCGCGAGCGCGCGCGCCCAGCACACGTATCCGACCGAGGGCCGAACATGCTCGCTCCAAAGTTATGTGCGGTGCGCCCGTTCCTCGGTACGACCCCGCCAGGATTGCCCAGTTTTCAAGAATATCTTGGCGGAACTCAAGCAATTCTCTAAGAGGGAGCTGCTCTATCGAAATAATACAATCGGAGACTGCCACGGTCTCGCCTGCCTCGAGTACACAAATCTTATCCGGCGTTACACGGCCTACCCGAGGCAGCAGGATGGCCGGTCCACACACCTGCCTCTTGGCAAGAACCTTCGCGCCAGACTTCACCACTCGGCCATCTATCAGATGGCAAGTGTGCACCAGCGGCACTGCGCTGCGCGCCTCTGAAGGCATTATGGAGTGCATCTGCAGCTGCCCCCGCCTCACCTCATACGATGTATCCAATTCAAAGCTGCGGCCTCCAAGTGAAGGAGTCTGACGAGCCGATTGCTGAGTCCGGGAAAACCTCACAATAGAAGTTCGTGCCCGAACTCCGCCGAATATTGAATTCGAGTTATCCCTTAGTACTTCGATATAAAAATCCTGTCTAAGACGAGCCCATATTTGCTCGTCGCGCTTACTTACAAGGCACCCATCCGGCAGGACAGCGAGGACGTAGGTGCCTCGATGTGCGAAGGCGAGGCTACGTACCACGAACGCCATGGCCAAACTAACGCCGAACATTTCGCCTCGATACTCGACCGTCAACGGAGCGCGCTTTCGCTGGGAAAACGGAGGATTCAGCAGCACCAAATCTACACGCCCAATCCACCCCTTGAGCGATGAGGAGCGAACAGACCGGTCATGCAGAAAATCGGCATTGGCGACTACCCATTCTGGGTACTCTACCTTTAGCCATCGGGCGGTGGCAGGCGAGAGGTCGTTGGCCAGCGCTTGGGCGCCTGGCCACAGGATCGAGCCGGCACACAACAGGCTCCCCTCGCCCGCGGCGAAATCGGCAATTACCTTCGGACGAAATGAAACCGGTAGACATCCCACCAATGACTTAGCGAGTTCAGGAGGCGTATAAAATTGATCTATCATGCCGATATCTGAGTTGGCTGAGGCGGACTGACGCCAGCTGCAATCGCGCTGATGTGATGAACATACAACCGATCGGCGCCTCCTGTGCGGCCCGGCTTACGAATCGGATGATCGTAGATAAGTTCGATCTTCTGAGGGTTGGTGATGGCAAACAGAACAGCACCAAGCGCATGGGGTTTGGTACCAATCATGGCAACTTTCAGAATTACCAAAGGATTCCGCTGCGCAATCTGCTGCAGCATGTAGTAGCAACTAAACGGGCAGTTTGCCGGAACGTACTCGGTAGCTTCCCAGGCATCTTCCTCCTCGAGCGCTGCCCGGTTTCCCGCATAGGTTTCAAAGACGTACCATGGCTTAAACCCTGGCACCCCAATGACTGGCACGACTCTACCTGCACTTGGCTGCACCTGCTCAATGACGTGCCGAAGTCGAGTACCCTCGAAGCCAAGCAAAGGCACAAATACGAAATCACTCGGACTCGTAGAAATCCAAGTAAATCCCGGTATCGGCGCAATGCCTGCTATGCGCATACTTAGATCGTAGATCTGCCCATCAACGGGCGCCAAGCTACGCGCATACTGGCTAGGCTCCACATACACCGCCAGCACGTCGAATCTAGCCATAAGCGCTGCACGCAGGATGGCTGCCCACACTGGATGGGTGAGCCCGGTGATGTCGACATATATTCGTTCGCCCTGAGCGCACCCCTCAAAGAGCCTCGACAGCCCTCGAGTGCTTCGCAGGAAGAGCTCCACCTCAATCCCTGACGCACGGAATGACGCCTGACTCTCTTGCGATATCTCAATGCAATTCACGTCAGTAGTCAAATCACGCCAGGCGGAGATGTGTCCACTACGGTCCTCGTGACTGAGACCATAGATGTAAGTGCTGCCCGAAGCAGGCCGAAAGAGCTCCGCCGAATCGTGCGTCTCCGTCAGAACCGGCTCAAGTCTGATGTCAGGCATAGTAGTCACCGAACAACCGAAGTTGGTCAGGCAGTGCTTCCAACTCCGTTCGATTGTTCTTTTCAAGCGTTTCTTTGATTGCGTCTCGCGGCCTGTCAATCAGACTCAGAAGTTGCGTACTAGTAAGTTGAATCTTTCTCTTTTTGCGGTGACTGAAGACAAAGAATGGCGCGAATATAGGATGAATCATGTAGTCGTACGCACGAGTATCGCGCTCGTCAAGTGGCTTGCTGCCGGAGAAGCGAACGAGCGCCAAGTGCATGACCGCCTGCTTCAAAAGCTCGCTGGCCTTGTCGTCTAAGCCATCTGCCGCAGCCTCCTCCCGAAGGTGGAACTGGTTGGCTTCAGGCGTATGACCCGCTGGGGACTCCGCCAGCACTTGGAACACACGCCCCAAGCTCAGCAGAAGCTTTGTCAATCGGGCGCCATCCACACTCAACCCCTCGAGTTCTGAAAGGTTCTTACGGCCCACCGCCTGGGCAGCCTCCGTTTGCAGCTTCTGAGAAATCGGCTGTTCAGGCAGGCCGCCGGACTCGATATGCCCCCTGAAAGCAGCATGCACCAACTCCAGCAGGTAGCGAATGTTACCTTCGCAGAGCGCCAGGAACTCGTCCCAGCCGCAATAGTACTTCCTTATTCCTCGCTTGCCTGTGCGAATGGCATAGAGCGAGGCATGGAAGTGGTTGTTGAAGTTGTTCCTGAGTGTAGCGTCATTAGCAAGCCAGAGCCGAACCAGCTCTTCTATAGGCACCTGTCGTGCCTTAGCAGTATATTCGAGAAAATAATGAATACCTGGTGGCAAAGCGAGGGCCGCCTCGAGCGTCTCAGAAGGCAGCCTTGTTTTTAGCAGGAGTTGCAGTCTGCCCTTCTCAGCTCCGTCCAAAAGTTGGTCGGCCTCGTCAAGGCTGGAGTAGCCAGGGAACATCTCAGCCGGCGGAAGCAACTCGACGCCACCTGAAACGTTCCCACCAAGGCGCGCCAGCAGGACTTTCTCAGCGAAAGTTTTGAAGCGCGAGCTATCGAGCACTTCTGAGATTGAAATGCGTGCATAGTCAGCTGGCGACGTTAGTTGCTCATTAGAGTTCAACGTAGAGCGTTCCCGCCAGCCTAGCTCACGGACACCAACCTTGAACGTATAGTCGGAAGTGGCGTGCTTGATGATTGTATTGAGAACTCGTTGCTGGTAGTCCTCGAAGTTTTCGAACTCGTCGATGAGGAAGAAAAATTGTTTGCCTGCAAGCTGCGGGCTGGAGAGAAGCGCTTTTGCCAACGCATCTAGGGGGGCCCCCTGCATTGACAATGACGGCGCGGACATATCCGCCACTGTATTAATGGATGCCTCGAAGTCAACGAACGCAATCTGGATCTGATTCGACAGCTTTGCCAGCCCGCCCAGATCGGGTAGGTTCAAAGTTGCCCTAAACAGCTTCAGTGCGTGCTCGGAGACGACAACGCCCTCCCCGGTGTGCAGCTCGTACCAACTTACGAATTCAAGCATCTGAGAGCAGAAGAGAAGGTTCATGTAGTGGGCAAAATAAGCTTGCCAGCGCTCCATGCTTAACTCTGGACCACGAAATGCGGTGACTCGATTGGTGTTGACGCGAATGTAAAGCCCGAAGAACGGCCAGCTTTTGATGGCTTCCTTCTTGCTCTCACCAAAGGCGAACTGCCCCTGGTAGGACAGCCCACGTAACACAGTTGTCTTGCCGGTGCCTCGACCACCGATGAGCACGCAGGGCCTGGGCGTCTTTAGCTCAGAAAAATAGCCGGGCTCGGTGAAGAGCTTGAAGAGATCTGCATTTAGCCACTCAGCCTTGTACAGGCCAAGAACGCTGCTGATTTTTGTAACAGTATCGTCTCGTTCGTTCATAATGACGCTGATCTAATGAGCGGCTTCCAATGGTCGTTGGCCACAGTGAAAATTGGGAGAGTCGCGTCAGGGACTCCATGCTCGAACGCTAGAGTCAAGCCAAGCTTCCGGTAACCGCGCCAACATCCGGAATCGCCGTCTAGATCTCGTAAACCCGCGCGTGCGCTCACATCCTCAATGAACCGTGGGCCAGTGATCGCCATATCATCCCGCCAAATGACGGAATCGGTCGCTAAGGCACTGTAGGACGGCATCAGCACGTGAGCCGGAAGAAGCTTTACCTGTGGGCAGTTCTCAGCAATATAGATACGGCCTCTTTCCGCACAGACCAGGGGGATGTAGTAGAAGCCGACGCGTCCAGCACCCGAAGTGAGAGCGAGTGATTCGAACGATACAAAAGCATCGGAAAGCTCATGAATTTGCTTCCACATATCGACAAACTGCTCACCTGTTCCTACGAAATCGTCTACGAAAACGATATTTTGTTGAGGCTCGCGATGAATGCACTCAAGTGCAGCGTGCGGCGACATCAGCCGCTCTTCAGGAATTCCAATCACATCCCGTGCAAGTCGCGTGAAGATGTAGCCGCTATCCGCCTCGCTTGACGCCTGACTCGCGACTCGAACGATAATGACGGAGTCTACGAATGATGCCCACTCGTTCACAGCAGCCAAGTAGTTTGATCGACTTCGAAGAACCGATTGCGACAGGTTCTTGAAGACCGCTCGAAACATCGCAATCACTAGTTCATTCGAGAAGAACGTCACTCCTGCCAGTAAGCGAGAGGCGAACGGCCTTTCCGACTCCTGGAAGTTCGACATCCAACCTCTCGGATCAAACCTCGTCTGCCTCGGCCAGAGACGAACCCTGACGAAGTATTTCCAGAGCTCTTCGTTCACCTGGCTTGTACGCCACTGTGTGCCCGATACGCTTGCTCCAGGGCGCCATACAGCTCCTGAGGAAACGTTTCCGAGGTAGAATCTATCGTTAACTCGATCTCCGCGAGCCACTCATTATCCTCTCTCCCACCCCACAGCTTCAGGTAGCCTCCGTCCTTGTAACCGTGATCTTGCCGAAAAGCATTCAGGACATTCTTGCCAATGTATGTTCTGTACAGCTGGTCACCAACTAGGCCGACGGCTGCACACAGCTCCGCGAAAGAGTCCAATGCGAAAGATTTCGTAGTCAATGTTGAAGAGGAAAAATCCTCAACGAGTTTAAGCACCTGCCTCTGCTCGGCCTTACTACCTTGCGGCGCAGCCTCAATGCGTTGATAGGCAGCATGGCTGGCATGCCAAGCGTCATCGATAGAGCCAGCGGCGACGATTAGCTCGCTGAGCCCAAAATGGAAGATATCGACGAGCTCCAAGTGAACCTGTCCAAGAGCTGGTTCCTTTTTCTTCCACCACTTCCAACCAACGTGATCCATCATCTCCGCGCACTCCGTCCAGATAGCACGGTACCAAGCGTTCTGCGCCGTAACCCACGCCGGATTGATCTTTGAGTTGATATCGTCCTGGAGCTTAAGCATCGTCATGAGCCGAGATGCGGCTACGGAACGATCAGTCGTGCTGGACATTTCCATGAGCATGTGCTTTGCGTGTGTGGGCGGGAGCATCCATCTTAAGGCACCCGGACGCAAGGAGCACAGGCAGTGGATGCCAATCCGTTACCGGCCACCTCCACTGGCGCCGAATTAGCTTTCCTGCAGGTCGCCCCGGCCTTGCGCAATGCTCGCTTTGGGCAGAGCGGTGGCCACGTGGCTGGGCTTCAGCTCCCCAATGCTGCCCCTCTGAGCTGGGGCCACGCCTCTCCCTGAAGCTCGGGGCGGCCTGTCCCTCAACTGATGATGCGGGCTCTCGGACGCAGGAGGGTCACGACTGCAGAGGGGGCGCTCCAAGCCACGAGTCGCTGCTTCCGGCAGTGGCAACCCCGGTACCCATGAATCCTGCTTCGAACTTTCTTAGGAATTCTGTGAGCCCCAGTTGCTCTATCAGAAGAGATAGGCAGATATAAGAACGCTCAAGTCTCCACTCGAGTTCGTGCCCTGTCATTTCGTGCTCTTCATCGAAATAGTCGTTATCTCAATTCAGGTTAAAGCTGAGAGTCTGCAACTTCCCAATGGTCTGATCAGACTCATAGACCTCGTGAGCTGCTGCCTATAGCAGCTTTTCAGGGTGTAGATTCAACTTGGACTCCACTGTGTGACGCCTAATGACCTAATAGCCGGATCAGAGGGGCCGTTTATACGACTTACCCACAGCGCACCGCATGGTGGGCTATTCTCGTGATACGACTTGATCTTAGGGCCGCTCTGCCCCGCTAACAAGCCGACCTATAGCGGGATACACAGGGACCCGGGCTAGGGGGCGTTCCTTCGCTTGACCCTCGTAGGTGCGTCCCATGCGTGCTCTGAACACGCCCTTCTTCGACCAACGAGGCTCTTCCCTTGGATGTTCGCTTAGGGTCGAGAGCGGACGCTAGCATTACTGGTAACGTTCTCTGGGGCCGTGACGTCCACCGTCGGCCACTAGCAACCCTATCTCCACTAGCTATGGTGAGCGCGCGTCATAGGTGGTGGGAATCCCCACTACCTATGCTGAGCCGCACAAGACGCACCAATCTCCCGCAGGCCAATCGTCTCCGCATATTTCAAACGTTCGATTGAAACACGCGCAACTTCGCCGAACTGGACACGATCAGCCGGTTCCGCCAGACTGCCGCCCTTTCCCGTCGTTCGGCACTCATGGCGAAACTGCTGGTCCTGCATGGCCCCAACCTCAACCTGCTCGGCACCCGCGAGCCGGGGGTGTATGGGCACACCACGCTGGCGCAGATCGACCAGGCCCTGCTGGCCCAGGCCCAGGCCGCCGGGCATGCGCTGGATGCCCTGCAGTCCAATGCCGAGCACGTGCTGGTGGACCGGGTGCAGGCCGCCCGTGCCGACGGTACCGCGTTCATCCTGATCAACCCGGCCGCGTTCACGCATACCTCGGTCGCCCTGCGCGATGCGCTGGCGGCAGTGGACGTGCCGTTCATCGAGATCCACCTGTCCAACCCGCATGCCCGCGAGCCGTTCCGCCAGCACAGCTACTTCAGCGACAAGGCAGTAGGCGTGATCTGCGGCTTCGGCGCGGACAGCTACCGCTATGCAATGGATGCGGCATTGACCCGGCTGGCGGCCGCCGCCGCGTGATGGCCCTGTCGCGCGTCCTCGCCACCGTGCTGCTGTGGGCCGGCCTGTGTGGCGTCGCCATCGCGGCCGACCGCAGCGCCGAGGGCATCGACTGCGCCAACCCGCAGGGCACGATGGAGAGCGACCTGTGCGCCTCCGACCGCACCGCCGAGGCTGACGCCGAGCTCAACGCCACCTACGCGCAGGCCCGCCAGGCACTGCACGACCAGGCGGCCTCCAAGGCGTGCACCCACTGCGACACCGCCGCTGCCCAGCTGCTGGCTGCACAACGCGCGTGGATCACCCTGCGCGACCAGGATTGCCGGGCGGTGTATGCCTTCAATGCCGACGGCACCTCGCGCAATGGCGCCGAGCAGCATTGTCTGCTCACGCACACCCGCGACCGTACCCGCCAGCTTCGCGATTTCTACGAACTGCTTTGACCCGAGCGCGCCGCGCTTCCCACCACACTGACATCAAGAACCAAGAGGCCCCTATGGATCTCCGCAAAATCAAGAAGCTGATCGACCTGCTGGAAGAGTCGAACCTCGCCGAAATCGAAATCAAGGAAGGCGAAGAGTCCGTGCGTCTGTCGCGCGCCCCGGTCTCCGGCTACGGCATGGTCCAGGCCCAGCCGCAGATGATGATGGCGCCGGCCCCGGCCCAGCAGGCCGCCCCGGCGATGCCGATGCAGTCGCCCACCGAAGCCTCCACCGGCGGCACCGCCAAGCCGGGCAATGCCCTGCCGGACGGCCACGTGCTGCGCGCGCCGATGGTCGGCACCTTCTACGCCTCGTCGTCCCCGGACAAGCCGGCCTTCGTCACCGTCGGCCAGCAGGTCAAGGCCGGCGAAACGCTGGCGATCATCGAAGCGATGAAGATGTTCAACCCGATCGAGGCCGATGTCTCCGGCACCATCGTCGCCATCCTGGGCGAAAACGGCCAGCCGGTCGAATTCGACCAGCCGCTGTTCGTGATCGGCTAAGGATCCGTCCATGCTCGACAAAGTCGTTATTGCCAACCGAGGGGAAATCGCGCTGCGCATCCTGCGCGCGTGCCACACCCTGGGCATCCGCACGGTGGCCGTGCATTCCACGGTCGACCGCAACCTCAAGCACGTGGCGATGGCCGACGAGTCGGTCTGCATCGGTCCCGCGCCGTCCTCGGAGAGCTACCTCAACATCCCGGCCCTGATCGCCGCGGCGGAAGTCACCGACGCCCAGGCCATCCACCCGGGCTACGGCTTCCTGTCGGAGAACGCCGACTTCGCCGAGCGCGTGGAAGAGTCCGGTTTCATCTTCATCGGCCCCAAGGCCGACACCATCCGCCTGATGGGCGACAAGGTCGAAGCAATCCGTGCGATGAAGGCCGCCGGCGTGCCGTGCGTGCCCGGTTCGGGCGGCCCGCTGGGCGACGACATCGTGGCCAACACCAAGATCGCCCGTGAGATCGGCTACCCGGTCATCATCAAGGCGGCCGGTGGCGGCGGCGGGCGCGGCATGCGCGTGGTGCATGCCGAGGCATCGTTGAAGGCTGCCATCGAGACCACCAAGTCCGAAGCCAAGGCCGCTTTCAGCAACGACCAGGTGTACATGGAGAAATTCCTGGAGAATCCGCGCCACGTGGAAATCCAGGTGCTGGCCGACGGCCAGGGCAACGCCATCCACCTCGGCGAGCGCGACTGCTCGATGCAGCGCCGCCACCAGAAGGTGGTGGAAGAAGCGCCGGCACCGGGCATCACCCCCGAACTGCGCGAGCAGATCGGCAAGGTCTGCGTGGAAGCCTGCATCCGCATCGGCTACCGCGGCGCGGGTACCTTCGAGTTCCTGTACGAAGACGGCCGTTTCTACTTCATCGAAATGAACACCCGCGTGCAGGTGGAACATCCGGTGACGGAGATGGTGACCGGCATCGATCTGGTCTGCGAGCAGCTGCGCATCGCTGCCGGCCAGAAGCTGAGCATCAAGCAGAGCGACGTGGTGCTGACCGGCCACGCGATCGAGTGCCGCATCAACGCCGAAGATGCCGAAACCTTCGTGCCGAGCCCGGGCCAGATCACCGCCTTCCATCCGCCGGGTGGCCCCGGCGTGCGCGTGGATACCCACATCTACAGTGGTTACCGCGTGCCGCCGAACTACGACTCGATGATCGGCAAGCTGATCGTGCACGGCCCGGACCGCGAGACCGCGATCGCGCGCATGCGTGTGGCGCTGAGCGAACTGGTGGTGGACGGCATCAAGACCAACGTCGCGCTGCAGCAGCGCATCATGCGCGACAAGGGCTTCCAGGCCGGTGGGCAGAACATCCACTACCTGGAAAAGCGCCTGGCCGAACGCAAGAACAAGTCGATCGCGTTGACCTGATCGACGGCGTCCTGCAACACAGCAGAAAGGCGGGGATCTCCCCGCCTTTTTGTTTGCCTGGTCTCCGGGCGGCCGCCTCAGCGCAACAGCGCGATCAGCAGCAGGATCGGAATCGGAATGCCCAGCATCCACAGCAGCAGGTATTTCATGGTTGCGTCTCCTCGTTGAGCGTTGGGGTCACAGGTCGCGGCGGCGGCCGCCCCAGGTGGCGAACAGGCTGGCGCTGAAAGCACCGATCAGCAGCGTGATGAACAGCCACAGCGCGGCGTACGCCGTTGCCTTGCGTGCGTCGTCGGCCGCCTGCTTGGCCTCTGCCTTGGCCTTCTCCAGCGCGGCGCGCAGACGGGTCTGCATATCGGCCACGCGGGCCTGTGCCTCGACCTGGCTCAGCCCGGTCTGCGCGGCCACCAGCTGCGCCAGGTACTGCGTGTCGGCCGGGTCCATGCTGTTGGATGCCAGGCTGTTGACCACGATCCGGTTGACCTCGGCACGCACCTCGTTGCCACGACCGGGGCCAGGACCACGCTCGGCGCCGACCATCGGACGCGGCGGCGGCGCGAGGCCGCCCGGTGCGCCGCCCGCCTGGGCGGGGTCCACCGGCGGCGGCGCCATCGGCGCGGCCGGCGCGCCCGCCGTGGGACGGAACAGGCCATCCACCCAGTACTGCAGGTCGCCGTTGTCGCCACCGGACGCCGTGCCGGATGCCATCGCCGCCAGGCCACCGGCGGTGGTTGCGGCGGCACCGGCAGACGCACCGGCCACCTTCGCGCCCGCGCCGATCACCCCGCCGATGGCGGTGGTCAGCAGGCCGGCGGTCAGCAGGGTCGCCACGGACCAGGACAGGAACCCGTGCGCGGTATCGCGGAAGTAGGTCTCATCGCCATGCAGGTTGCTCCACCTGCTGCGCAGTCGCCCGGCGAGGTAGCCGCCCAGTCCGGACGCGGCGATGGCCGTGAACGTCAGCCAGGCGATGCTCGACCAGCCGAACGTTTCCGCGGTAACGCCTTCATATGCCCACGGCGATACCGACGACAGCCCGAGGCCGACGCCGAGGATCAGCAGCACCAGCGACAGTGCGGCGGCAGCGGCGGCACCGGCAAAGATCGCCGCCCAGGACACGGCGCTGTCGTGGGGCGGTTCCATCACCGGCGCAGGCGTGACCACCGCGACCGTCGCAGTGGCATGGGGTTCGGGGATGGCGTAATCGCCTCGGGTATTCATTCGACGGGGTCTCCAGCAGATGCGCTGCGGATGCAGCCAACACCCGCAGGCTGCGCGTCGTTGCGTGAAATACCCGAGAGCCGCGAGAGAAGGTCGCGTCAGGACAGCGTGGCGATGAACGTGGCGATCGCCTCGGCCGCGGCATCCGGGCGCGCCTGCAGCAGCAGGTGCGGGCCATCCAGCCAGACGGTGTTCTGCGCCGGCAGCAACGCGGACAGGTGGCGCTGGCAGCGTGACGGCAGCAGGCGGTCATCAACCGCATGCAGGCACAGCGTTGGTATGCGCAGTGCAGCGGCGCACGCGCCAACATCGACCCCAAGGGCGGCCACCGCGCGCGTGCGCAGCACATCGGCCTGCACGCGGGACAGGGCGGCCCGCAGCGCGTCGCGCAGCGCGGCACTGCTCCAGCGCCCCAGCAGCAGCCAGGACAGCGCGCCCATCGGCAGCATGCGTACGGGTGCCCAGTACAGAAGCGATTGCAGACGACGCCACGCATACCAGGGCGAGCGCGCGAACGTCGTGGAAAGAACCAGGCCGCGCAGGCGCGCCGGACGGGCAGCGGCGAGCCTCAATGCCAACGGGCCGGAGAACGACTCGCCGAGCAGCACATAGTCCTCGTCCCCGGGCAGGGCCGCCTGCACGATATCGGCCAGTACGTCGTAGCCCACCGCGCGATCCACCGGATAGGCGATCACCGTGGTGTCGATGCCGTGCCGCTGCATCGCAGCGGTGAACGCGCCGTGCTGGGTACCGGCGGCATCCAGGCCCGGCAACAGCACCAGGCGCGCGGGTCGACGCGCGTGCACACGACGGGCGCCCTGGCGTGGCGCGCCCTCGCCCTCAGGCATCAACGGCTGCTGTCTGCGGCCGTGATCTGGGTGTTCTTGACCGGTTCCACGCCCAACGAGGAGGTCGGGTCCATGATCACCATCGTTTCGGTGGAGCCGTCCGGCCACACCACCTGGAAGGTGCTGCCGGCCGGCAGCGACGCGAACGGCATGCCGCTCTGCGCGCGGTACACCGCGGCCACCTGGCTGGCACCGGCGCGACGCACGTCGGCGTCGGCCTTCACCGAGGTCAACTGCACCTTGGACAGGCTCCGGTATCGATCATCGTAGGTATCGATCATCACCAGACCCACTGCGCCAGCCGAGTAGGCAACGAACAACACCACCCAGAACCAGAACTTGGCGCCATGCAGGAATCGACGGTAGTTCATCGCCCTTTCCTCTGCTTGATCAGCTGTTCCACCAACGCTTTCATTTTCCCCGCACCTTGCCGCGAGACCGCGGCGTCATACACGAAAGTGGCAAAGTCCTGCCCACCGTCCTGCGAACAAATCCCTCCGTTCGCGCAGAAATTGTTCATCAACACACTGTCCGGCCCGCACGCCATGCCCAGCTCGCAGGCTGCCAGGCGCCAGGCCAGTTCGCTGAACTGGTCGCCGGCCACCAAGCCCTGCAGCGCCGCGTCGCCGCTGGCGCGCTGGCCCATGCCCGAAGACAGGGCCATATAGGCTTCGGGATCGCGCGAATCGAGCACCCGCTCGACCAGCCCGCGCCGATAGCCCGGCGAATCCTCCAGCGCCTTGCCTTCGGAGAACAGCGAGGCCTCGGCAGCGAGGTTGCCGGCCTTGGCCGCCTGCATGCGCTGGGCAAGAATCAGCTGCCGCCCGAGGTTGTCGCTGCTGACAAAACCCGTGCAGCGGCGCGCCACGCGCTCGCGCGCCTGCACCATGCCGACCGAGGCCTTCAGGCCCAGCCCGGACAGCACGGTGTTGTCGAGCTGGTAACCGCCCGGGTCCATCGCGTACAGCGCGCAATAGTCGTACACCCGGCTGACCATCCACGCCGCCTCGGCGTTGCCATTGGCGGCCTGCAGCTGCAGGCGCTGGGCGTAGGCGTAGAGATCGGTGTCGCCTTCGATGTCGGCCCGGATGTCCAGCGGCAGCCCGGAGGCGATCGCGTTGCCGCGTTCGCTGTCCAGCAGGCGTCGCGCCAGCTCCCGTGCCTCCGCCGGCACCGGCGAAGCAGACGCGCCGGACGCGTCGACCCTGTCCGCGCCGGGATGGTCGGCATGCCGCACCCGATCGCCCGCGCGATAGCCCACCACCCCGAGCAGCGCCAGGGCAGGCACAACCAGCAGCCAGGTTTTCAGGGTAGGAACAAGCGCCATGAATGAACGCCGGGGCTGCCAGTGGCCGACAACGGAATGCCCAGTTTAGCAAGCGCACTGACGGCTGTCTGAACCGGTCGTCGACGTGCATCTCAGCCACCCGGGAGACGGTGTCGCGATCGACACGCCGGGACCGCCCGCGCGCAATGGTCTAGCATGCACGGTTTTCCGCAGGCCTCGTCCCCCATGCCCTTCCTGGAACTCACCCTCCGCTGCACCGAAACCACGCAGCCCCGCTATGAGAATGCGCTGGACGACGTCGGTGCGCTGGCGGTGACCCTGCTCGATGCCGACGCCGACACCAGCAACGAACAGGCCATCCTGGAACCCGGCGTGGGCGAGACCCCGCTGTGGAACGACCTGGTGCTGACCGCGCTGTTCCCGGCCGATACCAACGCGCTGGCCCTGCTGGCCGCGCTGGATGCGTTCGACCCGGGTCTGGACTGGGGCAACGCCAGCTTCCGTGCGGTCCAGGACGAAGACTGGGAACGCGCCTGGCTGGACCAGTTCCAGCCGATGGCGTTCGGCGAGCGCACCTGGATCGTGCCGTGGAACCATGACCTGCCCGAGGCCGCGCAGGCCGACGACGCGGCGGTGGTGCGGCTGGACCCGGGCCTGGCCTTCGGCTCGGGCACCCACCCGACCACCGCGCTGTGCCTGCGCTGGCTCGACGGCCTGGCCGCCGAGGGCGCGCTGGAGGGCCAGACCGTGCTCGACTTCGGCTGCGGCTCGGGGATCCTGGCGCTGGCCGCGCTGAAGCTCGGCGCCGCCCGCGCGGTGGGCGTGGACAACGATCCGCAGGCGGTGATCGCCACCACCGACAACGCCGAGCGCAACGGCCTGCAGGACCGCATCGCGGTGTACCTGCCGGCCGACGAGCCGCAGGCCACCTATCCCGTGGTGGTGGCCAACATCCTGGCCTCGGCGCTGGACGCGCTGGCCGAGGTGCTGGCCGCGCGCGTCGCGCCCGGTGGGCGCATCGCGCTGTCGGGCATCCTGAAGGGACAGGAAGGCGAACTGCTGGCGCGCTACGCGCCGTGGTTCGAGGCACTGGAGGCGGCGCAGGACGAGGACTGGATGCGCATCACCGGCACCCGCCGTGCTTGAATAAGGCGTCCTTCGCCCGGCCCCGCGCCCATGTCCGAGCCTACGCAGCCCCCGCGACGTCCGCTTGCCACCTTCCTGCGCCCTGCGCAGGACGCCGCGCCCGTGGACGACAGCACGCCGCCGGCACCGGCCGACGTGCGTGCCGATGAGGACACTCTCGCCAGCACCGACGACACGCCGTGGGACGACGCATCGCCGCAGATCGCGCTGCCGCCCGCCGACGTCGATACGGACGCTGACGCGCAGACTGACGCGCAGACCGATGCGATACCGGCTGTCGACGCGCCAGCGCCCGGCATGGTCGCCGGGGACGCCCCCGGGGTCGCCGCGCCGAGCTTCCTGCAAGCACCGCGTGCGCGGCTGCGCACGCCGCGCTGGCAATGGGGGCTGGTCGCCGGTCTGGGCGTGGCGCTGCTGTTGCAGATTGCCGTGGCCGACCGCGCACGGTTGGCCGCCGACGCCGGCAGCCGCCCGTGGATCGCCGGGCTCTGCAGCGTACTGCGCTGTAGCGTGCCGGCGTGGCGGGAACCGGCAGCGTTCAGCATGATCAGCCGCGATGTGCGGCCCGTCCCCGGGCAACCGGGCGCGCTGCAGGTGCAGGCCAGCTTCCGCAATGATGCGCGTTGGGCGCAGGCCTGGCCTGCATTGCGGTTGTCGTTGTCCGATGCCGATGGCCGCCTGATCGGCACCGGCGAGTTTGCACCGGCCGACTATCTCGGCCCCGCCAACGCCAGCGGCAACACACTGGAACCGGGCCAGAGCGCGCGCATCGCCTTCCGCGTCCGCGAGCCTGCGGCATCGACCGTCGCATTCACCTTCGAGTTCCTGTGACCCTGCCGTTCGTCCGGTTCGGCGTGGCAGCCTGCCGACGCACACGGTAGACTGGCCCCATCATCATTCCGCCGAGGGCTGTTGTCCGCCCCGGCTCCTGCATCGGGATCCTCCTTGAACGCTGTCCTTCCTCGTCCTGACACCAGTCGTGGCGCTCCCAAGCCACCGCTGCGCGAACATGTAGCCCAGTCGGTGAGGCGGTACCTGCGGGACCTGGATGGCTGCGATGCCGACGATGTCTACGAGATCGTCCTGCGTGAAATGGAGATCCCGCTGTTCGTGGAGGTGCTCAACCACTGCGAAGGCAACCAGAGCCGCGCCGCGGCGATGCTGGGCATCCACCGCGCCACGCTGCGCAAGAAGCTCAAGGAATACGGCATCACCACCTGAGCGGATGCCGGCCCGCCCCTTTCCGGGGAATGCCGACCTGCCCCTGCCGGTGGGTACCGGCCGTTGGCCGGTACACTGATCAACCGCTCCAGAAATACCGCACCAGGTGGAAGAACACCGGCGCGGCGAAGCACACCGAATCCAGCCGGTCGAGCATGCCGCCGTGGCCCTCGATCATGTGGCCCCAGTCCTTGATGCCGCGGTCGCGCTTGATCGCCGACATCACCAGGCCGCCCCAGAACCCCATCAGGTTGACCACCAGCGACATGCCGAACGCCTGCCACGGCGTGAACGGGGTCAGCCAGCACAGTGCCGCGCCCAGCGCGCTGGCCGACAGCACGCCGCCGATGAAGCCTTCCACAGTCTTGGACGGCGACAGCTTCGGCGCGATCAGCCGCCGCCCGATCAGCTTGCCCCAGACATACTGGAGCACGTCCGAGGACTGCACCACGATCACCAGGAAGGCGAACAGCAGCAGGTTGCGCGCCGGCTCCACGCCGGCCAGGCGCAGATTCAGCAGCGCCGGCACGTGGGAAATGCAGAACACGCAGATCATCAGCCCCCACTGCACCTTGGACGTGCGCTCCAGGTAATCGGTGGTGTCGCCGCCGATGGTGGCCAGGATCGGCAGGAACAGGAACGCATAGACCGGGATCAGCAGCGTGTACAGGCCGTACCAGTCGGTCCACACCAGCCAGTACTGCCAGGGCAGCACGATGTAGAACGCCGCCAGCAGTGCGTAGTAGTCGCCGGCCCGCGTGGGCGTGAGGGTGATGAACTCGCGCAGCGCGAACAGCGAGACCACCGCGAACAGCACCACCACGCCGGTACGCCCGAAGAAGAACGCCAGGGCCACCACGGCCGCCATCACCCACCAGGCACGGATGCGCGACACCAGGTTGGCCAGCACCGGGCTGGGCGCATGCCGCGCGCGCCAGCGCAGGGTTTCGGCGATCACCGTGGCCACCACCAGCACCGCAGCGATGCCGGCAAACAGCAGCCGGGTCTGCGCGTGCGTGGAGAGCTGGGCCACATCGGTGGACAACACCTGGAACACCGTCATGCGCGGCTCCTGCGCGGCTGCGGGTCCAGCGCCAGCAGCGACAGCCGGGCCCGTTCCAGGAAGCGGTCCTTGTCTTCATCGGCCTTCAGCCGCAGCGGTTCGCCGAAGGTGGTGGTGCACAGCAGCGGCAATGGCAGCCAGCGGCCCTTGGGCATCACCCGCTTGAGGTTGTCGATCCACACCGGCACGAACTCCAGCTCCGGTCGTTGCCGCGCCAGGTGGTAGATGCCGCTCTTGAACGGCAGCACACCCTCGTCGGTGTTGCGGGTGCCTTCGGGGAACAGAATCAGCGAGTTGCCCTCATCCACCGCCTGGCACAGGCAGGCGATGGGATCGTGTTCGCGCTTGGCCGCGTCGCGCTCGATGAGCACGCCGTTGAACACCGCATGGATCAGGTAGCGGCGCAGCGCATCGCGCTGCCAGTAGTCGGCGGCGGCCACCGGCCGCACCTGGCGGCGCAGCGTGATCGGCAGCGCCGACCAGATCAGCACGAAGTCGCCGTGGCTGGCGTGGTTGCCGTAGTACACCCGGTGGTCGCTGGACGGCGCACAGCCCTGCCACAGCGCGCGTGCGCCGGTCAGCGTGCGGATCGCACCACTGCAGCTGCGTGCGATCAGGTCGGCGATCACCACGCCACCCATCGGGACAGCAGCGCCGCCAGCAGCAGCACCGCCTGCGCACCGACCGCGAACAGCTGCCAGCGCATCAGCCGGCGCATGCCCTGCCAGCGCGCCTGCCAGCCGCGGCTCGTCGCCGACGCTTCACGCAGGCCCAGTTTCTGCAGCACATCGTCGATCACGCCGGGAGCGGCATCGGGATGGCAGGCCTGCATCGCCTCCAGCAGCGCCGCGTCGAAGCCGACCCGGGCGGCGTAGTACGCCTGCACGCCGGCCGCCAGCAGCGAGGCCAGCGCCAGCAGCATCGCCAGCAGACCCGGTTGCGCCAGGCTGGCCAGCAGCAGCGCGGCGGCGGCCAGCAGGGTGGATATCACCGCGGCCAGCCGCGCCTGCCGCAGCACGGCGGTCATCACCCGCAGTTGGAACAGCATGCTCATGCACTCACCTGTGTCTGTCCGTTGGCGGTGGCACCATCGCGCACGGCCTGTTCGATCGCCCGCCGGTGGCGGGCATGCAGCACGATCCGTGGGCAGTCCTGTGCCAGCAGGGTGATGGCGGCATCGGCGGTGGCGGTATGGCCGCTGCGGCACAGCCAGGTGGCCACGGCGGCGGCGCTGCGCGAATAGCCGAGTGCACAGCACACCAGTACCTCACCGCGCCGCCGCCCATGCGCGATGGCATCGGCCGCCTGGCGCAGCGCGGCCGGCGACGGCGTGGCCAGATCGAGCATCGGCACGCCGCGGTAGTGACGCACCGGTGCGCGGAAGGGCAGTTCGGCGCACACATCCACCACGGTGTTCACGGTGAGCGCGGCGTTCGCGTCCGGCAGCCGGCCCAGCCACACCCCATCGATCACCAGCTGCGGCTGCGGCGCGTGCCGTGTCCACCAGCGCGCATTGAGCCAGGCCGCGCCCAGGTAGGGCGCCAGCAGCCAGGTCGCGGCCATGCTCAGACGCCCATCCTCCTGCTTCTGGAAAACGGCGGTGCCCAGCCCCGCATACGCCAGCGCCACCAGCAGCAACGCGATCGCCGGCCAGGCCAGCCACAACGCCCAGCCGCCGATGACCACCGCCAGCGCCGCACAGCCGGCGCTGCCGGCCAGGTACAGCACGGCCAGCCGCCAGCGCGTGGCCTCGCGTGCCCACTGCCAGTGCCGCAGCGGTGAAGCCCCCTGCAGCGGCCACAGCCATACGCACAGCCAGCCCACTGCCACGCCGGTGGGCACGTCGATGAAGTGATGCTGCCAGGTGGTCAGCACCGACAGACCAATCAGCGCGAACCAGATGTGCAGCGCGGTCCGCCACACGCCCTGCAGGTGCTGCTGGAACCGCACCCACAGCACCACCAGCAGCACGATGTGCAGCGAGGGGGCCTGGTTGAAGGGCTTGTCGAAGCCCAGCAGCACATCGAACAGCCAGCCGAACACGCCGCCGGTGTCCGGCCGCTCCAGGCTGAAGCGCAGCGGCCACAGCAGGAAGCACGCCACCGACAGCACCTGCGCGGTCAGCAGCCGGCGCGCATGTGCGTCCAGCTCGGCGCGCTGGGTACAGACGAAGAAGGAAGCGACGTAGAACAGGTCGATGGACCAGTACGGCACGATGGTCCAGGCCTGGAACGGAATGCGCGCTTCCCAGTCGAATACGATCGAGGGCACGAACGGCAGGCGAGCCGCCATCGCGTTGGCGAAGCCGTAGCTGAGGAAGAAGAACGGCCCCAGCAGGGCCAGCCACAGCAGCGCGCGCCGCCAGGGACGCACGCCCTCAGTCATGGCCCACCCGGCGCGCCAGCGAGACGGTGAAGATACCGAAGCCGTCGATGCGCTGGGTCACCTTCTCGAACCCGGCCAGGCGCACCAGTTCATCCATCTCCTGCTGGGTGCGCCGGCGCATCACCCATGCCGCACCTTCGCGGTGGCTGGTCAGCGCGCGGGCAATGAACTCCAGCTGCGGGTGCCACGGCTGGCCGGTGTAGACCAGGTAGCCGCCCTCGCGCATCGCCGCGGCGATGCCCTGCAGCGAGCGTGCCACCGCATCGTTGTCGGCGAACAGCTCGTACAGCCCCGACACGATCGACAGCGTCGGCGTATCCGGCAGTGCGGCCAGCGCGTCGGCATCGAAGGCATCCCCCTGTTCGAAACGGGCAATATCGGCTGCACCGAACGCCTCGATCAGCGCGCGCCCTTCGACCACGTTGCGCTCGCTGAAATCACGCAGCAGGATCGCATCGGCGCGCTGTTCGCCCTGGGCCAGTGCGTCCAGGTCGTAACGCCCGTGGCCGGCGGCCACGTCCAGCACACGCACCGGCCGGCCTTCCCCGCGCAGTCGCAGCGCCGCCAGCTGCAGCAGTTCGCGCACATGGGTGCGGCGCACGCGGATGCCGCGCCAGCCGATGGCATCGAGGTAGTTGCGATCCACGAACCGGCCCAGCGGGCCACGCCCGCGCGCCTGGTCGCGGTAGATGTAGTCCAGCGTGCTGCCCGAATCGAAGCCGGTTTCCAGCCCCAGCGCGATGCCCTCGGACAGGCGCCCGCCAACGCGCAGGCCGGCGCGGGTGAAGCGCCAGTACAGATCCTTCAGGCTGTTGCGCTGCGGCGGCCAGGCCAGCACCTCGGCCTCGTCGAAGGTGGGGCCGTGGCGATGCGCGTCGCGCAGGCTGGGCCGCACCAGCGGCGCGGCGAAGCGCTCGCCGATGAAGCGGCGGATGGCAGCCACGGCCGGGGCGCGGTCGCGCTCGCCGAGGGTGTCGTGGAAGAAGCCGGGCAGCAGGTGGCGTTCCTTGATCGGCGAACTCAGCCGCTCGTAGAAGCGGTCCTGCGGCGCGCGATGGACCACGAAATCCGCGCCGGAAACCAGCAGCTGGGTCGGCACGGTGATTGCCTGCGCATCGCCCACCACGCGGTCGGCGGCGTCGTACAGCCCCAGCAGCACGCGCACCGAGATCGGCCGGGTGATCAGCGGGTCGGTACGGTAGCTGGCCACCCGTTCGGGATCGTGGGTGAGCCACTGCGGCTTGACGTAGCTGTTGACGAAGAAGTTGCCGCGCAGTTTCTGCATCAGCGCCAGGCCAGGGCGCGCGAACGGCACGTACAGCTTCACCTTGAACGCCGGCGAGGCGAGCACCAGCGCACGCAGCGGCGGTGCGTAATCGTGCACCCAGGTCGCGGCAACGACCGCGCCCACGCTCTGGGCGATGATCGCGATGTCTTCCACGGCGATGCCGTGGTGTTCGTGCAGGTGCGCGATGAAGCTGTCCAGGTCGCGCACCAGCGCGTCGAAGCCGGGCGCATCGCCGCGTACGCCCGGCGACTGGCCGTTGCCGCGGGCATCCCAGGCGAACACCTCCATGCCGGGCAGGTCCAGCTCATCGACCAGGTGCGCCACACGGCCGGAATGCTCGTGCCCGCGATGCAGCAGCACCAGCGCGCGCCGGGGCGAGGTCGGGGTCGGGTCGGTGGCGGGCCAATGCCGGTAGAACAGCGGCTGTGCATCGAAACTGTGGAACTGCAGGTGTTGCTGTGCGCGCATGCATCACTCCGTTGTGCATCCGGCGGAATCCGCCGTTGATCGGCTGCCGGCTGGGTCAGCCGGCCTCCGCCAATCCTGTCCTTACCCGGCGCAGCGTGGTCCACGCGCACAAGGCGGCCGCAGCCCACGCGATCCAGGTCACCCCTGACGCTGCGATCCAGCCCAAGGCCAACAACAATCCTGTCACGCCGATCACGAAGGCGCGATCGCTTTTGCCCATTGGACCGTCATAGCGACGGCTTGCCCCCACCATCAGGCCCAGGACGCCAGCGTACTCGCAAACCGCCGCCAGCCACGCCAATGTCCACAGCGCGCTGGACGCCACCCCGGGCAGGCTCAGCAGCGAGAGATACAGCGCGGCGTCGGCGATGACGTCGCAGAGTTCATTGAGATAGGCGCCCAACCGCGACTGCTGCCCGAATTCGCGGGCCAGCATGCCATCCACGGCATTGAGCGCCATCCGCAGCAGCATCCACGCCGGCAGCGCCAGGTACCACAGCGGTTGCCCGGGGCCCCACACGTAGACGGCGGCGGCCACCGCCAGCGACACCAGCGCCGCCGCCAGCGTGACCGCATTGGCGGTCACCCCGGCCCGGTACAGGCCCGCAACGGCGGGCCGGAGCAGGTCCTGGAAGCGTCCCTTCAACGCATAGATCGACACGATTCCCTGTCCTGTGGTTCATGGCTGATGCCGGGGAGCCTACAATATGCGCCCGCTCCGCTTCGATCTCCTGCCCCCATGAGTTCCGATCTGCTGCCCGTGCGCCGGGCCCTGCTGTCCGTTTCCGACAAAACCGGTCTGATCGACCTGGCCCGCGCCCTCGCCGCCCGCAACGTCGAGCTGCTGTCCACCGGCGGCACCGCCAAGGCACTCCGCGACGCCGGCCTGGCCGTCAAGGACGTGGCCGATGTCACCGGCTTCCCGGAAATGATGGACGGCCGGGTCAAGACCCTGCACCCGCTGGTCCACGGCGGCCTGCTCGGCCGCGCCGGGCTGGACGAGGCGGTGATGGCCGAACACGGCATCGGCGCGATCGACCTGCTGGTGCTGAACCTGTATCCGTTCGAGGCGGTCACCGCCAAGGCCGGCTGCACGCTCGACGATGCGGTGGAGAACATCGACATCGGCGGCCCGGCGATGCTGCGTTCGGCGGCCAAGAACTTCGCCCGCGTCGCGGTGGCGACCGATCCGTCGCAGTACGCCGAACTGCTCGCCGAGCTGGACGCCAACGATGGCCAGCTGTCGGCCGCCAAGCGCTTTGCATTCTCGGTGGCCGCGTTCAACCGCGTGGCGCAGTACGACGCCGCGATCAGCAACTATCTGTCCGCCGTGGCCAGCACCGAGGCGTCCGTGCCGGTGCGCACCGAGTTCCCGGCGCAGATGAACAGCAGTTTCGTGAAGGTGATGGACCTGCGCTACGGCGAGAATCCGCACCAGAGCGGCGCGTTCTACCGCGACCTGTCCCCGGTGCCGGGCACGCTGGCCACCTTCCAGCAGCTGCAGGGCAAGGAGCTGAGCTACAACAACCTGGCCGATGCCGATGCCGCGTGGGAATGCGTGCGCCAGTTCGACGCGCCCGCCTGCGTGATCGTCAAGCACGCCAACCCGTGCGGCGTAGCCGTGGGCGCCGGCAACGGCGATGCCTACGAGCTGGCCTACGCGACCGATCCGACCAGCGCGTTCGGCGGCATCATCGCCTTCAACAAACCGCTCGACGCTGCCACCGCCAAGGTGATCCTGGACCGCCAGTTCGTCGAAGTGCTGATCGCCCCGGACTACGAACCGGCCGCGCTCGAGTACGCGCAGAAGAAGGCCAACGTGCGTGTGCTGCGCATCCCGCATGGCGACGGCCGCAACAACTACGACACCAAGCGCATCGGCTCGGGCCTGCTGGTGCAGAGCGCCGACAACCGCGGCATGGCGCGCGATGAGCTGACCGTGGTCAGCAGGCTTGCGCCCACCGACAAGCAGTTCGCCGACCTGCTGTTTGCCTGGAAGGTGGCCAAGTTCGTCAAGTCCAACGCCATCGTCTATGCCAAGGACAACCGCACCATCGGTGTCGGCGCCGGCCAGATGAGCCGGGTCTACTCGGCGCGCATCGCCGGCATCAAGGCTGCCGACGCGAACCTGGTGGTGGAGGGATCGGTGATGGCGTCCGATGCCTTCTTCCCGTTCCGCGACGGCATCGATGCCGCTGCGGCCGCCGGCATCAAGGCGGTGATCCAGCCGGGCGGCTCGATGCGCGACAACGAGGTGATCGCCGCAGCCGACGAGCACGGTCTGGCGATGGTGTTCACCGGCGTGCGCCACTTCCGCCACTGACACCGCCATGACCACGACAGGGAATGTCGACCGCCGCGCCCCCCGGTTCTGGCCGGGTGCGGCGCTGATGGTACTGCTGGCCGGCTGTGGTGATCCCACGCCGGCCGATCCGGGCAAGCCGGCGCGTCGGCTCGACAGCCACGCAGCGGCAACGGCGTCGGCGACGCCAACGCCGGCTCCACCCATCAACGACGACCCGCGTCTGCTGGTCTTCCTGCACGACCGTTACGGCCCCAGGGCCACGCTGGACACTGCGTGGAAAGACCAGTGGGACGACCAGGACCAGGAGACCACGCGCCCGGTGGAGCGCCGCCTGTGCGCCCGGGAGACGGTCGCGGTGGCCGGGCAGCCGCACCACCTGGTGGCGGTGTGCCAGACCATCGAAGACGTGGCCAGCGTCGAACCGGGGCGCATCGACCTGTACGTACTGCGCGATGGCGACGCCGTGCCGGGTACCGCCTCCCGCCCGCTGGTGCGGGTGGCCGAGCACCTGTTGATGTACTCGGGGATGCGCGGCGTGCCCGGCACGGTGGCGATCGATACGCTGGGCCCGCAGCGGCCGGCGTTCCGCGTCACCGACGGCTGGTACGGGCAGGGCTATTCGCTGGTGTCGCGCACCTACGTCGCCCTGCACGGCAACCGCCTCACGCCGGTGGCCAGCTTCCGCGACCACATCGACAACGACAGCGCGTACGACTGCGACGAGGATCCGTCCGCCTGCGAGCAGCGTCTGTTCAACATCGACTTCCAGGTGACGGCGGACATGCAGGCACTGCAGGACGGCTACGCCGCACTGGATGTGCGTGGCGTGGGGCCGGAGTGTACCGGCCCCACCGACGAGCACTATCGGCTGGTGTACGACCCGGCCAAGGGCGTCTATCCGATTCCGGACGCGCTGCTGCGCGAACAATGCCGCGGGTAGGCACTGCGCTGCGGTGTCGCATGCGGCCATGCAGCCAGCGCCCGCCGCGCGTACCATCGGGATCGCCTTCCCATGCGGAACGTGTATGCAGGATGCTGGCCATCGGCATGCGCGGCCTCAGCCACTGACGTCACCATGACCATGACAACGCCCTTGTTCCGCCGCCCCCTTCCGCTTGCCTGCACTGCGCTGGCGGCGGTTCTGCTGGCCGGCTGCGGCAAGGATGCGCCGCCGGCGGAGGCACCGGCGACGCGCCAGTTGGATACTGCGGCCCCGATCGTGGAGACGATCCTGGCCGGCGGCGATGCCGACGCGCGGTTGCTCGCGCTCCTGCACAAGCGCTATGGACCGAAGGCGCAGCTCGACGGTGCCTGGAAGGACCGCTGGGAAGACACCGAGGTGATCGCGATGCGGCCGGTGGAACGCGCGGTCTGCGCCCGGCAGACGCTCCCGATCAACGGCCAGGCCCACACCCTGCTGGCGGTCTGCCAGACCATCGAGGACGCGGCGACCGTGGAGCCCGGGCGGGTCGATCTGTTCGTGCTGCGCGACGGTCCACGCGGCACCGCCACCGATGCACAACCGTGGCCGCTGCTGGTGGTGGCCGAACGCCTGCAGACACCGGCGGGCCACCACGGGGATGCCGGCAGCGTGCAGGTGGAATCGCTGGGGCCCCAGCGACCGGCCTTCCGCCTGACCGACCGCCAGGAGGGCCGTGGCGGTCTGCTGGTGGACCGCCGCTACATCGCCGTGCACGGCGACCGCCTGCGCGAGGTGGCCAGCTACCGCGACCACATCGACAACCTGGCCCGCTTCGACTGCCGGGCGGAACCGGCGGACTGCGAGGGCACCGTGTTCAACGTGGACTTCAGCACCGACGTGGAGCAGAAGGAACCGGTGGACGGCTACTGGCCGATCACCGTGCGCGGCCAGGGCCAGGACTGCGCCGGCCCGGCGCGCGAGTACTACCACCTGATGTTCGACCCGGCGACGCGGGCGTACCAGGTGTCCGGGGACCTGCAGCGGAACGACTGCGGCGGAACGTGAACGGCGCGCCCCTGCGGCCGCGCCATGCACCCTTTGCCGGCACCGCGTAAAATCGGCGCCCTGCCCCCCTTACGCGAGAAGTGCATTGAAGATCCTGGTCATCGGCGCCGGCGGCCGTGAACATGCCCTGGCCTGGAAGCTGGCCCAGTCCACGAAGGTGAGCGAAGTGCTGGTCGCGCCCGGCAATGCCGGTACCGCGACCGAAACCAAGTGCCGCAACGTGGCGGTCAAGGTCACCGACCTGGATGGCCTGCTCGCACTGGTGGCCGCCGAGGGCGTGGCGCTGACCGTGGTCGGGCCGGAAGTGCCGCTGGTGGCCGGCGTGGTCGACCGCTTCCGCGCGGCCGGGCACCGCATCTTCGGGCCCACCGCCGCCGCCGCACAGCTGGAAGGCAGCAAGGCGTACGCCAAGGACTTCCTGGCCCGCCACGGCATTCCGACCGCGTTCTACGCGGTGCACACCGAGGTGGAACCGGCCCTGGCCTACCTGCGCGACAAGGGCGCGCCGATCGTGGTCAAGGCCGACGGCCTGGCCGCCGGCAAGGGCGTGATCGTGGCGATGACCCTGGCCGAGGCCGAAGACGCGGTGCGCGACATGCTGTCGGGCAATGCCTTCGGCGATGCCGGCGCGCGCGTGGTGATCGAGGAGTTCCTCGATGGCGAGGAAGCCAGTTTCATTTCGATGGTGGACGGCCGCACCGCGCTGCCGATGGCGACCTCGCAGGACCACAAGCGCGTGGGCGACGGCGATACCGGCCCGAACACCGGTGGCATGGGTGCCTACTCGCCGGCGCCGGTGGTCACCGACGAGGTGCATGCGCGGGTCATGCGCGAGGTGGTCAACCCGACCGTGCAGGGCATGATCGCCGACGGCATTCCGTTCACCGGTTTCCTCTACGCGGGGCTGATGATCGATGCCAGCGGCGCGCCGAAGGTGATCGAATTCAACGTGCGCTTCGGCGATCCGGAAACGCAGCCGGTGATGCTGCGCCTGCAGTCGGACCTGGTGGATCTGGTCGAGGCGGCGATCGATGCGCGCCTGGACACGGTGCAGGCCCAGTGGGACCCGCGCCCGTCGCTGGGCGTGGTGATGGCCGCAGCGCCCTACCCGGAGACGCCGATCACCGGCGATGTGATCCACGGCCTGGACCAGGTGCCGGCCACGGCCAAGGTGTTCCATGCCGGCACAGCGCTGGACGCGCAGGGCCAGGTGCTCAGCGCCGGCGGCCGTGTGCTGTGCGTGGCCGCGCTGGGTGACAGCGTGGGCGACGCACAGACCAACGCCTACGCAGGCGTGGCGGCGGTGACGTGGGCCAACGAGTTCCACCGCAACGACATCGGCTGGCGGGCCGTGGTGCGCGAGCGCGGCTGAGGCGTTGGGGGCTTGGCGCTTGGCGCTTGGCGCTTGGCGCCTTGATGTTGGCGCGCGGTCCGGGGTGGGTGTGCCTGCCCAGGACACGCCGTGAACCCATCCCTGGGGGCTCGTCCACAACATCCATGTTGTGGACGGTCCTGGGCAGGCACACCCACCCCGGCCCCCCACACACTCCGCGTGTGCGGTTGGAAGTGACAAGCGAACGGCACAGCCGGCGTGCGCTGTTGAACTCCACAACCTCCCTGTTGTGGACGGTCCTGGGCAGGCACACCCAACCCGGCCCCCACACACTCCGCGTGTGCGGTTGGAAGTGGCAAGCGAACGGCGCAGCCGGCGTGCGCTGTTGAACTTCGTTCCGCGACAACGTGATCTGTCTGGCAGGGGCGGGGTAGCCCTGTCCGGGACCGTAGGCAACATGGATGTTGCCTACGAGCCCCCAGGGATGGGTTCACGGCGTGTCCCGGACAGGGCTGCCCCGCCCCTGCCCTCCCGAACACAAAAAGCGCCAGCACATAAAAAAGCCCGGCATTCGCCGGGCTTTTCAAAGCAACGCCAACCATCCCGCGTTAGGCGGTAAACAGCGCCTTCATCTTCTTCAGCGCGTTCGCTTCGACCTGGCGGATGCGTTCGGCGGAAACGCCGTACTCGTCGGCCAGTTCCTGCAGCGTCACCTTGCTGTCCGCGTCCAACCAGCGACGGCGGATGATGTCGCGCGAACGCGCATCCAGCTCGGCCAGGCCTTCGCGCAGCAGTTGCAGCTGGTTGTCTTCGCTGTCGGCGCGCTCGTAGGCCATCGACGGATCTTCGTCATTGGCCATCAGGTACGCGGCCGGCGACGGCGGTGCATGATCGTCGTCGTCATCGCTGGACGCGTCGAAACCGATATCGCGACCGGACAGACGCGATTCCATTTCCAGCACTTCGCGCTCGGACACGTTCAGGTCCTTGGCGACCGCGCTGACTTCGGCCGCGTTCATCCAGCCCAGGCGCGTCTTGGACTTGCGCAGGTTGAAGAACAGCTTGCGCTGCGCCTTGGTCGTGGCGACCTTCACGATGCGCCAGTTCTTCAGGATGAACTCGTGCATTTCCGCACGGATCCAGTGCACTGCGAACGACACCAGGCGCACGCCCATGTCCGGATCGAAGCGCTTCACCGCCTTCATCAGGCCGATGTTGCCTTCCTGGATCAGGTCGCCCAGGGCAAGGCCGTAGCCGTTGTAGCCGCGGGCTACGTGCACCACGAAGCGCAGATGGGAATGGACCAGCTCGCGCGCGGCGTCCAGGTCCTGCTCGTCGCGGAAGCGGCGGGCCAGGTCCTGCTCGTCATCGACCGACAGCACCGGGATCTGGTGCACGGCACCGATGTAGGCGTCCAGCGAACCGAGCGCACTGGGAATCGGGAGATTGTTTGCCACAAGGGCAGTAGACATGTTCTGGCTCATAAGGGGCATCTTAGCAGTCGGAAACTTGGACTGCTAAAGGGGAAAGAAGTTCCAGCGTTCTGTTCATGCAACGATGGCACCGATAACCCGGATAACGTACCGCGAAATGATGACAGTGGCGAGCGGGCGGGGGAAATGCGAAAACCCATTCAATATCAATGGGTTGATAGAAAATGCGTGGGGTATCCGTGTCGATTTACCCTGAACGGGTGCGTTCCCCGCCCCCATTCAGCCGAAAAATGTTGCCGGAGATTCAGCCGGCCGCCGTGAGGTGGGTCGGTGGCCCCAGCCGGGCAGAGCCCGGGCATTGCGGAACGCGGCCCGAAGGCGTCACCCCATGTTGGTCCGATGATGGGAAGGTGGGTCGGTGGCCCCAGCCGGGCAGAGCCCGGCTCTACGGAAACTCGCCCGACGCCTAGTAATACCCCGCCATATTCAGGAAGAACCCCTTCTGGTCGTACTTGAGTTCGGTCATGTCATCGCTGAACTCGGTGAAGTTGTAGCCCACGCCGACCTTGAAGTTCTCGCCCACGCGGCGGTCCACGCCCAGCAGCCAGCCCTTGCGCACGCCACCGTCGCGCACCTTCAGCCAGCGGTGCTCGGCCAGCCCTTCCCACTGCGCCCACAGCCGGTAGCGCAGCTGCAGGGCGGCGAAGTCGGCGCGGCTGTCCAGCCAGGCGCCTTCGCCACGGCCGGTGCGGTAATCGCCCCAGCGCGATGCCAGTTTGGCCGCCAGTTCCCAGCGCACGCCGAGCTGGCGGATGCCTTCCAGCGACAGCACCTGCGAACGCTGGTCGTACAGATTGCCGCCTTCCTGGCCCAGCGACGCCACGTCGTAGAGATAGGTGAACTTGCTGAAACCGGCCCAGCGCGTGCTGTCATGCGGACGCCAGGCCAGCCCCACGTTCGCCTCCACCAGCTTGGCGTCGGCCAGTGCATCGAGGCGATCGTCGGTGTCGGCGTAGTTGGCACGCAGCGCGAAGCGCCAGTCCTCGTTGAGTTTGTACAGCAGGCGGTTGGTGGTCACCCACTGTTCGCGCTGCTCGGCACCGCTGTCGCGACGGTACTCCAGCTTGCTGCTCCACTGCGCGACCGCGTCGGTGCGCCCGCCGCTGACGCTGTACGCGCGGCGGTCGATGCGGCCGGCGGTCGAATCCAGCTCGCCATCCATGACCGTGAAGCCCAGGTTCCAGCCCTGCGCCGGATAGAAATCCATGCCGAAGGTGTGCACCAGCCCGGCATTGTCCTGGCGGCGGTCCTTCAGGTACTGGCTCTCGTTGTAGACGTTGACCTGGTTGCTCAGCCGCCAGCGCTGGCCCAGCGTCCAGCCACTCTGCAGGCCGGTGTCGAACAGCGGATCGGTGCCGGTCCGGTCGGTGCTGTAGCTGTAGCTGCCGTACAGGCTGTGATCGGGTGCCATGCGGTACTCACCATCCACCTTGGCGCCGTGGCCGCGGCTGCCGCCGCTGACTTCCGCGCCCAGGCTGCTGCGGTCGCCGAACAGATAGCGCGCGCCGAGGGTAAGCAGGTCGTTCTTCTCGTATGCCCCGCCGTCGTCGTCCAACGTCACCTGGCCGGTGCCGTACAGCTCCCACGACGAGCCGAAGCGCTGGCGGTAGCCGATCGCGGCGAGCAACGCCGAGACGTCCTGCAGTTCCTGCTCTTCGCGCACGCGGCGCAGTTCGCCGGTGAGCTGGCCGTCGTTGCCCAGCCGCCATTCGGCGGTCAGCTGGCTCTGCTCCAGCGCCAGATCGCCCTGTTCGGTGCGGGTGTGCCGGCCGTAAAGGCTGAGATCGTCGGTCAGGTAGCCGAGGAACTCGGCGCCGTATTCCTCGATCGGCTGGCCGGTATCCTGCCGCGCCACCGAGAAGCCCGCGTCCACGTCGCGCCACCACGCACCCAGGCTCCAGTCCTGGGTGGTCCAGCCCAGTTCGCGCAGGTTGGCGCGCGCTTCCACCGCCGTGGCGGTGCCCGAGCGCCGGCCGTCGTACGGATTGCGGCGGATGAAACTCAGGCCGCCGTTGTCCGAATAGAACACCGGTGACGCCGTGGCTTCGGTGCGGGTCTGCTCCACTTTCAGGTAGGTGCCGCGACCGGCCTGCAGAGTCACGTCGGCGCCCTTCAGCGAGTAGTTCTCGCCGCTGCGGTTCTCGTCCACCCAGGTACCGCCGATGGCCACATGGTCGCCGAGCCATTGCCGGCCGCGTGCGCCGTAGGTGACGTCATCGCTGCTGAAGCCCAGCGGCACGTATTCGTAGTCCACCAGCAGCAGCTGGTCGTAGCCATCCAGCGGCATGTCGCGGGTGATACTGCGAACGTTCTCGCGGGTGAGCTGCGCCAGCGGCCGGGTCAGGATCAGGCGGCCCTGCAGGTTGTCGATCTCGTAGTCCACGCCTTCCTGCAGGGTGGCACGGGTCTCGGTGCGGCCGGTGGTGCGGTCGCGCACTTCCAGCACCACCTGCTCCGAGCCGGGCAGCACATCGGTATGGCGCAGGTAGTACAGGCTGCCGCCGGTGCCGAGGAATTCGCTGTGGCCCGGCGCGGACTGCGCTTCGGAACCGAACACCTTCAACTGCGAGCGCGCCTCGCCCAGCGGGGTGGCGGCCAGCGAGCGCCAGTTCAACGCGCCGCCGTACAGCGAGCGCACGTACTGGCCGTATTCGGTACCGGTGATGCCGGTGGCGTAGTTGCCCCACAGCGCCTGGCTCTGGTCCCAGTCCACGCGCAGGTACAGCCGCCCCTGGGTGTCCACGTCGCGGTAGGTGGTGGAGTCATCGCCGTAGACCGGGTAGTACAGGTCCGGATCGAGGCGACGGAACACGTCCTGCGCATCGGCTTCGCTGAAGTTGCGGAACAGATACTTCAGCTCGCGGTCCTGTGTATCGGCCTGCGCGGTGACCAGGTACTTGCCGCGCATCTTGCCCTTCAGATAGAAGGCCAGGCGCCCTTCGCTGAGGAAGCCGTCGGTGTCGCGGTCGTCGGCGGCCAGCGGCTGCACATTGCCGCTGGCGCTGTTGCGCGACAGGGTGACATCGGCGATGGCGACCAGGAACAGATAGCGGCCGGTGACATCCACGTCGAGCTGGCGCTGCGCGGCGGGCGCATCGCGCGATTCCACGCTGACGTCGTAGCGGTGCTCGCCGACCGGCTCCAGGAACTCGGCGGCGAATTTCTGCTCCAGGTCTACCGGGAAGTCCTGGCCGTTGATGCGCACCCGGCTGTTGGGCTCCAGCCCACGGCCATACAGGCGCACGCGCGAGCCGTGGATGGGGATGTTCTGCAGGCGCAGGGTGCTCTGGCCATAGATGCTGTTGCTGAGCTGCAGGTCCTGCGCGCTGTCGCCATCCAGGGCCTGGCCCAGGGTTTTCTGCACGTTCTCGCGGGTGAGCTGCAGGCCGCGGTCGAAGTCGGCCGGGGTCACCAGCTGGATGCGCTGGAGGCGGGTTTCATCGAACGCACCGCCGGCACCGTAGGCGCGCGCGACGTAGATCAGGTCATCACCGGTGCGCAGCTTGATCTGCGCCGGCAGCTCGCCGTTCCATTCGGCATCGCCCACATAGTCGGCCGGCAGATCGATGCGGGCCAGCGGCGTGACCAGATCGGTGTCGGTGCCGCGGTAGAGCGTCACCTCCAGTTTCTGGATGAAGGAGGCGTAGTTGTTGTAGCTGTGGAAGCGCAGCGGACGGGTCACCCGGCCATTCTCGAACGGCACGGTGGCAGCCGCCTGCACGCTCAGGCTGGGCGGCACCATCGTCGGGTCTTCGGTGGCCCACACCACGCCGCCGTTGGGCAGCTCGGCCATGAACCGGCCGCCCGGCGCCGCAACATCGGGGGTGATGGCCGGTGCGACCGCCGCAGCGGTGTCCGGGCGTGGCGGCGGCGCGGCCGCGGCGTCATCGCGGATGCGCAGCAGCAGGTCGTCTCCGGTGCGGCAGCTGTCGCCTTCGCAACGGATCGGCGCAGGCGCGGCCGCCGGCACGCCCTGCTGGGCCAGCGTCGGCAGGGGCGCCAGCAGCGCCACCGCGATGAAGCGCACCGCAATGCGGCGGGAGATCGGGCTCTGGATCAGGGTCATGTCCATGTGGTCAACGCCCCTTCCCGGTCGGGCGACCGGCGCTGGCTGGGGCTTCGGGGGGATCGTCCAGGCGCAGGCGGTGCAGCACGGCGCCCTCCCCGGTCAGAACCTCCAGGGTGGTCGCCGCAGCCACGCCGGCGGGCAGGCGGGATGCCAACGCGGCAGCGAGTGCCTGGGCGCGTTGCCGTGCCAGGCCCTCCTGGCCGCTGGCAGCGGTGATCTGCACACGGCCGCCGCCGCGCGCCACCAGTGCCTCGGCGGCCTTGTCCAGCACGAGTGCACGGTCCGCCGCCAGGGCGGCGCTGCCCGATGCGAACACGCCGTCGCCCAGTTCGATGCGCACCGGCCGTGGTGACGCGCCCGCGTCGTCCTGGCCGGCACCGCGCAGCGCACCATCGGGCATGCGCACCCCGAAATCGAAGCGCACCGGCAACCCGGGCGTGATGCGGCGGACCAGCGGGTTGGGCGTGGTGAACCGCGCGCCCGCCGGTACGGTGGACGGATCGACCTTGAGGATGAAGTTGCGACCGCGCGCCTGGCCGCCGGGGATGCCGACCAGGTGGTAGCGACCGAACGCGTCGGTTTCCATCAGCAGGCCTTCCACCGCGGCGATGCGCACGCCGGGAATGCCGCGCTCGTCCGCATCCTGGATGCCATTGCCGTTGCGGTCGTCGAACACGCTGCCGACGATCAGGCTTTCATCCAGCAGTGGATCGGTGGTGACATCCACGTCGGCCGAGGCGACGTTGCCGATGGTGCGGTTCTCGCCGTCGATGGCGGTGATGCGGTTGGTATGCACACCGGTGCCGGTGCCGGCACCAACGCGCAGGTAGTACACCACCGTGGCGCGTTCGCCGGCCGCCACGTCGATGCCGTCGATGCGCAGCGGCTGCGTTCCGCTGGTGCGCGCATCGTTGTCGGCATCGCGCACCGCGAACCCGCCGCGCACGAAGGTGAAGCCCGGCGGCAGCGTGTCGAGCAGGGTGGCGCCGTTGGCATCGACCTCGCCGACGTTGTCGATGGTGACGGTGTACCGCACCAGGTCGCCGATCTGCACGCTGCGCTTGCCCGCCACCTTGGTCAGGCGCAGCACGGCCTGCTGGCCGGCGACGGTGACCGCCACGTTCGCCTCGGCGCACTGCGGGGTGGGAATGGACACATCGCAAACCCGGTAGCGGAAGCTGTCCGTGCCGGCGAAGGCCGCGGCCGGGGTGTAGGTGCAGCGACCGGCGGCGCACTGGGCGGTGCCGTGCGCGGGCGCGCCCACCACCTGCAGCGACGCCGGATCCAGCGCGGCGGCGCGCGCGCTGTCATTGGCCAGCACGTCGATGGCGAGCGGGCCGGCGCCATCGGCGATCACCGCATCGTCGACCAGGGTCAGCACGTTCGGATCGACCGTGACGGTGACCGTGGCCGATGCGCATTCGGTCGGATCGGCCACGTCGCAGACCTGGTAGCCGAAGGCCTGCACGCCGGCGAAGTTGGCCTGCGCGGCGAAACGGATGCGGGCCCGCGGCAGCACCGTGGCCGTGCCATACGGCGGCGGCGCGGTGATGGTGACGGTGACGCTGTCCGGATCGATCGGGGTGCCGTTGACGCGGTCGTTGCCGAGCACGTCGATCTCGATCACGCCGTCCTGCGGAATCTCGACGCGGTCGTCCTCGGCATCCACGCCCGGCTCGCCGGCGATGACGGTGACCGTGACGCTGCCGGTATCGCAGACGGTGGGCTGGTTGCGCAGGCAGAGGGTGTAGGACGTGCTGTAGGTGCCCGGGGCCAGCCCGGCGGCCACATCCACCCAGCCATCGGCACTGAAGGACAGCGCGTTCGTGGCGACCGGCGCAAACGTGATCTGGGCCGGATCCAGCGGTGCGGTGTTGAGGGTGTCGTTGGCGAACACGTTCAGCAGTCGCGCGCGGCCGGCCGGGCCGACCGGACCACCGCTGTCGTCCACCGCGAGCAGCACGCCCACCGGGCCCTGTACCAGCACCGTGGCGATGGCGGTGGTGCAGTTGGTCGGCACCCCGTTCTCGCACAGCTGGTAGGCGAGCTGCACCTGGCCCGGCTGGACGCCGGCAGCCACCATGATCTGGCCCTGGTTGTTCAGCGTGTAGCCCGGCGTACTGCCGGTCAGCGTGGCGATCACGCTGCCCAGCGGCGGCGGGGACACGTTGTTGAAGCTGTCGTTGTCCAGCACCGAACGGGCGATGGTGCCGCCCACCGACGGATCGACCGGCGTGCCGGTGAAGTCGTCATTGACGGCGAGCACGATGTTGGCGGCAGCGCCCACGGTGATGGTCACGCTGGCGCTGGCGCACAGCGCGCTGTCCGGCGCAGGCAGGCACGCCTGGTAGGTGAAGGTGACCGGGCCGCTGGTGCCGGCCGGCGCGGTGTAGGTGAACGTGCCATCGGCGTTGAAGACCAGACCGGCAGGTGCGGCGCCCTGCACGCTGTACACGGTGCCGGCCGGCAGGGCGTCGTTGGTCGCCACGCTGTTGGACAGCGTCTGACCGGCCTGCACCGGGAACGCGTCGTTCTGCGGCACCGGGCTGACCACCAGGGTGACGCTGGCGGTATCGCAGTTGGTCGGGGCGGCCGCTTCGCAGATCTGGTAGGTGAGCGTGGTGCGACCGGACGCCACGCCGGTGGCGACGCTGATCGTGCCATCGGCGTTGAGGGTGATGCCGGCGGGCGCACCCACCAGCGTCACCACCACATCGGCGGCGGCCGGCGGCGAGACGCCGTTGAGGCTGTCGTTGGCCAGCACGCTGGTGGACGAGGTGCCGCCAGGCGCCACGCCGCTGAGCGTGTCGTCGCCGGCCACCAAGGTGCCGGTGTTGACGTTGAGGGTGACGGTCGCGGTCCCGCACAGCGTGGCGTTGGGCGCCGGCAGGCAGACCTGGTAGATGAAGCTCACCGGACCCACGGTGCCAAGCGGCGGCGCATAGGTGAACGTGCCGTCGGCGTTGAAGGTCAGGCCTGCCGGCGGCGCACCCTGCACGGTCCACACCGAACCGGCAGGCATGCCGTCGTTGCCGGCCACGGTGCCGACCAGCGTCTGCCCGGCCTGTACCGCGAAGGCATCGGCCTGCGGTGCAGGCGTGACGATGACGGTGACGCTGGCGGTATCGCAGTTGGTGGGCGCCGCCGCTTCGCAGATCTGGTAGGTGATCGTGGTCGGGCCGGAGACGACGCCGGTGCCCACGCCGAGGGTGCCATCGGGATTGATCGTGTAGCCGGCCGGTGCGCCGACCAGGCTCAGCACCACGTCGGCGGCGGCCGGCGGCGAGACGCCGTTGAGGCTGTCGTTGGCCAGCACGCTGGTGGACGAGGTGCCTCCCGGTGCCACGCCGCTGAGCGTGTCATCGCCGGCCACGAGCGTGCCGTTGTTGATGTTGATGGTCAGCGTGGCGGTGCCGCACTGGGCCGCGTTCGGCGCGGGCAGACACACCTGGTAGGTGAGGCTCACCGGGCTGGGCGTGCCGGTGGGCGGGGTGTAGCTCAGCGCACCGTCGGCCGCCAGCGTGAGGCCGGCCGGCGGGACGCCCTGTACGGTCCAGACCGAACCGGCGGGCATGGCGTCGTTGCCGGCCACGCTGGCGGTAAGCGTCTGCCCCACCTGCACCGAGAACGCGTCGTTCTGCGGCGCCGGCGCGACCACGGCGGTGGCACTGGCGGTGGCACAGTTGGACGGCACGGCGGCTTCGCAGACCTGGTAGGTGAGCGTGATCGGGCCGGACACCACGCCTGCGGCGACGCCAAGCGTGCCATCGGGGTTGATCGTGTAACCGGTCGGCGCACCGACCAGGCTCAGCACGACGTCGGCAGCGGCCGGCGGTGACACACCATTGAGGGTGTCGTTGGCCAGCACGCTCACGGTGGAGGCGCCGCCCGGCACGATGCTGCCCACGGCGTCGTCGACCGCGCTGAGCACGCCGCCGGCGATGGCGATGGCAACGGTGGCGGTGCCGCAGGTTGCGGCATCCGGTGCCGGCAGGCAGGCCTGGTAGGTGAAGGTGACCGGACCGGTGGTACCGGCCGGCGGGGTGTACGAGAACGTGCCGTCGGCGGCCAGTGCAAGGCCGGCAGGCGCGCTGCCCTGCACGGTCCACGTCGAACCGGCCGGCATGTTGTCGTTGCCGGCCACGCTGGCGGTGAGCGTCTGTCCCAGCCGTGCGCTGACGCTGTCGTTCTGCGGTACCGGCGCAACCACGATGGCCACGCGCGCGGTATCGCAGTTGGCGGGCGCGGCGGCTTCGCAGATCTGGTACGTCAACGAGGCCGCGCCGGCGATCACACCGGTGGCCACGCCGATCATGCCGTCGGCGTCGAGGGTGAAGCCGGCCGGCGCGCCGACCAGGCTCAACACCACCGACGCGGGCGCCGGCGGACTGACTCCGTTGAGACGGTCGTTGACCAGCACACTGCTGCCCGAGACGCCGCCCGGCACCACGGTGCCTAGCACATCGTCGCCAGCGGCCAGGGTGCCGTTGTTGATGTTTACCGTGACCGTGGCGGTGCCGCAGGCCGTGGCGTTCGGCGCGGGCAGGCAGACCTGGTAGGTGAAGGTCACCGGGCTGGGCGTGCCGCCCGGCGGGGTGTAGGTGAGGCCACCGTTGGTGGCCAGGGTCAGGCCGGCCGGCGCGGTGCCCACCACCGTCCACAGCGCGCCTGCCGGCATGTTGTCGTTGCTGGCCACGCTGGTGCTCAGCGTCTGGCCCACCGGCACGGAGAAGGCATCGTCCTGCGGTGCCGGCGCGATCACCACGGCCACGCTGGCGGTGTCGCAATTGGTCGGCGCAGCGGCTTCGCAGATCTGGTAGGTGAGCGAGGTCGGGCCGGACACCACACCGGTGGGCACCACGATCATGCCGTTGGCCGTGATCGCGTAACCGGTCGGCGCACCGACCAGGCTGAGCACCACATCCGCTGCGGCCGGAGGGGTAACGCCGTTGAGCGCATCGTTGGCCAGCACGCTGCTGGACGACGTACCGCCCGGCGCCACGCTGGCGAGCGTGTCGTCGGCAGCCACCAGCTGGCCATTGTTGACGTTGAGGGTGACGGTGGCGGTGCTGCACAGCGCGGCGTACGGCGCGGGCAGGCAGGTCTGGTAGGTGAAGCCCACCGGGCTCAGCGTGCCGGTCGGCGGGGTGTAGGTGAACGATCCATCGGCGTTGAACGCGATGCCGTTGGGCGCACTGCCCTGCACGGCCCAGCTCGAACCGGCCGGCATGCCATCGTTGCCGGCCACGCTGCCGGTGAGGGTCTGCCCCACCCGCACCGCGAACGCATCGTTCTGCGGCGCGGGGCTGACCACCACCGTGACGTTGGCGGTAGCGCAGTTGGTCGGCGCGGCCACTTCGCAGAGCTGGTAGGTGATCGTGGTCGGCCCGGCGATCACCCCGGCAGCGACGTTGACCGTGCCGTCGGCGTTGATCGCGAAACCGCCCGGTGCGCCCACCAGGCTCAGCGTGATGTCGGCGGCGGCCGGCGGCGTGACGCCGTTGAGGCTGTCGTTGGCCAGCACGCTGGCCGTGGACGTGCTGCCCGGTGCCACGCCGGTCAGCGTGTCATCGCCCGCCGCCAGCGCGCCGTTGTTGATGTTCAAGGTGACGATGGCAGTGCCGCACAGGCCCGCGTTCGGTGCCGGCAGGCAGGCGCGGTAGGTGAAGGTCACCGGACTCACCGCGCCCACCGGCGCGGTGTAGGTGAAGGTGCCATCGGCGTTGAAAGACAGGCCGGTCGGCGGCGTGCCCTGCACCGCATACGCCGCGCCGGGCGGCAGGCTGTCGTTGGTCGCCACACTGTTGCTCAGCGTCTGCCCGGCCTGCAGCGAGAACGCGTCGTTCTGCGGCGTGGGGGACACGATCACGGTGACGCTGGCGGTAGCGCAGTTGGCCGGTGCGGCGGCTTCGCAGATCCGGTACGTCAGCGTGGTCGAACCGGCCGGGGTGCCGACCGCGACTGCGATGGTACCGGCCGGGGTGATGGTGAAGCCGGCCGGTGCACCAACCAGACTCAGCACCACATCGGCGGCTGCCGGCGGCGTGACGCCGTTGAGACTGTCGTTGGCCAGCACGCTCGTGGACGAGCTGCTGCCGGGCGCGACGCCGCTGAAGGTGTCGTCGCCAGCCACCAGGGTGCCGGTGGTGATGGCGATGGTCGCGGTCGCCGTGCCGCACAGCGCGGTGTACGGCGCCGGCAGACACGCCTGGTAGGTGAAGCTCACCGGTCCGGTGGTGCCGAGCGGCGGGGTATAGGTGAAGGTGCCGCCGGCAGCGAAGGCCAGGCCGGCGGGCGCGGTGCCCTGCAGCGCCCAGCTGGAGCCGGCGGGCAGGTTGTCGTTGCCGGCCACGCTGTTGCCCAGCGTCTGTCCGGCCTGTACGGCGAAGCTGTCGTTCTGGGGCGCCGGGCTCACCACCACGGTGATGGTGGCGGTGTCGCAGTTGGTCGCGACGATCGCGTCGCAGAGCTGGTAGGTCAGCAGCGTGGTGCCGGCGGTCACGCCAAGGGCCACGCTGACCTCACCGGCGGCGTTGAGCGCGAATCCGGCCGGTGCGCCCACCAGGCTCAACACCACCGTGGTGCTGTTGGGCGGGCTGACGCCATTGAGGCTGTCGTTGTTCAGTACGCTGCCGGGCGAACTGCTTCCCGGCGCGATGCCGATGAAGGTGTCGTCGCTGGCGACCAGGTTGCCCACGCTGATGTTGAGGGTGACCGTGGCGGTGCTGCACAACGCCGCGTTCGGCGCCGGCAGGCACAACTGGTAGGTGAAGGTGACAGGCACCAGCGTGCCGATCGGCGGGGTATAGGTGAAGGTGCCGTTGGCATTGAAGACCAGCCCGGCCGGCGCGGCGCCCTGCACCGTCCAGGTCGCGCCGGCGGGCGCGTTGTCGTTGGCTGCAACGTTGCCATTGCTGATCGTGCCGCCCGCCTGCACGGCGTAGGCATCGTTCTGCGCAACCGGCCGGATCACCAGCGACACCGTCGCGGTGTCGCAGTTGGTGGGCGCTGCGGTTTCGCAGATCTGGTAGGTCAGCGTACCGGCACCGGCAGCGGCGCCCGCCGGTACCGTCACCGTGCCATCGGCAGCAATGCTGTAGCCGCCCGGCGCACCGACCAGGCTGAGCTGCACGTTGGCCGCCGCCGGCGGAGTCACGCCGTTGAGCGCATCGTTGGCGAGCACGCTGGGCGTGGACGTGCCCGGCGCGATGCCGACAAAGCTGTCATCGGCCGCCACCAGCGTGCCGAGGTTGACGTTCACGGTCACGGTCGCGGTGCCGCACACGCCGGCGTTCGGCGCCGGCAGGCAGGTCTGGTAGGTGAAGGTGACCGCACCGATGGTGCCTGCCGGCGGGGTGTAATTGAAGGTGCCATCCGCGTTGAAGGTCAGCCCCGGCGGCGGCGTGCCCTGCACCGCCCACGTCGAGCCGGCCGGCATGCGGTCGTTGCCGCCGGCATCGGCGTTGGTGATCGAGCCACCGGCCTGCACGGCAAAGGCGTCGTTCTGCGGTGCCGGCGTGATCACGAAGCGGAGCGCGGCGGTATCGCAGTTGGTCGGCGACGCGGCTTCGCACAGCTGGTAGGTGAGCGTGGTCGCGCCGGCGGTGGCGGTGGCCGGCACCTGCACGGTGCCGTCGTTGTTGATGACAAACCCGGGCGGCGCGCCCACCAGCAGCAGCTGCACGGTGGCCGGGGCCGGCGGAGTGACGCCGTTGAGCGCGTCGTTGGCGAGCACGCTGGGCGTCACCGCGCCACCGGTCACCGGTGCGGCGACGGTGTCGTCGTTGGCGACCACCGCGTTCACCGCGAGCGTGAGCGTCACCGTGGCCGTGCTGCACACGGCGGCATCCGGCGCGGGCAGGCACGCCTGGTAGCTGAAGGTGACCGCACCGACCGTGCCGGCCGGCGGGGTGTAGGTGAAGCTGCCGTTGCTGTTGAATGCCAGGCCCTGCGGCGGCGCCGCCACGCTCCAGGTGGAGCCGGCCGGCAGGTTGTCGTTGCCGGTGACGTTGCCGGGATTGGCCTGCCCGGCCTGCACCACGATCGCATCGTCCACGGCGGTGGGACGCACCACCAGCGCGATGGTCGCGGTATCGCAGTTGTTGGCCGCCGCGGTTTCGCAGAGCTGGTAGTTCAGCACGGTGGCACCGGCGGCCGCGTTGGCCGCGACCGTCACGGTGCCATCGGCGTTGAGGGTGAAGCCAGCCGGCGCGCCCACCAGCGACAGCGCCACGCTGGCGGCCGCCGGCGGCGTCACGCCGTTGAGTGCGTCGTTGCCGAGCACGCTGGGCGTGACCGTCCCCGGTGCGATCGGACCGAAGCTGTCGTCGGTGGCCACCAGCGCCCCGTTGTTGATGTTCAGTACCACGGTCGCGGTGGCGCATACCGCCGCGTTGGGCGCCGGCAGGCAGGTCTGGTAGACGAAGCTGGTGGGGCCGCTGGTTCCGGCGGGCGGCGCATAGGTGAAGCTGCCGTCCGCGCTGAACGCAACGCCGGCCGGCGGCGTGCCCTGCAGTGCCCAGGTCGAACCGACCGGCATGTTGTCGTTGCCCGACACGGTGGCGGTCAGTGTCTGTCCCGCCTGCACGGAGAACGCATCGTTGGCCGGCGCCGGGGCGACCACCAGCGCAACGCTGGCGGTATCGCAGTTGGTGAGCGCGAGCGCTTCGCATATCTGGTACGTCAGCGTGGTGGCACCGGCAAGGGTGCCAGCCGCCACGGCGACCGTGCCATCGCCGGCGATGCTGAAGCCCGCCGGTGCCCCCACCAGCGACAGCACCACGTCGGCCGGCAACGGCGTGACGCCGTTGAGCGTGTCGTTGACGAGCACGCTGGGCGACGGTGCACCCGGCGCGATCGGTGCGGCAACCGTATCGTCAACGGCCACCAGCGTGCCGCTGTTGACGTTGAGCGCGACCGTGGCGGTGGCGCAGGCAGCGGTATCCGGCGCCGGCAGGCACACCTGGTAGGTGAACGATTCGGTGCCGGTGAAGCCGACCGGCGGGGTATAGGTCACCGCCCCGTTGGTGCCGAACACCAGCCCGCCCGGGGCCGGGCCGACCACGCTGAACACCGCGCCGGCCGGCGCGTTGTCGTTGCCCGCCACCGAGCCGGTGATGCCCTGCCCGACCGGGGTGGACAACGCATCGTCCACCGCCGAGGGCGCCACCACCACGCGCACGCCGGCCGTGGCGCAGTTGGCCGGTGCGGCCGCTTCGCACACCTGGTAGGTCAGGTTCTTCGCACCAGCCGGCGTGCCGGCGGCGACGACCACCGCGCCTTCACCGGTGATGCTCAGTCCGGCCGGCGCACCAACCAGCGACAGCACCACGTTGGCCACGGCCGGCGGGGTGACACCGTTGAGCGAATCGTTGGACAGCACCGAGGTGGTGGCACCCCCGGTGACCGGATTGATCGGCGTGCTGCTGAAATCGTCGTTGACCGCCGCCAGCGTGCCGGCGTTGACCGTGATGGTCGCGCTGGCGTTGGCGCACAGCGCGGCGTTCGGCGCAGGCAGACACACCTGGTAGGTGAAGACCACCGGCCCGGTGGTGCCCACCGGCGGGGTATAGGTGAAGCTGCCGCTGCTGCTGAACATCAGCCCGGCCGGCGTGGTGCCGGTCACGCTGAACAGCGCACCGGGCGGCACGTTGTCGTTGCCGGCCACGGTGTCGTTGAGCACCTGCCCGGCAGGCGTCGAGAAGGCATCGTTGCCCGCCGACGGCGTGATCACCACGCGGATCGTGGCGCTGGCGCAGTTGCCCGGCACGGCCGCTTCGCAGACCTGGTACGTCAGCACGGTGGCGCCGCCCGCCGCACTGGCCGGTACCTGCAGCACACCGTTGGCATCGAGCGCATAGCCGGCCGGCGCACCGACCAGGCTCAGGTTGACGCTGCCGGCGGCCGGCGGGGTCACCCCATCGAGTGCGTCGTTGGCCAGCACGCTGGCCGGTGCGCTGCCGCCCGGGGGCAGCGGGGTGGCACTGAAGTCATCGTCCACCGCCACCAGCGTGCCGGCATTGACGAAGAGGGTCGCGGTGGCCGCGCTGCACTGCCCGCTGTCGGGTGCCGGCAGGCAGACCTGGTAGGTAAAGGTCACCGGCCCGGTGAACCCGGTCGGCGGGGTGTACAGGACACTGCCGTCCGGGCCGAACTGGAGGCCGGCCGGCGCCGGAACGGTCAGGCTGAACACCGCACCGGTCGGGACGTTGTCGTTGCTGCCCACGTTGCCGGCCAGCAGTTGCCCGGCCGGCGTGGAGAATGCGTCATCCGCGGCAAGCGGTGCCACCACGACGCGGATCTGCGCCGAATCGCAGTTGCTCTGCAGCGCGGCCTCGCACACCTGGTAGGTCAGCGTCGCGGCGCCGGCACGTGCACCGCCGGCAACGGTGAGCGTGCCATCGTTGGCCAGGCTGTAGCCGGACGGCGCGCCGACCAGGCTCAGCACCACATCGCTGGACGCCGGCGGCACAGTGCCGTTGAGCGAATCGTTGGCCAGCACCGACAGCGTGGTGCCGCCGACGGTCGGGTTGATCGGCGCGGCGCTGAAGTCATCGTCGTTGGCCACCAGCGTGCCGGCGTTGACGTTGATGGTGGCCGTGGCACCGGCGCACACCGTGGCGTTGGGCGCGGGCAGGCAGGCCTGGTAGGCGAAGGAAACGGGCCCCTGCGTTCCCACCGGCGGGGTGTAGACGAAGCCACCGTTGGGCGTGAAGGCCAGCCCCGCCGGTACCGTGCCGCTGACGCTGAAGGTCGCGTTCGCGGGCACGTTGTCGTTGCCCGCCACGCTGCCGGTCAACGGGATGCCAACCGGCGTGCTGAAGTTGTCGTTCACCGCCACCGGTCCCAGCAGCAGCTGGACGCCACCGGTCGCGCAGTTGGTCGGCAGCGCCGCCTCGCACAGCTGGTAGGAGAACGCGACCGCGCCCGCTGCGGCGCCGCCGGGCACCGAGAGGGTGCCGTTGCCGTTGAGTACGTAACCGGCGGGTGCGCCGATCAGGCTCAGGACCACATCGGCAGGCGCGGGCGGCACCGCACCGTTGATGGTGTCGTTGGCCAGCACGCTGTTGGTGGTGCCACCCACGGCGGGGTTGAGCACGGCCGCACGGAAGTCGTCGTCGTTGGCGACCAGGGTGCCGGCGTTGACGTTGAGGGTCACCGTGGCGGTATCGCAGACGGCCGCCTGCGGCGCGGCCAGGCACACGCGGTAATCGAAGGTGGTGGTGCCGGTGAACTGCGCCGGCGGCGTGTAGGTGAAGCTGCCGTTGGCGTTGAACACCAGGCCGGCGGGCGTTGCGCCGGCCACGGTGAACGTCGTGCCGGTCGCGACGTTGTCGTTCACCGCCACGTTGCCGCTCACCGGCCGCCCGACCTGGGTAGTGAACGCGTCGGCCACGGCATCGGGCGCGATCACCACCGCGATGGTGGCGGTATCGCAGTTGCCCGTGCCCGCCTGGCACAGCTGGTAAGTCAACGTGACCGGGCCGGCCGGCGCACCGGCCGGAACCTGCAGCTGGCCATTGGGCTCCAGCGTGTAGCCGGCCGGGGGCGCGTTGATCAGCGACAGCGCGGCCTGTGCAGGCGCGATGGCGCTGCCGTTGAAGCTGTCGTTGCCGAGCACGCTGGCGGTGAGGCCACCGGCACCGCTCAGCGGCGCGGCGCTGAAGTCATCGTCGTTGGCCACGATCACGCCGGCGGCCACATTGATCGTCACCGTGGCGGTATCGCATACCCCGCCGTTCGGCGCCGGCAGGCACACCTGGTAACCGAAGCTGTCCGGACCGGTGTAGGTCGACTGGGCCAGGTAGGTGAAGCTGCCATCGGCATTGACCGTGACGCTGCCATGCGCGGCCACACCAAGCAGGCTGAACTGCGCACCGGCCGGTGCGTTGTCGTTGCCGGCCACCGTGGCTGCCAGCGGCACGCCCGCCGTCGCCACGAAGGCATCGTTGACGGCATCGGGCGCCACCACCAGCTGCACGGTCGCGGTGGCGCAGTTGGCCGGCGCGGCCTGTTCGCAGAGCTGGTAGCCGAAGGCCACCGCACCGGCGGCGGCACCGGCCGGCACCAGTACCTGCCCGCCGGCATTGACGGCATAGCCGGCCGGCGCACCCGTCAGGGTCAGGGCGACCGTACCCGGCACCACCGCGGCACCGTTGAAGGTGTCGTTGGCCAGCAGGCTCACCGTTGTGGCGGTGCCCGGCTGCAGCGGCGTCACGAACACATCGTTGGCCGCCTGCAGCTGGTTGGCCAGCACGTTCACGGTGACCGTGGCGGCATCGCAGACGCCCACGTTCGGCGTGGGCAGGCACACCCGGTAGGTGAAGCTGTCCGGCCCGGTGTTGCCGCCGGTGGGGGTGTAGCTGAAGCTGCCGTCGGCGTTGATCACCACCGTGCCGCGGGTCGGCGCGCTGAGCAGCGTGTAGCTGGACCCGCTGGCGATGTTGTCGTTGGTCGCCAGGCTGCCGGTCGCCGGCTGCCCGCCGCCCGGCGTGGTCACGCTGTCGTTGACCGCATCGGGGCTGACGATCAGCGACGCCGAGGCGGTGGCGCAGTTGCCGGGCAGCACGTTTTCGCAGAAGCGGTAGGTCAGCGACAGCGGGCCGGCAGCGGCGGTGGCCGGCACCTGGATCGCGCCGTTGGCACTGATGGCGAACCCGGCCGGTGCGCCGACCAGGGACAGCGTCATCTGCCCCGTCGGTACCGCGCCACCGTTGAAGGTGTCGTTGGTCAGCACCGTGGGCGTGAGGCCCCCCGCGCCGGCAGGAATCGGCGTGGCGAAGCTGTCGTCGACCGCAATCAGCACGTTGGCGTTGACCACGATCGTGGCCGTGCCGGTGGCGCACACGGTGCCGTTCGGCGCCGGCAGGCAGACCTGGTACTGGAAGGTGGTGCCGGTGAGGATGCCGCCCGCCGGCGCGTAGACGAAGTTGCCGTTGCTGGAGACGGTCAACCCGGACGGCGGCGCACCCACGGCGCTGAAAGTGGCGCCCGCCGGCGCGTTGTCGTTGCCAGCCACCGTGCTGCTCAGCGACGCCGAGCCGCCGGTGGCGTTGAAGCTGTCGTTCACCGCGGTCGGGCCGATCACCAGACTCACCGACGCGGTGGCGCAGTTGGTGGGCGAGGTGTTTTCGCAGATCTGGTAGGTGAGCGTGGCAGCGCCCGCCGCGGCACCGGCAGGCACGGCGATCACGCCGGCACTGTTGATGGTGAACCCGGCGGGTGCGTTCTGCAGCGCGATGATCAGGTTGGCACCGTTGACCGGCGCGCCGTTGAGCGTGTCATTGCCCAGCACGGTAGGCGTGTTGCCGCCGGTGGCCGACGGAATGGCGGTGGGGAATGCATCGTTGTTGGCGACCAGCGCATTGGGCTGCACCGGCACCGCCGGCGTGGTGGCGGTGTTGTCGCCCGGGGTCGGATCGGTGGTGCCCGGCGGCATCGCCAGCGATACGCTGTTGGCCGGCACCGTGGCAGGCGTGGCGGTGGGCGCGGTAGCGTTGACCAGCAGCACCACGCTGTCACCCACGGCAACGTTGACCTGCACATTGATGGCGTTGCCGCTGCCGCTGGGCTGCGCGCACGACGACGCGGCCGTGGTGCCCTGGCAGGTCCAGGTGACGCCGGTGAGCAGCGAGGACACCGTATCGACCACGCCCACGCCGGTGGCCGCCGACGGCCCGGCATTGCTGATCTGGATGCGGTACTGCACGGCACCGCCGGCTGCCACCGGGCTGGCGCTGAGCAGTGCTTTGGTCACGCTCAGCTGCGCCTGCACGGCCAACGCGTTGGCATCGGTGGCGGTGTTGTTGCCGGGCGACGGGTCGCCGACATCGGCCGGTGCGGTGACGGTAGCGGTATTGGTCAGCGGATTGGGGTAGGTCTGCGCGAGCAGCGGCAACGGCAGCAGCAGCGCCAACAGGGCCATCGCGCGCGCGATGCTGGCCGAAGCCATGCGTGCCCTGGTGTGCGTGCCGGTTGCTGCCATGCGCTCGTCCTCGAAAGCGGCCGATGGCCCGGGTAGGGGTCCATCGACGGTGGTGGTCCTTGCATTCCCCGGCGCAGGAGAGCCCGCGCCACTGCGGTGCCGCACCGTGCGCTAGTAAGCGCCCGGGTTGTTGCTGAAGCTGACGGGCACGGTGATCGTGGCCTGGCCCCCGTTGACCAGGTTCACCCCGACGTTCACCGCGTTGCCGCCCACCGTGCCGCCAGTGGCTGCCGCACAGGCGCTGCCGGTGGTGGCGCTGCAGGTCCACGCGGCACGCAGCGTGGCGCCGTTGGGCAGGCTGTCGGTGACCACCGCATTGGTGACCGCATCCGGCCCGCCATTGCTGACCAGCAGCGTGTACGTGGCGGTTCCGCCGGGTATGTAGCTGCCGCTGCCGTCGCTCTTGGTGATCGACAGGTCGGCCTGGCGCGTCCGGTTGGTGATGCGGCACACCAGCGTTACCGCCGTCGCGGTCATCGCCGGCGCCTGCAACGTGAAGCTGCCGCCGCTGCCGGACGACACCACGGCATTGTTCTGGTCCACGCATTGCCAGGTGCTGGCATAGCGCGCGAGCGTAGTGCCTGCCGCAGCCGCCTCGGCCAGCGCATAGCTGCCCCCCGGAACCGTGATTACTGCCGCAGTGGCGCCGTTGTTGCCGACATTGCTGGCCGAACCGACCGTGCTGCCGTTGTAGGTGATGGACAGGTTGAAGCGCCCGGTGTCGCTGGTCGGCTGCAGGTCCTTGACCAGTTGCAGCGTCGCGGCGCAGGCCTGGGTAACGCCTTCGACGGTGAACACCGCCTGGCCGATACGGATGCCGAGCAGGCCCAGCAGGTTGTCCACCACTCCACCCAGCACCGCTGTCAGCACCGGCGTGACCAGCGTGTTGACCTGCGACCGGATCGGCGTGAGCAGCGCGTTGACGATGCCGTTGACCAGATCGCCCACCGCCAGCGGCAACGCAATGCCGCCGACCAGCGTCACCGTGGGGGTACCGCTGGTGACCTGGATGCTGAGCGAATTGACCAGGGTGGACACCATCGTCGCCGCGCTGACCGTGCCCGCACTGAGCGTGCGTGTCTGGGGATAGGGACCGGTGAAGCTGGCGCTCTGCAGGCCCGGTGTGGCGGTGGCATAGCTGCGGATGCTCACCGTCAACGGAACGGTGATGTCGGCGATTGGCGTCGGCACCCCAAGCACGTTGGCCGACACGCGCACGCGCACGCTGAGCGAGGTGAGCGTGGCCGCCGTCAGTGCGGTATCGGTCAGTACCGTGCTGCGGTTGAAGAAGGTGGCATCGCTGATCTGGCCCACGTACAGATTCACCAGCCCCGGGCGCGCCTGCAGGGTGACCGCGTTGCCGACCAGGTTGACGGCCGAGATCGAGCCTTCGGCGCGCGCCACATCGGCGTACACCTGCAGGTGCAGCACATCGGCGCTGATGCTGGTGTTGGACAGCGATACGCCCAGCAGGTTGAGACCACTGAGCGCGGCGCTCAAGGTGCCGGTGTTCAGGCCCTGCACCAGATCCAGATCCAGCTTGATGCGGATCGCCGCGCTGTGGAACGCGGCCCCGACCGTGCCGCAGCTGTACACCGGCGGCTCCACCACCTGCAGCCACAGGCGCACGTTGGCCACGCCATTGAGACCGAGCGCGGCAGTGTTGACGGTGATCGGCGTAGGCGTGGTCAACACATTGCGGAAGTTGTAGAGCTGCACGCCGCCGGTGAGCAGGTCCAGCACGTTCAACCGCACCGTCGCCAGCGAGCCGGTGGGCAGCGCGATCTGCAGGATGTCGGCCAGGCGGATGCTGCCGGTCGCGCCGGCTACGCCCAGCGGCAGCGCGTTGAGCACGTTCGCTGCAGCGGTCTGCCCATCGGCCTGCAGCACCTGCACCATCGCCGCGCGCAGCTGGCCCAGGGTGATGTTGGTGTTGAGCACCTGGCTGGGGTCGCTGACCACCACGCCGCCGTTGAGCTGGGTCAGCAACGCATTGAGGTTGACGTTGGCGCCGGCCAGGTTGTTCCAGTCGGCCACGCTCAGATTGAGGCTGGTACCGGGCAGCAGCGCCCCGAACAGCAGGTTGAGCAGCGGGCTCTGGGTCGAGTCGACGGAGGCCAGCCGTGGGCCGGCGCTGACGCAGGCGCCGGCGGAACAGGCCGATTGCGCCTGTACCCGGCCCAGGCATGAAAGTACCGTCAGCAGGGCGAGCAGCAGCAGCGCGCGCCAGCGCAATGACGAAACGTTCACGCCTTTCACATTAACCATGCATGCGTCTCCGCCGTTTCGGGGCAGAAACCGACCGTGGTGGTGGATTTACTCCCCCGCCATACCGATCAAGCCCTGCCGGTGTCCGCTTTCCGTTGTGGAATGCGTTTATGTCCGGTTCGGGCCGATTAATGCGGGGACCGCAAAATTCCGTCAAACAAGACGGCGTGAAATACGGGGGCAGTAGCGCTTACAAGCGGGCAGGCGGCTGATGGTTTCCCCTCGTGCAGCAGGGCAGGAAAGCAGTTCTGTACAGACAGGAAAAGAATCGCTTACACGGAAGCAACGCTTACCTAAACCGGGGAAGGGGGCAAACAATGCAGGCCATGTGCGACAGAATCCGCCGGGCACGATTAACTGCCGGGCTATCGCAATCGCAGTTGGCGTTGGAAACCGGCGTGCGCCGCAGCGCGGTGACGCAGTGGGAACGGGAAGGCGGCACGTTTCCCAGCGTGCAACACCTTGCCCGCGTCGCAATTGTGACGCAAGTCTATTTTGAGTGGTTGGCGACGGGGCGCGGGCCGGGGCGGCCGGAGGAGGGAAACGACCTGCCGCTGGCGGCATCACCGGCCGCCGAGGCGGCTCGCTGCGCGCAGGAAACCGAGATTCTGTCGTTGTTGCGTCGCATGCCCGCGCGCAAACGCCAGGTGGCGCGCGCGATCATCGAAATGCTCAACGACTGACTCAGTCCAGCCCGAGCTGCGCGCGTGGCGGCAGCGACCAGTCGATGGCACTGTGCCCGCGTCGGCGCAGGTACTCGTTCGCCGACGAAAAATGCCGGCAGCCGAGAAAGCCGCGGTGCGCAGACAGCGGCGAGGGGTGCGGTGCCTTCAGCACGCGGTGGCGACCGGTGTCGATGACCTTGCCCTTCTGCTGCGCGTAGGCGCCCCACAGCAGGAAGACCAGCCCGTCGCGCTCGCGGTTGAGGGTGTCCACCACATGGTCGGTGAAGCCTTCCCAGCCACGCCTCTGATGTGCGCCGGCCGTGCCCTCCTCCACCGTCAGCACGGCGTTGAGCAGCAGCACGCCGCGCTGCGCCCACGGCAGCAGGCAGCCGTGGTCCGGACGCGGCAGGCCGAGGTCGGCCTCGATTTCCTTGTAGATGTTCAGCAGCGACGGCGGCACCGGCACGCCGGGCATCACCGAGAAGCTCAGGCCATGCGCCTGGCCGGCACCGTGGTACGGGTCCTGGCCGAGGATGACCACCTTGACCTGGTCGAACGGCGTGGCATCGAACGCCGCGAACATCTGCGGGCCCGGCGGGAACACCCGCGCGCCGGCCGCCTTGCGCTGGCGCAGGAAGGCGGACAGCTCGCGCATGTCCGGTCGCAGCAGCCACTCCCCGACCCGCGCCTTCCAGCTCGGTTCGAGCTGGATGCTCGGTTGTACGTCGTCGTTCATCGCACCACGGGTTTGTCGTTGAGGCGGGCCAGCCGCAACTGGAACAGCACCTTGGTGATCAGCAGCCGTTCTTCGATCGGCTTCTGCACCAGGTCATTGGCACCGGCCTGGAGCAGGCCGGACTGGTTGAGCGGGTTGCCATCGCCGGTCATCACCAGCACCGGCAGGCGGCGCTTGCCGTAACCGAAGTCCACGCGCACACGCTGCACCACATCGCGCCCACTCAGTTCGCCCTTGAGGGTGACGTCGGTCAGCACCAGGTCGATGCGGTGGCTGCTGCGGCCCAGCGATTCGGCGGTGAGCAGCGCGAAGGCTTCCTCGGCGGTCAGCACGTGCAGCACGTTCAGCCCCTGCCGTTCCAGCATGCGCTTGGTCGCCTCGGCCACCACGCGGCTGTCTTCCACGTACAGGATCGTCGCGCCGGGAATCGTCTCCGGCTGCACGTAGCCCCGGATGAAGGTGGCCAAGGCCTCGTGGCCCAGCGCCTTGTCGAAATAGTCGGTGACGTATTCGGTGAAGCGGCGCTGCTCCAGATGCTGCTGGGCATCGCCGGACACCACGATCACCGGCACGTAGGCCTGGCCCGCGGTTTCGCGCACCAGCCGCGCCAGTGCCAGCCCATCGCCGTCGCTGAGCGTCAGCGAGGTGGTAACCAGGCTGACCGGGCCGGCGGCCAACGCCGCGCGCGCCTCTTCGATGCTGGCGCACCCCACCACGTCCACCGCCGGCAGCTCGCGCTGCAGCACATCGGCGATGAGTTTGCGGACCAGCTTGGAGCCGTCGACGACCATCACGCGCGGTGCGTCGTCCACCAGATGCTTCAGGGCTTGCGGGCGCATGCGGGCCTCAGGTTTCGGTCGGACGGGTCTGGCGCAGGAAATGCCCTGTCACCAGCCACGCGCCCAGCCAGCCCAGCACCACGGTGCCAGCCAGCACGAGCGAAGAATGCAACAGGTCCAGCCCATGCAGCACGAACGGGCTGCCGTAACTCTGCGACAGCGCGCTCAGCGGCGGGCGCAGTGCCAGCCCGGCCACGCCGATCAGGCCGAGTGCGATCGCACCGGCGCCCAGGCCATACCACGCGCCCAGGTACAGGAACGGGCGGCGGATGAAGCCATCGCTGGCGCCCAGCAGCTGCAGCACGCCGATCTCGTCGCGGCGCGCCTGGATGTCCAGCCGCACCGTGTTGCCGACCACCAGCGCTGCACCCAGCCCCAGCAGCACCGACAGCACCTGGACCAGGCGGGTGCCGAAGCCCAGCCACGCATCCAGGCGTTTGCGCCACAGCGCATCGTGCTGCACCAGGTCGGCCTGCGGCAGCCCTTCCAGCGACTGCGCCAGGCGGGCGTCGTCGGCGCCTGCGGCCGGCGTCACGATCAGCAGCGTCGGCAGCGGATTGTCGTTCAGCGCATCGATCGCCTCACCCAGCCCGGCGCTCTCACGCAGTTCGGCCAGGCCATCGGCGGGGCTGCGCAGCACCACCGCCGAGACGTCGGCGCGGCCACGCAGCGTCCCGGCCACCTGCGCCGCACCGCCGGCATCCACCGAGGTCTTCAGGAACAGATTGATGTCGCGCGACTGCTGCACGCTGCCGGCGAAGTGCTTGAGGTTGTCCAGCGCGATCGACAGGCCCAGCGGCAGCGCCAGTGCGAGCGCCATGACCATCACCGTGAGCAGCGTCGCCCACGGCTTGCGCCAGGCGCGCCCCAGGCTGAACACCACGCTGTGGCCGTGGTGATGCAGCCATACCCCCAGGCGCGACGGTGCCGCGGCTTCTTTGTTGGTCGGTGCGCTCATTCGGCCAGGTCCTGCGGCGAGATGTCGTCGATCAGGCGACCGTGGTCCAGGATCAGCACGCGCTTGCGCATGTGCCGCAGCAGGGCCAGGTCGTGGCTGACCACCAGCACGCTGGTGCCGCGTTCGGGCAGTTCGGCGAACAACGCCATGATCTCCGCGGCGAGGGTCGGATCGAGGTTGCCGGTGGGTTCGTCAGCCACCAGCAGCTTGGGCTCGCCGACAATCGCCCGGGCGATGCCCACGCGCTGCTGCTCACCGGCCGACAGCTGCGACGGCAAGGCCTTCTCGCGATGGCCCAGCCCCATGCGTTCGAGCACCGAGCGCACCCGCTTGCCGATCTCGGCGCGGCGCGTGCCGCGCAGGATCAACGGCAGCGCGACGTTCTCGGCGATGCTGCGGTCCATCAGCAGGCGGTGGTCCTGGTAGACCGCACCCACCTCGCGCCGATGCCGCGGGATGTTGCCGCCGCGCACCTTGAGCAGGTTGCGTTCGTCGAACAGCACCGCGCCACGGCTGGGCCGCTCGTCGAGGTGGATCAACTTCAGCAGCGTGCTCTTGCCGGCACCGGAATGACCGGTAACGAACAGCATCTCGCCAGGGGCGACATCGAAGCTGACGTCCACCAGTGCCTGGTGGCCGCCGGCATATTGTTTGCTGACATTGTCAAAACGCAGGACGCTCATCCCCTGATTATGCAGGACGAGGATGGCGGCGTGCAGATGGCAGTCGCCGGGTGGTGCCGGCCGCTGGCCGGCTCCCTGCAGATGGCAGTCGCCCGGGTAGTGCCGGCCGCTGGCCGGCTCCCATCAACTCTTACGAGCCCGACAGCATCCGGCGGATCTTGCGGCCAATGCGGGTCAGGAACGATGCGCCCGGCTCGGCGGCCGGCGCGGGAGTGCGCATCGGCTTGGCAGCCACCTGCACCGGCGTCACCGGCTGGGTGGCGCTGCCTTCAGCGGCACCTTCCACCGGGCGGCCATGACGGCGGCGACGGCGCTTGCGCGGTGCGCGCTCGCCTTCGACAGCCGGGCTGGCCGCTGCCGACGGGGCATCGGCCTGGACCGGGGCCTGCACCGGACGCGGCGCGTCGGTCACTGCCTCGGCGGCCGGCTGCTCGCCTTCCACACGCGGCTTGCGTTCGCGGCGCGGCTTGCCATCGGCGCTGCGCTCGCCCGGGCCACGGCGTTCGCCACGGCCACCGGACGGCTTGCCGCCGCGGCTGCTGCCACCGCCACGGCGCTGCTCTTCGGCGGCGCGCGCTTCGCGTGCTTCGCGGAAGATCTGGCCGACGCTTTCATTTTCGTCGCCGTCCGCGTCGCCCTCGGGCAGCGGTGCGCGTTCCGGACGCGGCAGGGAGGTCAGGATCTCGCTGGTGACCGCTTCGACCGGAATCTTCTGCTCGATGTAGGCTTCGATGTCCGGCAGGCCCATCGCGTAGCGCTCGCAGGCGAAGCTGATCGCATCGCCTTCCTCGCCCAGGCGGGCGGTACGGCCGATGCGGTGCACGTAATCTTCCGCATCGAACGGCAGATCGTAGTTGTAGACGTACTTGATGCCGTCGATGTGCAGGCCGCGCGCGGCCACATCGGTGGCCACCAGGATTTCCAGCTGGCCCTTCTGGAAGCGGTTGAGCAGGCTCTCACGCTTCTTCTGCGGCACGTCGCCGGACAGCACGCCGACGCGGTAGCCAGCCCGCTCCAGCGAGCGGGCCACACGCTCGACGAACACCTTGGTGTTGACGAAGACCATCGTGCGCGCGCCTTCGCTGCGCGACAGCAGGCCCAGCAGCAGCGGAATCTTCTCTTCGTCGGCCGGGAAGTAGATGCGCTGGCGCACGCGCGCCGCGGTGATCGACTCGCTTTCCACCACCAGCTTCTGCGGCTCGTTCATGTGCTCGTAGGCCAGCTCCAGCACGCGGTGGCTGAGCGTGGCGCTGAACAGCAGCGTCTGGCGCGTGGTGCGCTCGGGCATGCGGCGCAGCAGGAAACGGATGTCCTTGATGAAGCCCAGGTCGAACATGCGGTCGGCTTCGTCGAGCACGCAGATCTCGCAGGCATGCAGCGACACCACCTTGTGCTGCTTGACGTAGTCGATCAGGCGGCCGGGGGTCGCGATGATCACGTCCACGCCCTGCTGCAGGATCTCGCGCTGCTTGTCGTAGTCCACGCCGCCGTAGACCAGCGCGAAGCGCAGGCCCAGGTCCGAACCGAACTTGACCGCATCCTTGTGGATCTGGATGGCCAGCTCACGGGTGGGGGCCAGGATCAGCGCGCGGGGATCTTCCGGCTTGCGGTCGGCCAGCGCCGGGCGGGTCAGCAGGCGGTTCACCACCGCGACCAGGAACGCCAGGGTCTTGCCGGTGCCGGTCTGGGCCTGGCCGGCGACATCGCCACCGGGCAGAGCCACCGGCAGGGTCAGTGCCTGGATCGGGGTGCAACGGGTGAAACCAGCGCCTTCAAGGCCAGCCTGCAGGGCCGGATGCAGCTCGAAGGAGGAGAAGGTCAAATCGGTCAGCGGTTTGTCGCTCATGAGTCCGTCTTGGTAAGGCCAGCCGGCAGAGGTGCGGCTGGCTTGCAGCATTCTTGGAGGGCACCGTCGCCATTGCGGCCCCTGCGCCGGGAGGTGGCGGGGCCGGACCTTACCGGTCCAGGGGCGCCGCACAATGGCGCAGTTTAGCGCAATGTCGGCGCCAAACCGGGTTCACCCGTCGCAGCCACCCGCGAGACGCCAGAAAGGACGCCGTCTTCATGGCCCCTGACGCCAGTTGAACGGGGCGCCGTGCGGGGCTGGAACGCGTCGTGCCCGGCCCGCATATCGGAGAGGCCAGCCCCGGCAGAGTGAGATGACAGTCACGGGATGCTTCTTTCCAACCCGCGTCTGTCCGCCCGCGACGATAGGGGTACACTGCCCGCCGTGCGCGTCCAGGCAACCGGCCTGACGCACCGCTGGCCGCCCACGCGGCCACGAGGCAGCAGACGGGGAAGACGCCCACCAGGCGTCGTCCAGGTTCAACCTCCTCCGGCCTGGCCGGGTGCATTTCCAGACGAGAAACCAAGATGAGCGACAAGGTTGTACATGTCGGCGATGCCGACTTCGATAGCACCGTGCTGAACTCCAAGGAGCCGGTCCTGGTCGATTTCTGGGCCGAGTGGTGTGGTCCCTGCAAGATGATCGCCCCCGCCCTGGACGAGCTGGCCGACGCCTACAACGGCCGCGCCAAGATCGCCAAGGTCAACGTGGACCAGAACCGTGCGCTGGCCGTCAAGTACCACGTGCGCTCGATTCCGATGCTGCTGGTGTTCAAGGACGGCGAAGTCCAGGCCCAGCAGATCGGCGCGGTCGGCAAGGCCCAGCTGGCCGGCATGCTCGACAAGGCCCTGGCCTGATCGCAGCAGGCAGCCGGTCGATCCGGCTGCCCCGCGGGCCCGTCGCCCGCATGAATGACCCTGCCCCACCCGGCTTGCGCGCCGCCGCGAGCCGGTGTTAGTGTCGGCATATCCGGCCGCATTCGCGCGCCGCATCTTCTGGACGCAGTTTCTTCCAGATCCTTTCCCAACGTTCGCCGCCCTGCCGGGCGCTCGCACCTTCTAGCGAGGAATCCAGCACTTGTCCGATATCACTACTTCCGAACCCGGGAGCGCTGACGCGCCCGCCGAGAAGCGCGTGCGCAAGCCGCGTGTTGCCAAGGCCGCCACCGCGACCGACGCCGGTTCCCCCCCCGCACAACCCGCCCTGCCCCTGGCTGCCGCGCCTGACGCGCCGGCGCCGGCCGCTGCCGCTCCGGCAGCCCCGCAGGCATCGGCCCCGGCAGCCTCTGCCGGTGGCGACGCATCGCCCGCCCAGGGCGGTGGTCAGCAGGACACCGGCGACGGTGGCCAGCGCAACCAGAATGGCCGGCACCAGAACCAGCAGGGCGGGCAGAACCCGTACCAGCAGGGTCAGGGCCAGAACCAGGGCCAAGGCCAGGGTCAGGGCCAAGGCAACCGCCGCGACCGTTTCCGCAATCGCCGCGACCGCAACCGCGGTGGCGATCGCTACAACGATGACGGCATGCCGCAGGACAACAACGAACCGCAGCAGCCGTTCGTGCGCAGCCAGCAGGCCAACGTGCCCGAAGGCTTCCCGGTCTATTCGCTGAGCGACCTCAAGCGCATGCCGGCGCAGAAGCTGCTGGAGATCGCCGAGCAGCTGCAGATCTCCGAAGGCGTGGCGCGCGCCCGCAAGCAGGACGTGATCTTCGCCCTGCTCAAGGTGCTCACCCGCCACGGCGACGGCGTTGCCGCCGACGGCGTGCTGGAAATCCTGCCGGACGGCTTCGGTTTCCTGCGTGCCGCCGAAGCCAGCTACCTGGCCGGCCCGGACGACACCTACATCTCGCCCAGCCAGATCCGCCGCTTCAACCTGCGCACCGGCGACCATCTGTCCGGCCGCATCCGCTTCCCGAAGGACGGCGAGCGCTACTTCGCGCTGTCGATCGTGGACACCATCAACGGTGAGCCGCTGGAAGCGTCCAAGAACAAGGTGCTGTTCGAGAACCTGACCCCGCTGTTCCCGCGCAAGCGCTTCACTCTGGAACGCGGCAACGGCTCGTCCGAAGACATCACCGGCCGCATCCTGGATCTGATGGCCCCGCAGGGCAAGGGTCAGCGTGCGCTGATCGTCTCCCCGCCCAAGGCCGGCAAGACCATGCTGATGCAGCAGGTGGCGACGGCGATCACCACCAACCATCCGGACGTGCACATGATCGTGCTGCTCATCGACGAGCGTCCGGAAGAAGTGACCGAAATGCAGCGCACCGTGCGCGGCGAAGTCATCAGCTCCACCTTCGACGAACCGGCTGCCCGCCACGTGCAGGTTGCCGAGATGGTGATCGAACGGGCCAAGCGCCTGGTCGAGCACAAGAAGGACGTGGTGATCCTGCTCGACTCGATCACCCGCCTGGCACGTGCCTACAACAACGTGGTGCCCAGCTCCGGCAAGGTGCTCACCGGTGGTGTGGACGCCAACGCCCTGCATCGCCCGAAGCGCTTCTTCGGTGCCGCGCGCAACGTTGAAGAAGGCGGCAGCCTGACCATCATCGCCACCGCGCTGGTCGACACCGGCAGCAAGATGGACGAAGTGATCTACGAAGAGTTCAAGGGCACCGGCAACAGCGAAGTGCACCTGAACCGTCGCATCGCCGAAAAGCGCGTGTACCCGGCCATCGACATCAACCGTTCGGGCACCCGCCGCGAAGACCTGCTCATCGAGCCGGAGCTGCTGCAGAAGATCTGGATCCTGCGCAAGCTGCTGCATCCGATGGACGAAATCGCTGCGATGGAGTTCCTGCTCGACAAGATGAAGAACACCAAGTCCAACGACGAGTTCTTCGGTTCGATGAAGCGCTGATCCGCGTTTCAGGCGAATGGAAAAAGGCCCCGCATCGCGGGGCCTTTTTCATTGGCGCGCCCCCGCATCCACGTGCGGTAGTGCCGGCCGCTGGCCGGCTCCAGGCATCCCCTCGCGCCACGGTAGTGCCGGCCGCCGGCCGGCTCCAGGCATCCCCTCGCGCCACGGTAGTGCCGGCCGCTGGCCGGCTCCCCACATGGCGTGCCACAACCGCGGCACCATCCCTGCCCGGACGCGACAGGGATGGACGCCACTGGCTTGCACGCAGCCTGCCCCGCCCTTACGGGCAGCTCACCGCCCCAGCCGCCTTGCCCGCATCCACCGACACCCGCACCTGGGTGAACGCGGCGGAGAAGGGTTTATCCGCACTCACCACGAACGGTGCTTCCACCGCGCCCAGGTCCACGCCCTGCCTGGCGAAGCAGGCCAGCGGCACGGTGACGGTCTGCTTCTGCCCCGGCGACAACCGCGCCAGCACCGGCGCGATATCCACCCCGCCTTCGCAGCCGGTGCCGCACTGCATGGTCACCTTCACCGGCGAGGTCGGGCGCTGCACCAGCTGCACGTCGAACTGCAGCGCACCGTCGTTGCGGGCCAGCGCGCCGAGATTGCGGCGCGAACTGCTGCGCGCGACCAGTTGGGCGGGGGCAAGCCAGGTGACCTCCTTGGCGTCCTGCTGGGTGTTCACCTGCACGGTGCGCACCTGTACCACGGGCGCGGCGGTGGGCCAGCGCAGGGTGGCGTTGAGGTCATTGCCCAGCGGCTGGGTGGCGCCGGCCGCGGCCACATGCAGCGAGAACGGTGGGGTATCGGCCCGGTTGAAGATCGGCAGCGTGGTGACCGCGCCGCAGTTGTCCGGGTTGGCTTCGGGCAGGCGGGCCACGTTGCCCGGTGCCGCATAGCGCAGGCCATAGCCGAGCGCGAACAGCGGCGGACGCGTCGGATCGGGCTGGTCGATCGGCGCGGGGCACGGCACGCCCGGCCACGGGAAGCTCAGGCGGCCACGGAAATCGTGCGCGGGCCTGCCGTCCTTGGCGGCCACCAGCACGTCCGTGATGCCCTTGCCCTCGGTGCCCGGCAGCCACGCCGCCACGAACGCCTGCGACAGGTTGAGCAGGTCATTGGTGTACATCGGCCGCCCGGAGAAATACACGGTCACCACCGGCTTGCCGGTCGCCTGCGCGGCGCGCAGCACCGCCAGATCCTGCGGGTAGGTGCGGCTGTGGCTGACGCTGTCCGAATGCAGGATGTCGCCGTTGGTTTCGGCATAAGGGGTTTCGCCGACCACTGCCACCACCACGTCGAACTGCCCCGCATCCACGCCGGCACCATCGGCGCTGTAGGTCACCTGCCGCGCCCCCAGTTCCGCGCGCAGCGCACCCAGCACCGAATCGGCCTGCGGGAAATCGGCATTGGTGTTGTCGGTGCCCTGCCACGTCAGCGACCAGCCACCCGCCTGGTCGGACAGGCTGTCGGCGCTCTTGCCGATCACCAGCACGCGCGCATCGCGGCGCAGCGGCAGCACGCGGCTGTCGTTCTTCAGCAGCACCAGCGACTCGCGCACCGCGCGCCGGGCGAGGTCGCGGTGCAGCACCGCCTTGCTGTCGCCGGCGTAGCGGCTGTCGGAGGGTGTGTGGTTGAACAGGCCGGCGCGCAGCTTGACGCGCAGAATGCGGGTGACCGCATCATCGATGCGCGCCATCGGGATCTCGCCGTTCTCCACCTGCGCAATGGTGTTGGCGATGAAGGCCTTCCAGTCGTCGGGCACCATCACCATGTCGATGCCGGCATTGATCGCCTGCGCGCAGCTGTCATTGCGACAGCCGGGTACCTGGGCGATGCCGTTCCAGTCGGACACCACGAAGCCGTCGAAGCCCATCTTCTCCTTCAGCGCGTCGGTCAGCAGTGCCTTGCTGCCGTGCATCTTGCCGTAGTCCATGCCGGCGGCGCGGTCGTTCCAGCTATTGAACGAGGCCATCACCGTCTGCACGCCCTCGCCCAGCGCCCCGTAGTAGCCCTGGCCATGCACGTTGATCATCGACGCCTTGCCGACCAGGGCCTCACCCTGGTCGCGACCGTGATCGGTGGCGCCATCGCCGATGTAGTGCTTGGCGGTGGCCACCACGTTGCCGTCGTCGGCGAAGCGGCCCTGCGCGCCCTTGACGTAGGCCCGCGCGTACTCGCGCACGCGCGCCGGATCGGACGAGAAGCTCTCGTAGGTGCGGCCCCAGCGCGGATCGTGCGCGACCGCCAAGGTCGGCGCGAACACCCAGTCGATGCCGGTGGCGCGGGTGGCGCGCGCGGTCGCCTCGCCGATGCGCTCGATCAGTTCGGCGTCACCGGCCGCACCGAGGCCGATGTTGTGCGGGAACAGCGTGGCGCCGTACACGTTGTTGTGCCCGTGCACCGCATCGGTGCCCCAGATCACCGGAATGGGCGTCTTCGCGTCCGTGGCCAGCGACGCCGCGCGGTAGGCATCCGCAAGGCGCAGCCAGTCCGCCACCGAGGCATGCTTGTCCATGCCCGGCCACGACCCGCCGCCGTTGAGAACCGAACCGATGTAGTACTGCCGCACCTGCTCGGGGCTGATCGTCTTGATCTCCGGCTGGGTCATCTGCCCCACCTTCTGCGCCAGCGTCATCTCCGCGAGGATCTGCTGGACCCGTGCTTCAAGGGCCGGGTCCGGTGCGATCGCACTGGTCACCCGCGGCCAGTCCTTCAGCGTTTCGCCGCTGGCGGGGGCGGCCAGTGCCGGGCTGGCCAGGGCCAGCAGCAGGCAGGTGCCGAGCAAAGTCTTGGTGGGGCTGTTCACGACATCTACCTCCGGTGGGAATGGCTCGCGATCGGTGTGGGCGCCGCCGTGACCGACGACCACGCGCGGTACGCGTTGCGGTCGTTGCGGCGAAATCGTGCGGACCAGCACCCCCGTCTGACAGCGCTGTCATACAAAGCCCCGGCAACGCTGTCAACCGCCGGCGGCTGGCTGCGCGGGGCCGCGCCTGCACTGGCGGGGATTGCGGCCGCACGCGCAGGTTCGACCGGGGCCCGGGGTGTTGCATCGCCGCACGGATTGGCCGGTGCGCAAAACAGCAGCGTGTCGTGGCAACATCCGCCTGCATCGGCAACACGGTGGTCGCCCCGGCGCACTACCATCGGCATCCGTCGACCCGCCCTCCAACAGGATCTTCCACCCCATGCGTAGTCGTATCGAGGATGTCGCCGCCGTTGCGGGCGTTTCGATCAAGACCGTGTCCCGCGTGCTCAACAACGAGCCGAACGTGCGCGTGGAAACACGCGATCGCGTGCAGGCGGCGGTCGCGCGGTTGGGCTACAAGCCCAATCTGTCGGCGCGCAGCCTGGCCGGGCAACGCTCGTATGCGCTGGCGCTGGTCTACAACAATCCGTCGCGCAACTACCTGATGGAAATCCAGAACGGAATGCTGGAGGCCTGCCATGCCCATCACTACAACCTGATCCTGGGGCCGGTTGGCACCGGCCGGACCACCTTGCCCGACCTCGCCGCGCTGTTCGAGAACTCGCGCCCGGATGGCGTGGTGCTGATCCCGCCGCTGACCGACGACGCGGTGGTGCTGTCCTATCTGGAAGAGCACGAGATTCCCTTCACCAGCATCGCCCCGCGCCATCCGGACGGCCGCATCGGCGTGCGCATGGACGAGACCACCGCCGTGGTCGAGCTGATCGGTCACCTGGTCGCACAGGGCCACCGGCGCATCGCGCACATCAAGGGCCCGCGTGCGCACGGCGCCTGCCAGTGGCGGCATGCCGGCTATCGCAAGGCGCTCAAGGACGCCGGCATCGCCTACGACCCGACGCTGGTGGTGAACGGCGAGTTCTCGTTCGAGTCCGGCGTGGTGGCGGCCAATGCACTGCTGGATCTGGACCAGCCGCCCACCGCGATCTTCGCCGCCAACGACGACATGGCGGCAGCGGTATTCCGCGTGGCCGGCCAGCGCGGCCTGCGCATCCCGCGCGACCTGTCGGTCTGCGGCTTCGATGACACGCCAATCGCCGGGCATATCTATCCGGCCTTGACCACCGTGCGGCAGCCCACGTCGGCGATGGGCCAGCTCGCCACCGAACAGCTCATCGAGCGGATCCGCTCGCCCGAGGGCGGCCGCATGGTCACGGTGGACCATGCGGTGCTGATCCGCGAATCAACCCGCGCGCCGCGCCGGCGCTGAGCCGCGTTACGCGCTGGATCGCGAACCGCGCCAGGCGTAGAACAGGATGTACAGGTAGCACAGCAGGGGCAGCAGGAACGACACCTGCAATCCGTGGTGGTCGGCAACCCAGCCCACCGCCAGCGGAACCACTGCACCGCCCACGATGGCCATCACCAGCAGGCTGGAGCCCTGCCCGGTCAACGCGCCCAGGCGTGCGATGGCCAGCGCGAAGATGGTCGGGAACATGATCGAGTTGAACAGGCCGATGCTGACCACCGCCCACTTGGCCAGCCCACCGCCGGCCAGCATGGTGACCGCCAGCAGCCCCATCACCACCAGCGCGAACAGGCCGAGCAGGCGGCGCGGGTCCAGCGTGGCCAGCAGTACCGTGCCGACCAGGCGCCCGACCAGCGCACCGCCCCAGTACAGCGATACGTAGCGCGTGGCCTCCTGCTCGGTCAGGCCTTCACCGATCCCGGGCATGGACAGGAAGTTGACCAGCACGCTGCCGATGGACACTTCGGCGCCGACGTAGAAGAAGATCGCCAGCACGCCATAGCGCAGGTGCGGATGGCGCAGCGCATCGCGCAGCCGGCCCTCGCCCGCGCCCTCTTCCACACCGGGAATGGTGGGCAGGCGGAACATCCAGATCGCGGCGGCCAGCACGAACAGCGCCACGGCCAGGCCGAAGTACGGCACCTGCACCGACTGCGCCTCGGCGACGCGGTAGGCCAGCGCTTCGGCCTGCGGCAGCAGCGCCAGCTGCGCGTCGGTGCGCGGTTCGGCCGACAGGATCAGCAGGCCGCCGAACAGCGGCGCCAGCGTGGTGCCCAGCGCGTTCATCGATTGCGCCAGGGTCAGCCGGCTGGAGCTGGTGCGTTCCGGCCCCAGCAGCGCCACATACGGATTGGCCGCTACCTGCAGCACGGTGATGCCGGTTGCCAGGACGAACAGGGCACCCAGGAACAGGCCGTAGACGTGGGCATGCGCCGCCGGCCAGAACAGCAGGGCACCGAGCCCGGCGATGGCCAGGCCCGCCACGATCCCCCGCTTGTAGCCGACGGCGGCCACCAGCCGACCGGCCGGCAGTGACATCAGGAAGTACGCGCCGAAGAACGTGAACTGCACCAGCATCGCCTGCACCCAGGTCAGCGCGAAGGCGGCCTTGAGGTGCGGGATCAGGATGTCGTTGAGGCAGGTGAGGAAGCCCCACATGAAGAAAATGGCGGTCACGACCGCCAGTGCAACGCCATTGCGTTGCACATGTTGCCCACGAACGGCAGCAGAAGTGTCCATTGCATGTCCTTCCAGGTTGGGAAAGCCGGCCAGGCGGCGGCCACACATGGAACATGCTCCGGTCACGGTTGTCCAGCGCTGTCAGACAACCGGTCAATTGTCCGGGCGAAGGCCGGTTCGAGGTCTTCGGCCGGCTTCGCGCAGTTTCGTTCTGCACTGCACCACAACATGCACCGGTCGAATCCGGCGCGCCACGTCACGCGAAAAATGCGTGGAAACGCCTTCATTGCCGTGTTTTAGGCGTCGCCGCAGCGATGACGACGGTGCTGTGTGGCGCGGCATCGCGATGCTGCCGACCGCGCGTGGCGCGCCCGTTTGTTGACAACGCTGTCAACCGTGGCTCCAATCCGGCCGGGTGTGCCGTTGAACCGTGCAAGACGCCGTCAGACCGCCATTACAGATTCCCTGGGGAGGGAGCTTCCATGAAGACGTACAAGGCCGTACCCCGCAAAGCGATGCTCACGTCCGCGCTGCTTGCGGCCCTGGCCGGCCCGGCCTGGGCGCAGAACCCGCCCGCCCGCGACACCGCGCCCGCCGATGGCGTGGATCCCACCACGCTGGACACGGTGCAGGTCACCGGCATCCGCGGCAGCCTCACCTCGTCGATGAACCTCAAGCGCGACAGCCAGGGCGTGGTGGATGGCATCGTGGCCGAAGACATCGGCAAGTTCCCCGACACCAACCTGGCCGAGTCGCTGCAGCGCATCAGCGGCGTGTCGATCGACCGTACCTCCAGCGGCGAAGGCTCCAAGGTGACCGTGCGCGGCATCGGGCCGGACTTCAACCTGGTGCTGCTCAACGGCCGCCAGATGCCGTCCTCCAATCTCGGCAATGGTGGCGGTGGCCTGTCCGGCTCGCGCTCGTTCGACTTCGCCAACATCGCCTCCGAGTCGATCTCGGCGGTGGAGGTGTACAAGACCACCCGCGCCGACAACCCGACCGGTGGCATCGGCGCCACGATCAACATCAAGACGATGCGCCCGCTCGAATCCGAGCCGGTGATCAGCCTGGGCCTGAAGGCGGTCAACGACAGCTCCAACGACAACCTGCCGCGCACCCTGCAGGGCGACAACGTGACCGGCGAGCTGTCGGGCATTTTCAGCCAGCGCTACGCCGATGACCGCTTCGGCGTGACCCTCAGCGCCAGCCACCAGGAGCGCGATTCCGGGTTCAATCAGGCCACCGTGGCCGAAGGCTGGGCCACCTTCTACGGCAACGAAAGCACCGACTGGCGCGCGCTGCCGCAGCCCGGCCAGGGCTATTCGGACCGCATCCAGAACCGGCCGGGGCCCACCGATGTGTACGCCCGCCCGCAGAACACCGCCTACAACGTCAACGGCGTGCAGCGCCAGCGCACCAATGCCCAGGCCACCCTGCAGTGGAAGCCGGCCGACAACATCACCACCACGCTGGATTACACCTATGTCGAGAACAAGGTGCAGCAGCAGCGCAGCGAGCTGTCGGTGTGGTTCAACTACGGCCCCGGCGACAGCACCTGGACCAATGGCCCGGTGTCGGCGCCGATCATCTACAGCGAGGACATGGTCAATTCGGACGTGTCGATGGGCGGCATGAAGCTGGCCACCAAGAGCGCGATGGATTCGCTCGGCTTCAACGTGGACTGGGAAGTCAACGACGCACTGGATCTGTCCTTCGACGTCCACAACTCCACTGCCGAATCCAAGCCCGACAGCCCGTACGGCTCGGCCGGCGTGCTCGGCGTGGCCGCCTTCGTGCGCGGCAAGACCACCGTGGACTACAGCGGCGACCTGCCGATCATCAATATCGCGCTGCCGCCTGGCGGCGTACAGGCGTCCGACGCGCTGGTCACCGGCTCGGTGTTCCAGAACAGCTACAACAAATCCAAGGTGCAGCAGTACCAGGGGCGCGGTACGTTCAAGTTCGCCGACTATTCCGCACTGGACTTCGGCGTGGGCCACACCAAGGTGGAGAACCGCTCGGCCTCGGCGATCATGCAGCGCGACACCTGGGGTGGCCTGGGCAGCCCGGCCGACTACGATGACAGCATCTGGTACGCCGATGACATGGCCAGGTACTTCAAGGCCTTCTCCGGCCATAGCGATCCGCGCCTGACCGGGCAGTTCCTGGTGTTCGACTTCGATCGCCTGCGCGAGCGTGCCGGACAGGTCGCCGCCAACGGCGAGCCGCCCTGCCCCACCTGTTACCTGGCGCCCACCGAATACACCGAAGACATCCGCACCACCGAAACCTCCAAAAGTGCCTACCTGCAGTACCGCACCACCTTCGAGTGGTCGATGCCGCTGCATGTGGCGGCCGGTGTGCGTTACGAGCAGACCGATGTGGAATCGACCGCACTGGTGCGCGTGCCGACCAGCATCAACTGGGGCTCGGCCAACGAGTTCAACCTGGGCTATGCCGCCGAAGGCACGTTCATTGGCGGCAAGGGCAAGTACGACTACGTGCTGCCCAACGTGGATCTCAAGCTGGACATGAGCGACACCCTGGCGCTGCGCGGCAGCTACAGCCGCAGCATCGGTCGCCCGGGCTGGACCCAGATCGACAGCGGCCGCCGCTTCGACAACATCGTGCGCACCCAGGGCGGCACCGGTTCGCGCGGGAACCCGGGCCTGGAACCGCTGCTGTCGGACAACTTCGACCTGTCGCTGGAGTGGTACTACGGCGAGTCCAGTTACGCCTCGCTCGGCTTCTTCCGCAAGAACATCAAGAACTTCATCAGCAACACCATCGTGCGCGACAACAGCGCGGGGCTGCACACGCCCGTTGGCGGCACCTACTGGAACGAGGCGCTGGCATCGGGCTGCGGCGTGACCGACATGCCGTGCATCCGCGATTACATCTTCACCCACCACGACGGCGATCCGGGCGTGACCGCCACCGGCACCAACTCGGCCGGCCAGCTCACCGGCACCATCGTCGGCCAGCCCGGCGACCCGGTGGCCGGGTTCGACATCACCCTGCCGGCCAACCAGCGCTCGGATCATCTGGATGGCTGGGAACTGAGCGTGCAGCAGCTGTTCGGGCAGACCGGCTTCGGCCTGGCCGCCAACTACACCAAGGTCAAGTCGGGGCTGACCTTCAACAACCTGAGCCTGGGCGACCAGTACCCGATGATCGGCCTGAGCGACTCGGCCAACCTGGTGCTGTTCTACGAGAAGTACAACTGGCAGGTGCGTGCGGCGTACAACTGGCGCGACAAGTTCCTCAACGGCATCGGTGGGCAGGGCCCGAACCCGAACTACACCGACGCTTACGGACAGCTCGATCTCAACATCAGTTACGCGGTCAGCGACCAGCTCACGCTGAGCCTGGAGGCGATCAACCTGACCGACGAAACGATGCGCACGTACTCGCGCCATACCAACATGCTCCGCTACGCCACCCAGACCGGTCCGCGCTACATGTTCGGGGTACGCTACAAGTTCTGATCCCGGACCCGGAACCGCGCATGCCCGCCCCCCACGGCCCGATCGAGGAACTGCACGATGTGGCGCCGGCCCAGTTGCCGGCGCTGCTGGCCGGCTGGACCTCGCCGAAGGTGCTGCGGGGGCTGGTGGCGCACTGGCCGATGGTGGCCGCCGCGCGTCGCTCGGCCAACGAGGCGGTCGAATACCTCAAGCGGTTCGACCACGGCCGGCTGCCGGTGACCGCCACCACCGCGGCACCGGCCGAAGGTGGCCGGATCTTCTACAGCGCGGACATGCGGGGCTTCAATTTCCGCCGCGAGCAGATCCCGCTGCGCGTGGTGCTCGATACCCTGCTCAAGTACCAGCCCGACCCGGCGCCGCCGTCGATCTACGTGGCGTCCACCACGCTGGAGACGTTCCTGCCCGGCTTCGCCGGAGACAACCCCCTGGCGCTGGAGGTGGACGACCCGCTGACCAGCATCTGGATCGGCAACCGCTCGCGCATCGCCGCCCACCAGGATGTGCCGGACAACCTGGCGTGCGTGGCCGCGGGCCGTCGCCGCGTGACCCTGTTCCCGCCGGAGCAGGTGGGCAATCTCTACATCGGTCCGCTGGACTTCACCCCGGCCGGCCAGGCCGTGAGCCTGGTGGATTTCGCCGCACCGGACCTGGCCCGCTTTCCGCGCTTCGCCGAGGCGATGGCGCACGCCCAGGTGGCCGAACTGGCGCCGGGCGATGCCGTGTACATCCCGTCGCTGTGGTGGCACCACATGGAAGGGCTGGAGGCGTTCAACGTACTGGTCAACACCTGGTGGCGACCGGTACCGGCCTGGACCGATGCGCCGATGAACGCACTGATGCTGGCGCTGCTGGCGGTGCGGCCGCTGCCACCGGCGCAGCGCGCGCATTGGCGTGCGCTGTTCGACCACTATGTCTTTGCTGCGGATGCGGACACCGCCGCACACATCCCCGCCGCCGTGCGCGGTGTGCTTGGCGATCTCGACCCGGCCACCGCCGATGCGGTGCGCGGCGTGCTGCGCCGGCGGCTGGAGCGCTGACCTGGCGCGGCCGGATACGCCGATTCACCCACGCCGGCGGGGAATCCGTGATAATCCGCGCCGTGATCTGTTTGCCGCCCGGGGGCGGGGGCATCGGTGACCGGAGCGACTCTTCGCTCCGCGACGACGCCACGCAGTGCGCTCCTGACCGCTCCATCGTTGCCGTTCCTTCCGACGTCCGGGTAGGTGCAGCACCTGCCGGTTTCCATCGAACGTATGCGCCTGCTGTCTACCCGCTTGAACCTGGGCAAGCTGATCCTCGCCCTGGCCCTGCTCAGTGCGCTGATCGCCCTGGCCAACACCCTGCACGCCAGCTACCGCGTGCAGCGCGACCAGTTGATCGGCAATACCCTGGAGGCCAACCGGGTGTATGCCAGCAAGCTGGCTGAAACCACCCAGAATTTCGTCCAGTCCGCCCAGCAGCAGCTGGCCTACAGCGCCACCACGCTGGGCCAGCATGCGCACGACCGCAGCGCGCTGGAAGCCGAAGCGGCCCGGCTGCAGCTGCAGACCAATTCCTTCAACTCGGTGCTGATCGTCGATGCCGCCGGCACCGTGCTGGCCACGTCGCCGCAGAGCCTGGCGTTGCAGGGTGTGGTGCTGCGCAGCCCGGGCAACCAGGAAGCGCTGGCGCGGCGCGTGCCCTACATCAGCGACCCCTACCAGTCCGCCACCGGGCGCCTGCTGATCGCCATTTCCCACCCGATCTTCAGCGCACAGGGGCAGTACCAGGGCTACGTCAGCGGCACCATCTACCTGCGCCAGCGCAGCATCCTGCAGACCCTGCTGGGCAAGCACTACTACCGCGACGGCTCCTACCTGTACGTGGTCGATCGCAATGGCCGCATCCTGTACCACATCGAACCCGACCGGGTCGGCCAGTTCGCCCTGGAGAACCCGGCGGTGCAGGCGGTGAGCAAGGGCCACTCGGGAGCGCAGCAGGTGCGCAACAGCCACGGCGTGGCGATGCTCGCCGGTTACGCACCGGTGCCGATCGTGGGCTGGGGCGTGGTGGCACAGCGCCCCACCGACGCCACGCTGGCACCGCTGTCGCGCTTGATGACCTCGGTGATCTGGAACGCGATCCCGCTGGGCGTGCTGTCGCTGCTGATCACCTGGTGGTTCGCCCGGCGCATTTCACTGCCGCTGTGGCAGCTCGCGCGCAACGTGCAGAACCGCGATACCGGCATCGCCATCCGCCACGTCACCGGCATCCGCGCCTGGTACTACGAAGTGGCGCAGCTCAAGACCGCGCTGCTGTCCAGTTTCAACCTGCTGCAGGACCGTATCGGCAAGCTCAGCCGGGCCAGCATGACCGACCCCCTCACCGGCCTGCAGAACCGCCGTGGGCTGCAGCAGGGGCTGGAAGACTGGCAGCTGCGCGGGCAGTCGTTCGCGATCATCGCGATGGACATCGACCGTTTCAAGGCGATCAACGACCGTTTCGGCCACGCGGCCGGCGATGCGGTGATCCTGCGCATCGCGCAGCTCATGCGCACCGATTCGCGCGAAACCGATCTGCTGTGCCGCAACGGCGGCGAGGAGTTCCTGATCCTGCTGCCAGGCATCGACACCACGGCGGCGGTGCAGTTCGCCGAGCGGCTTCGCCGACGGATCGCCGCCGAGGTGTTCGAGCATGTCGGTTCGGTCACCGTCTCGCTTGGCGTGGCGCATTACCCGACCTTCCACGAGGACCCGCAGCAGGCGCTGCGCCTGGCGGACAAGGCGCTGTACATGGCCAAGGAACAGGGGCGCGACCGCACCGTGGTGCACCCCGAAGGCCGAAGTGCCTGAGATCCTGCGGCCGCCTCAGCCGCCGCCCAGCGGCGTACGCAGCACGGGTCCGCGCTGGCCGGCCTGGTACAGGCCGCCATCGGCGGGCAACGCATCCGGAGCATCGGCGGCCAGCAGCAGCGTGGCCGGATCGGTCCAGGTCGGGCGCTGGCGCGGGCCCGGCAGGTAGGGATACCAGCGCGCGAACTGCTCGCCCTCGCCGTTGACGTCGTAGCGCACGCCCACCCGCACCAGCCAGAACGGCGCATCCCGGCTCTCGCCCGAGGTGGGCACCCGGAACGACCAGGTGCGCGCGGCCACCAGTGCGTTGCGCGAAAACTGCTTGCGGTAGGCGGCCAGGCGACGCGGCGAGGCCCGCACGCGCATGTTGACCTGCTCCACGATGGCCTCCTGCACCCGGCCATCGCGCCCCACCCGCATCAGCACGTATGCATCGCCGTTGACGCCGAACATGCCGGCGCCACCGGGGTACAGCGGCGGAGTGGCATCCTGCCACGTCAACCGGGTCGGGTCGTTCGGGTCGTAGTTCTGGAAACTGGCGCTGCGCAGGGCGATCTGCAGGTTGCCGTCGTCCAGCGGCGTGCCGACCACGCGCAGGACCAGCGGTATCCGGATCGCGCGTGCCTGGCCATCCTGCAGATAGGGATCGAACCGCCAGCCGGCAACCGCACGGCGGACGAAATCGGCAACCACCGGCGGCACCCGGCTCTCATCGCCCAACTGCAGGGTTTCAACCGCGCCACCGGCACTGACATCCAGCGCGCCGCGCAGCAGCATGCTGACTTCCAGCTGTTCCCCCGCCGGTGTCTTTGATGGCGCGGCGAGCGCGGGGCCGGTGCACAGCCACCCCACCAGCAGCGCCAGCCACAGCAGACGCTGGCAGCGCCCTCCACGATGTGGATTCCACATATGCGCGACTCCCTGTCCCAGGCATGGGCCGAAGCCTACCGCACTGCGTGGACGGGTGCGCGCGGGGCCGGACGGGCCGGCCCCGGGCCAGAGCTCAGGTGCCGCCCAGGGCGGTGCGCAGGGTCGGGCCGGTCTGGTCGCCCACCAGATAGGTGCCCTCGCCCAGCACGTCGGGCGCTACATCGATGTGCTCGGGCAACTGCCAGGAGGCGCGTTGACGCGGGCCCGGCAGGTACGGCTGCCAACGGCCATAGGCATTGCGCTGCGGCGCGTAGCTCACCGGGAAGCGCACCACCCAGAACGGGCGGTCCGCCTGCGGACCGGCACTGGGCACGCGGAATTTCCACCCCTTGGCCGCGCGTATCGCACTGCGGGCAAAGACATCACGCAGCTGCGGCACTTCACGGGCGGGGACCATCACGCGCAGGTTGACCTGCTCGGCAACGGCGTCGATCACCTGTCCGTCGCGGCCCACGCGCATCAGCAGATAGACGTCACCAGCGGTGCCGCGGGCAATCTTGTCGGTCGGAAATTCCGGCGGCGAACCGCCGTCCCACGCGATCTGCGCGGCGTCGTTGGCATCGTACTCGACGAAGGTCGCGCGGCGGATTTCCACGGTCGCCGACCCATCCGCCGATCTGCTGCCGATCACCAGCAGGTTCATCGGCGTGGTGATCGCCACTGGCGCGCCGTCGCGCAGTGTGGGCTCGAAGGTCCAGCCGGCCACCGACGATGTGATGAAGCCGGCAACGCCGCTGGGAATTTTGTCTTCCTGGTCGATGCGCACGGCGGTGACCTGCCCCTGTGCATCGATGTCCAGGCTGCCCTTGACCCGCATGCTCGACTCGACCTGGTCGCGCAGCGCGCGGACGCTCGGGGCGGCGTCAACGGACGCGACCGTGCCGGTGGCACAGGCCAGGCCGAGGCTGACAGCCAGCAACCACTGTTTGGGGGACTGCATCAGTATGACTCCCTGTCGTAATGAACGCAGACAATCGCATACCTGCGCCGGTTCCTGCATGACAGCGGCATGACGCCGCGCTCAGCCCTCCAGTGGCGTACGCAGACGCGGGGTATCAGCGGCGTCGGCGACGGAGATGCTGCCTTCGGGCAGCAGATCGGGCGCGGAATCGACCGTGGACGCCGTGCGATACCAGGGAATGGGCGTAGTCGGTCCGGGCGAATAGGCCGTCCATTTGCCCAGATCATCCGTGGGGGAACCCACAATCGAGAACGCTACGGGGATGCGCACAATGCGCTGGGACGGGTTCGTGCGCAGTTCTTCTTCGTCCGGCGCGATCTTCCAGCGCCGCGTGACGGAAAGGGCCGCCTTGGCGAATTTCTCGCGCACCTCGCGCATCGCCCGTTCGCTCCCGACCTGCCGCAGATTGACCTGCTCGACCATCGCGTCGCGCACCTTGCCATCCGGCTCAAGCAGCAAGGCGAGGTAGACGGTCGCTTCATTTCCACGCACACCGGGTTCCTTGGGGTACTCGGGCGGCGGGAGACGGGTATTGCGCGACCGTCGCCTGCTTTCCGACGTACCCAACGGCCGGAAGTTGGCACTGCGCACGCGCGCGGTGTACTGCCCGTCCTCACCGGGCACGGCAACCAGCCGCAGCGTCATTGCGGCGCGCTCGGCAACGGGCGAACCGTCGACGTTGATCGGCTCGAACTGCCAGGTGTCCACGGTCGTACGCACCATGCCCAGCACGGTCGGCGACAATCCCTTCTCGTTGTCGATCCGCAGTGCGGTGATACGTCCATCGACAGCGATATCGACCTCGCCGTTGATGCGCATGCTCAGTTCCACCGGCGCGCTCCACTGGGTCGCGGTCGCCGACGCCTTGGGCGTCGCGGCAGCCGCCTCGCCGATCCATCCCGGCGATGCCGCCAGGGCCGACACTACGATGATCGTCAGGAAATTCTTGCCCATTCCAACGCGTCCTTGGTTGATCTTGCCGCGGCACAGGCCACAGACAGGGAGGCTTCGGCAGTCCGCATGACGTCCTGTCGCGAAGAGGCCAGAGCATAGCGCACGATGCCGGATGCGCAAAAAAGCGCAGGGATGCCGCCGCTCACGCCAGCCGCAACGCGGCCGCGTAAGGCGGGGTGTCCGGATAGTCGTCCTGCGCGAAGCGCTGCTGCAGGCCCTGCCACCACGCCGGGTCGAACAGGTGCGCATGGTGTTCGCGCACCGCCGCCAGCTCAGGGGCGGCCAGGCCCATGAACATCCAGAAGCGCTCGGGGAACACGTCGTTGGGCCCGATGTGGAACCACGGTTCGTCGGCCATCGCCTCCTCGGCGTTGCGCGGCGTGGGCCAGTGGCGGAAGTGGCAGTCGCTGACCAGGCAGACCTCGTCGTAGTCGTAGAACACGGCGCGGCCATGCCGGGAGACGCCGAAGTTCTTCGGCAGCATGTCCCCGGGGAAGATGTTGTTGCGGGCCATGTCGGTGATGGCCTGCGCGTAGTCCAGCGCGGCGGCACGGCGCGCGTCGGCCGGCTGCTCGCGCAGGTACAGGTTGAGCGGGCGGAAGCGCCGCTGCACGTAACACAGCGCGATCACCAGCGTGTCACCGTCCTCGTGCACGCTGCCGGCGCACTGCGTGAGCAGCTCCTCGCGCAGTGCCGGCGAGAACCGCGCGCGCGGGAAGCGCAGGTGGCGGTAGGGCTGCGCGTCGAGCAGGCGGCCCACCCGGTCCAGGGTGAACACCAGCGCGTACTTCTCCTCCACCTGGTGCCGGGTGAGTGTTTTGGGCCAGGCAAAGCGGTCGCGGATCAGCTTGAACACCAGCGGGTAGCTGGGCAGGGTGAACACGGCCATCACCATGCCGGGCGTGCCATCGGCATGCACGAGGTATTCGTCCGGGTGGTCCTGGAAGTGCCGCTGGAAGGTCCGGTAGCGCTCGGTCTTGCCCTGCTTGGCACGGCCGAGCACGGTGTAGATCTCGTCGATGGGCTTGGCCGGCAACAGGCTGCGCAGGAACACCACCGCATCGCCGACCGTGGCCAGATCGGCCTGGAAGTAGCTGCGCGAGACCCCGAACAGGTGGGCCACATCGCGCCGGCGGGTCAGCACCGCTTCGGCACGCAGCCCCTGGTCGTCGTTGACCAGTGCGATCACGCAGGGCGAAAAGCGATGCTCGCCGAACACGCGGCCGACCAGGTACGCGCGACGCTCGCGGTAGAACACGGTGTCGAGCAGTTCGATGCTGCGTACCGGGTAGTCGCCCCAGTGCGCCAGGTCGTCCTGCAGGCGCACCGCAATGGCCGCCGCGCACCGCAGCTGGTGCGCATAGGGCACCTGGAAGGGGTAGTCGCCGAGCACGCGCAGGATCGCCTCGGCCGGGCGCGTGGGCGACAGCGTGTAGCTGTGCCGTGCGACCGGATGGGTGATCGCATCGGACGGCTCCACGTCCATCGCCATGAACTCGATCGCCGCGTCCACGCCTTCGGTGGCGAACAGGCGCCGCGCCAGGGTGTTGTAGAAGGTTTTATACAGCTCGGCGTCGATCAGCCCGTCCACAAGCGCGGCGTAGCTGCGGCGCACCTGCAGCCACACGTCCCGGGCACCGACGCTCTCGCCGGCGGCACGCCGCAGTGCATCCATCGTCTCGGCGATGCAGATGTCATACAGGCCGATGCGTTCAACGGCGTCCTGGCGTGCGGCGGTCCAGTCGCGCTGCTCGAAGCGGGTGCGCGCGCGCCGGGTGATCGCCGCAAAGCGCGCGTGATAGGCCTCGAAGCCGTCGCGCACAAGCACGGCCAGGGTCGATGCCGGTACGTTCATCGCAACACGGCAGGGAAAGGACGGACAGCGTTGCGCATGCAGGCACACCCCGGTGGTCTGCCCTCTACCTTACGGCAGCCCCCGGCGGAATGCATGAGGTGGGCGGGCCGGTGGCGGACCACCGGACACCGGACGAAAAAGCGCCGCCGGCTGCGCGTACTGCCGCAGCCGGCGGCGGAGGGAACTCAGAGCGCGAGCTGGCTTTCGACGTCCTGCACCTTGCGCCGGGCCAGGGCCAGGTTGGACTTGCCGCGGTCGAGCACGAGGTAGATGAACAACCCCTGCTGCTTCGCGACCGGCCGCAGGATGTGGTACGCGCGGCCCAGCGAGATCAGGATGTCCTCGATGGTGTCGTTGAGGTTGAGCGAGGCGGCGGTCTTCATCTTGGCGCGGATCACTTCGGTATTGCCCGCCGCTGCCACCTCCATGTCCACACCGGTGCCGGCCTCGCCCAGCAGCATGCCGCTTTCGTAATCCACCAGTGCCACCGCCTGCGCGCCATCGATGGTCATCAGCGCGCTCAAGGTTTGATCGAGTCCTGCCATGTTGCACCCCGTTGGTTGTCGAGCCCCATGTGCCCCTGCGGATCGGCTCGTGATCCGCTGAGTTCGGCCACGATGTTGCGGCCACATTCCTTGGCGCGCCAAAGCACCTTGCCGACCACGCAGCGCTGGTCGCACGCGGTCATCAGCAGCAGCGGTGCCGGCTGGCTGGGCAGGGCCAGCATCAATACCTTGCCGCCGCCCGCCTCGAGCATCAGCACTTCCAGTTCCCCCAGCGCCAGCTCGCGGCCCACCGCAGCGGCCAGCGCCAGCATCGCGCTGGTCATGGCGGCCAGCCGTTCGCCGTTGCCGTGGGTGCCGGCGCCGGGGATCACCGCAAAGCCGTCCACACTGGCCAGCACCACGCTGCGCACGCCGTCGATGTCGTCGCAGAACGCCTGCAGGTGGCGGCCGAGCGCCTCGCGCTGGCGGGCATCCAGGGGACGCACGTCGCGGCCGTCAGGCATGTGTGGCCACCAGTTCGCAGGCTTCCATTTCGCTCATCAGCACATCCATCAGACGCAGCCCCTCCTCGCGGTCGCGCGCGTCCACCGGCACCACCGGCAGGATGCGGCCGCCGCGGCTGGCCTGCAGCGCGCAGGTGTCCAGCTCCCAGGCCGGGGCCAGGTCGAGGCGGGTCAGCCCGACCACCGCCGGCACCTGCGCGGCATGCTGCTGCAGCACATCCAGGTAGGCGCCCAGCGCGGTGGCCGCCGCCGGGTCGGTGGCGTCGAGCAGCAGCACCACGCCACTCGCGCCCTGCAGCAGGATCGGCCACAGGAAGTCGAACCGCTGCTGCCCGGGGGTGCCGTACAGACGCAGGCGGTCGCCGTTGGGCAGATCGATGTCGGCATAGTCCATCGCCACCGTGGTGGACGCCTTGTCGGCACCGGCGCGGTCGCTGTTGTGCACATCGGTATCCACCACCGCACCGGCGGCGATGGCGCGCACCAGCGTGGACTTGCCGCTGCCCATCGCACCGAGCACCACGATCTTGTGTTCGCGCACCGTCAGCCTCCCCCACGCTGGCGCACGCTGCGCCACATGCGCGCCAGCAGCGAGCCACCCGCCGTGCCGGGGGCGCGCACGGCGCCACCATCGGCGGACGTCGGCTCCAGCGCGGCATACCCGCACAGATAGGCCGGGTGCACGAATGCGCGTACCGCCTCGGCCGGCATGTCCAGCAGGGTGCTGCACTCGTCCACGCTGCACGCGCGCTTGAGCAGCAGCGAGCACAGCCGGAAACTGTCGTGCTGGTGGCCGAGCACGCGGAAGTCGGGCCAGCGCAGCAGTTTGACCCGCGCATGGCGCTGCAGCCGTGCATCCAGGTCCTGCCAATGCGCCGGGTGCTGGCCCCACTGCCACAGCAGCGGCCGCAGCGGTTGCCGTGGCAGGTCGCCCGCGAGCTGCTGGTAGCGCCTGGCCGCGATGCCGTGCAGGGCAAGCCGGTCGAAGTGGTCCGACAGCCGCTGCGCCACGCTGGCCCCACCGTCGGGGAGCACCATCTGATCCAGTTCGAAATCCAGCAGCAGCCACGGCAGGCCATCCGCCACCAGCACGGCATGCCCCTGCCGGGCCTGCAGATGCTCGCGCAGCGCGCGGGTGATCGCCTTCGCGCCGCGCGCCGCACAGGGTTCGTCGATCGGTGCCGGCGCGGCCGGCATGTGCCGCAGCGCGCGCTCGATCGCCTCGTCGTCCAGCACCGCATGATCGTGGCCCTGACCGTGGCGCAGATGCCCCTGCTGGTCCTCGATCCAGAACTGGATCCGCGGCCGTTCGCGCACCATCCGCAGCGCCGCGTTGCGCAGTGCGGGGGTGTCCTTGATCACCAGCAGGTCGCACTCGTCCAGATCGCGGCAACTGCGCACTGTCTCACCCGGCAACGCGGCCGCCGTGCGCAGCCGCTGCAGCAGGGCGTGCTCCCCCTGGATATCCGATCCCACTACCAGCACCCGGGCCATCGCCTTCCCCTGCGTTCTGAAGGACCACCACTGCTGCGGATACGACCGTGGCTAGGCTATGCCATCGATATCGGACCAATCGTGATGGATCGCACAGATTGAAGGGGGAGATGCGCCCTGCCCAATGCGCGCGACGCAGGCAAGTTTCATGCCGTCTTGACGCGATCCGGCGCACGCACTGGATGAAAACCACCGCCGACGGCCGTCACATTTCCATCGACACGTCGCGGCCTTCGGCATGGCCTTGGAGGGCGTGGCCCCACACGAAAAAACCCGCGCCGAAGCGCGGGTTTTCCGTTGAAGCGGTGTAGATGCCGAGCGCGGCTTACAGCGCGGCCAACGCACCGTTGAAGGTGGCGCTCGGGCGCATCGCCTTGCTGGCCTTGGCCACGTCCGGACGGTAGTAGCCGCCGATGTCGACCGGCTTGCCCTGCACCGCGATCAGCTCATCGACGATGGTCTGCTCGTTGTCGGCCAGTGCCTTGGCCAGCGGGGCGAAGCGGGCCTTCAGCGCGGCATCGTCATCCTGCGCGGCCAGGGCCTGGGCCCAGTACAGCGCGATGTAGAAGTGGCTGCCGCGGTTGTCGATGCCACCGAGCTTGCGCGACGGCGACTTGTCGTTGTCCAGGAACTGGCCGTTGGCCTGGTCCAGGGTCCTGGCCAGCACGGCGGCGCCCGCGTTGTCGTAGCGGTTGCCCAGGTGCTCCAGCGACGCGGCCAGGGCCAGGAACTCGCCGAGCGAATCCCAGCGCAGGTAGTCCTCTTCCACGAACTGCTGCACGTGCTTGGGCGCCGAACCGCCGGCACCGGTCTCGAACAGGCCGCCACCGGCCATCAGCGGCACGATGGAGAGCATCTTGGCGCTGGTGCCCAGCTCCATGATCGGGAACAGGTCGGTCAGGTAGTCGCGCAGCACGTTGCCGGTCACCGAGATGGTGTCCTCACCCTTGCGGATGCGGTCCAGCGAGAACGCGGTGGCCTCCACCGGGGCCAGGATGCGGATGTCCAGGCCGCTGGTGTCGTGGTCCTTGAGGTAGGTCTCGACCTTGGCGATCACCTGCGCATCGTGCGCACGCGCGGCGTCCAGCCAGAACACCGCCGGGGTGCTGCTGAGGCGGGCGCGGTTGACGGCCAGCTTCACCCAGTCCTGGATCGGGGCGTCCTTGGTCTGGCACATGCGCCAGATGTCGCCGGTCTGCACGGCGTGCTCGAAGATCACCGCGCCAGCCTCGTCGGTGACGCGCACGGTGCCGTCGGCCGGGATCTGGAAGGTCTTGTCGTGCGAACCGTATTCCTCGGCCTTCTGCGCCATCAGGCCCACGTTGGGCACCGAGCCCATCGTGGCCGGATCGAACGCGCCGTGGGTGCGGCAGTCGTCGATGACGGCCTGGTACACGCCGGCGTAGCAGCGGTCCGGAATGACAGCCTTGGTGTCCTGCAGCTTGCCGTCGGCGTTCCACATGCCGCCCGAGTCGCGGATCATCGCCGGCATCGAGGCGTCCACGATCACGTCGCTGGGCACGTGCAGGTTGGTGATGCCCTTGTCCGAGTTGACCATCGCCAGGCCCGGGCGCTTGCCGTACTCGGCGGCCAGGTCGGCCTTGATCGCTTCCTGGGTGGCTTCCGGCAGCTGCGGCAGGCGCGCGTACAGGTCGCCGATGCCGTTGTTGGGATCGAAGCCGGCCTGCTTGAGCACGTCGGCGTACTTGGCCAGCACGTCCTTGTAGAACTCCTCGACGACCACGCCGAACATGATCGGGTCGGAGACCTTCATCATGGTCGCCTTCAGGTGCAGGGAGAACAGCACGCCCTTGGCCTTGGCATCGGCGATCTGCGCCTGCACGAAGGCGGCCAGCGCGTTGCGGCTCATCACGGCAGCGTCGACGATCTCACCGGCCTTGACCGCGGTCTTTTCCTTCAGCACCACGGTGGTGCCGTCGGCCTGCTGCAGTTCGATCTTCAGGCTGCCGGCGTTGGGCAGCGTGGCCGACTTCTCGCTGCCGTAGAAATCGCCACCGTCCATGTGCGCCACGTGCGACTTCGACTCCGGCGACCACTTGCCCATGCGGTGCGGGTGCTTGCGCGCGTAGTTCTTGACCGACAGCGGTGCGCGGCGATCCGAGTTGCCCTCGCGCAGCACCGGGTTCACCGCGCTGCCCTTGACCTTGTCGTAGCGCGCCTTGATGTCGCGCGAGACGTCGTCGGTGGGCACGTCCGGGTAGTTCGGCAGCGCGTAGCCCTGGTCCTGCAGTTCCTTGATGGCGGCTTTCAGCTGCGGCACCGAGGCGCTGATGTTGGGCAGTTTGATGATGTTGGCATCCGGGGTGGTCGCCAGCTGGCCCAGTTCGGCCAGGTGGTCGGCTTCCTTCTGCTCGTCCTTCAGGTAATCCGGGAACAGCGCCAGGATGCGGCCGGACAGCGAGATGTCGCGGGTTTCGACCGCGATGCCGGCGGTGGCGGTGTACGCCTCGACGATCGGCAGCAGCGACTGGGTAGCCAGGAACGGAGCTTCATCGGTGAGCGTGTAGAGAATCTTGGGCGTGTTCGACATGGGGGACTGATGCTCTCTTGCAGATCTGAGGAGTGATGGCCGTCGGCAATGCGGGGCCGCGTGCAACCGTGTCGCGTGCGGGCCGCGCCGGGCGGGGTCCGCACTTTTCCCGTGGATCGCGCCGCGTGGCGCGCGCTGCGGGAAACCTCCGCATTGTCGCGTTTTCAGCCCCCCGGAGCAAAGCGGCGCCATACGCAAACGTACTGAATCGTGGCTACCCGCCTGTGGGTTGATCGGTAACGTCTGAAACTCAGCCAGGCCTGCCGGCCCCTGCGCCCGTCAGGACAGCGCGGATGGACGAGTGCTTTCGTGCGACGACGTGGCGACGTCCCCGTCCTGCCGCTCCCCCCTTAGCAGGTCAGGACAAGCATCGACTGCGCTCTGGCCCCCTTGGAAGAGACCGCTACGCATCGCGGGACCGCCAGACCAGAATGGACACGACAGGGGCATGCCACGGACAGTCCACGGAGAGGCAGTCACTCTGCAAGCGGCTTCTCTACGACCTCATCTGCGACCCAGGCGGAGAGTGCTTGCCCCCACGCGCTGCGCCTCGGGCAAACAAGCCGCTGGGCGGTGCGGCTACGTTTGAAACTGCATATGCGGAATCCACCAAGCACCGCCGCAAGCGCAGCCTGCTCCGCTGCATTGGTCGTTTGCCCAGTCAGATGCAAGGACATCGCGTCGGACACCGACGATGACACATGCAGATCGTAGCGGACGCCACCTGCCTCGCGCACTTTGAAAGCGTGAAGAAGATGACCGGGCATGCCCAGCGTCACATCGGGAACGCCTGCCGGCGGCCGACTGGGCGCATCGCCCTCGTACACCATCACCACCTCTCTCCCGTCGCTGTGCACCCTGTGGAGCCCAAAATCCGCCGGGGCCTCATAGGTCACCGACATCCCGTGGGGAATCCGCAGACAGGAACCATGAAGAAAGTGGTCGCAACTGTAAGACCAGAGATTTGACTCCTGGGCCAACGACGGCAATGGAATGAGGGCAGCGGCAAAGCAGAAGTAGCGGCGCAAATCCTTCATGTCTATCTCTCCCGTCGCTGAATGTTTGAACTGGCGTCAATCATTCCGTTGATCAAGAAGTCGTCAACAATGCCTGGCACTCTATTCATTATGCCGTTTCCCTTGGTCGGATCTGGTCGTCCTGTCCTTTTGTCGTAGAGATCATTCACGCCGCCGAGATGTCCTACTTCATGAGGAACTACACCCCGAGTGAATCGATCAAAGACGTTGATCTCACTTCGTTTCCCTCATCCATACATCAGTCGAGAGACTGACATACCCAAGGCTTCCCGATTTGAATGCCCCCCTATTCCTCGCTTGGCTCCCGCAGCAGATCGCCTCGTTCGAGATCGGGCGCAGCCGCGTTCCGGTGTCGCTATTGGCGTCGCTGGCGACCGGGCTGGCAGTGACGGTCGAGGAACTGATCGGCGCGCCTGGTCGGCGGCCAGCCGGGAAGCGCGGGCCGACACCGATTCATGGGCGGTTAGCAAGTGATGAGCCTATTCGGTCAGCTCAGTGAGCGACTCTCTGCAACTACAGCACGGCACTATGGAGGCGACGGCATCCCCACTTCTGTACTGAAACCGAACTTCATACAGGCGATCGGGGTCCGAGTCATGCTCTACCTGAAACCGGAAATTCCTCAACGCCGCTTGCATAGCTACGTGCAATCCGTGGTTTCTGCTGCCTTCCTTCGCATTGAGATTATATGGGGCACCATCTTTATCAACCTGGAACTCCCAGACAAAACACCCAGAAGCAGGCCAATCTCCCGCAGGGCCCCTTTGAGCTCTTACCGGATCACTATGAGATATTTCATAGTTGCCGCTCTGACTCATCATCGCTGCAACCAAGAAGAGAAAAATTGATCCATTCATGTCTAAGGCTCAACGATTATTGGGCTTGGAACTTTCATCCCAGATTCGCCAAAAACCCGGCTACATCGAGACTGTAGCTCACAAAGTTACCGCCTTGATCCGGAGAAAATCCTCCCGAGCAGGTTGGATCAAATGGCGCATCTGGAAGAATTTGCACCATGTTGATTTTTTTGACCAGACCCAACGGAATGCCGGCCGATTGCACCACCCACTCGCGTACCAAGCAACCTTCGAAGTTCCGATCGGGTTTGACGTGGGAAGCTTGTTCTTTGCCCACCATCATGACTCGAAGTGGACGAATGAGTGAAGACCTTATCGACGCGCCTTGCGTCCAGACTTCTTGCAGATGAGGCTAGCCGGCGGACATAAAAAAGACGCAGCCTCGCGGCTGCGTCCATCGTGAGCCTGTTGCCGGGAGAGAGTCGGCGTGGGCTTACTTGACCTCGAACTCCTGCGGCGTTCCAGCCGCCTTACCATCTACCGTGACTTCCGCGCGGTACTTGCCCGCCGGCCAGCCATTGGCATTCGTGAACTTCAGGTTGGAGGTTTCAGCACCGGTGGTGTTGAGCGTATGGGTCTGCTCGCCGGCCACCTGGCCGTCCTGGTAGGTCAGCTTGGCCGCCACATTGACGTTGTTGGCCGTGCCGTCGGTGCGCACCGACACCAGGATTTCATCCTTCGGCGCAAACAGCGCCGCCGGGGCAACGGTCTTGTCGGCCGCGGCGGTCTTGCCCACCGTGACGCTGGAGACATTCACTGCCGCCGCAGCGGCCATCGGCTCGGGTGCCGGTGCCGGGGTCGGCGCAGGCGTCATCGCGGCCGGCTGGGCATTGTTGTCGGCGGTGTCTTCTTTCTTCTTGCAGCCAGCCAGGGCCACAGTGGCCAGGAGACCGGCGAGTACAGCGGTACTGATGGACGACTTCTTCATGGAATTCCTCCCTTGGAATGGGTAGTGACGGAGCGACTCAGCCTTTGGGCGGCAACTTCAGGACCTGTCCCGGGAAAATCTTGTCCGGGTCGTCCAACACGTCGCGATTGGCGTCGAAAATCTTCTTCCAGGCGTTGGCATCGCCCAGTTCCTGCTTGGCGATCTTCGACAGCGAGTCGCCCTTCTGCACGGTGTAGCTGCCACCCACCACCTCGGCGGTGGTATCGATCGACGTGGATACGCCGGAGAAGTCGGCTTTCTCGACCTTCTCGGCAGTGGTGTCGATGCTGGTTTTGACACCGGAGAAATCGGCTTTCTTATCGGTACTCATCCACACACTCCCGTCTTCATTGACGACATGGGAGGCACGGTGTCACAGCCCTTGTTAATGGCGCATGGCGTGGATGTGAAGACGGGCCCCAGGACCGAAGAGTGCCGACCAGCGGTCGGCACCCGGCGGGCGGGCGGCCCCGGCGCAGCTGCTTACTGGCGCAGGTCGCGCACGGTGCGCGCAGGCTGCGCGATGCCCGGGCTGGCGCGCCACGGGTTGATGTCCAGACCGCCGCGGCGCGTATAGCGGGCCTCCACCTCCAGCCATTCGGGGCGGCAGCGCTGGCTGATCTCGCTGAAGATCCGCTCCACACACTGCTCATGGAACTCGGCGTGTTCGCGGTAGCTCACCAGGTAGCGGAGCAGACCGTCGCGGTCGATCTTCGGGCCGTGGTAACGGATGCTCACGCTGGCCCAGTCCGGCTGGCCGGTGACCGGGCAGTTGGATTTGAGCAGGGCCGAGCCCAGGGTTTCAGTGACCACCTCGTCCGCATTGGCGGACAGGTATTCCGGGGCCGGCGGACCATAGCGGTCGATCGCGACATCGCGTTCGTCCAGCGATTCGCCCTCGCCCTCCTCCACCAGCGGCGGCACGCCGAACTGCACGGTCACCACCGCGCCGGCACAGGCCGACAGATCGGTGACCATGCGCAGGCGCGCGGCCTCGTCGTCGTCGAAGCGGGTGCTGTTGAGGGAGTTGAGGTACAGCTTGAACGACTTGGATTCGATCAGGTTCGGCGAGGTGCAGGGCACGCGGATGGTGGCCACCGCGATCCGCGGCTTGCCGCGCCGGTCCAGCCAGCTCAGCTCATAGGCCTGCCACCGGTCATGGCCGACGAACGGCAGTGCCGCCTCGTCCAGGCCGATCTCCTCGCGCGCGCCACGGCGCGGGATGGGGAACAGCAGCGCGGGATCGTACTGCGACGGGTAAGCAACCTCGCGACCGAGGCTGGAGTCCTGGGGGGTATTCATCCGGCCATTTTACGCCGGTGGGGGACGCCCGTCCCCCGTTCCAGGGGGACGCCGGGTGGAGGCGGGACCGACGGGCGCCAAGGATGGCGCCCACCGGCCCGCTGGGGTCCGGCCTCAGCCCGCCGGGGCCTTCGCCCCGTTGAGGTAGTCCAGGCTGACCTGCAGCAGCGCGCGCAGGCCCACGTCCAGTGCCTTCTCGTCGAGCAGGAACTTCGGCGAGTGGTTGGCCGGCGCGGTGGCCGGGTCGATCCCCTCGCTGGTGGCGCCAACGAAGAAGAACAGGCCCGGCACCTCCTTGGCGTACAGCGAGAAGTCCTCCGCCCCCATCTGCAGCGGCGGCTCGTAGACGTTGGCCTCGCCGACCACCGCCTGCAGGCTGGGCAGCATGCGCGCGGTCAGTGCCGGGTCATTGACCGTGGCCGGGTTGCCTTCCGATTCGTAGATTTCGGTCTGCGCCTTGGCCCCGTGCGCGGCGGCGGTGTGCTCGGCCACGTTGCGCAGGTCGGCGAAGATCTGCTGGCGCATGCCTTCATCGAAGGTGCGGATGGTGCCCACCATCTCCACCTCGTCGGGAATGATGTTGTAGCGGATGCCGCCCTTGATCGCGCCGAAGGTCAGTACCGCCGGCTGCTTGGACAGGTTGGCGCGCCGGCTGACGATGGTCTGCGCGGTGCCCACCAGATCGGCCGTGGCCACGATCGGATCGACCCCGTTCCACGGCGCCGAACCGTGCGTCTGGCGCCCGATCACCTTGATCCCGAAGCGGTCGGAGGCGGCCATCAGCGGGCCGCCGCGAACGGCGATCTGGCCGGCGGGCACGCTGGAGAACACATGCAGCCCGAACACCGCCTCCGGCTTGAAGTCGGCGAACAGGCCTTCCTTGAGCATCAGCGAGGCACCGCCCTCTTCCGGCGGCGGCGCGCCTTCCTCGGACGGCTGGAAGATCAGCATCACTTCGCCGGGCAGGTTCTCGCGCATCTTCACCAGGGCATCGGCCACGCCAAGCAGCGTGGCGGTATGGGCATCGTGACCGCAGGCATGCATCACCCCCACCGTCTCGCCGCGGTAGGTGCTGGTGGCCTTGGAGGCGAACGGCAGGCCGGTCTGCTCGGTCACCGGGAGCGCGTCCATGTCCGCGCGCAGCGCGATCCGCGGCCCCGGCTTGCCGCCCTTGATGATCGCCACCACGCCGTGGTGCGCGATGCCGGTCTTCGGCTTCAGGCCCATCGCGCGCAACCGCTCGGCCACCTTGGCGGCGGTGCGCTCCTCGCGGTTGGACAGCTCCGGGTGCTGGTGGAAATCGCGCCGCCAGTCGATCACCGTGGCTTTCAGGCGGGCCGCCGCGGCGGTCACTTCCGGGCGTTCGGCGGGCGTGGCGGCGGCCAGCGCGGGGCAGGCCAGCAGCAGGGCGGACAACAGCAGCGACAGACGGGGCATTGCAGGTCTCCACGAGGGGCAAGGGACGGACGAACCTGAATGTAGGCCATCAGCGGGCCCGGCGCTGTAACTTTCTGCCCCCGCAGACGTTGATTCGAGGAACCCGGTCGGTCACGTCGGGTCTGATCGCCCGTCCCATCCGTCATGCATGAAAGCGCGCAGGCGACGGGTATGCTTTGCGCCTAGCCAACCGGGCCCCCCGCCCTCCGCCAGCCTCAGGAGTTTTGAATGTCGCGTTTCTGGAAGATCGTGCTGCTGGTGGTCGCAGTGCTGGTGGTGGCCTTCATCGGCATGCGCATGCTCGGCGGTGGCAAGCCCAAGGGCGAGGCGGGCAAGCCTGCCGCCGCAGCCGGACGGGGCGGTGGGGAAGCGCGCAACGCCGGGCCGGTGCCGGTGACGGTGGTCGATGCGGCCCGCCAGGACGTGCCGGTCTATGCCAGCGCGCTGGGCACCGTGGCGGCGATGAACACCGTGACCGTCAGCCCGCAGGTCGGCGGCCAGCTGATCAGCCTGAACTTCAAGGAAGGCCAGGAAGTGAAGCAGGGCGACCTGCTCGCACAGATCGACCCGCGCACCCTGCAGGCCAGCTACGACGAGGCCGCCGCGGCCAAGCGCCAGAACCAGGCCCAGTTGGCCACCGCGCGCTCCAATTTCCAGCGGTCCAACTCGCCCGAGTACCGCCAGTACGTGGCCAAAACCGACCTGGACACCCAGCGCAACCAGGTGGCGCAGTATGAAAGTGCCGTGGCCGCCAACGAAGCCAGCATGCGCGCGGCCCAGGTGCAGCTGCAGTACACCCGCGTCACCGCGCCCATTTCCGGCATCGCCGGCATCCGCGCGGTGGACGCCGGCAACGTGGTCAGCGCCGGCACCGCGCTGGTGACCCTGACCCAGATCCACCCGATCCACGTGGTGTTCAACCTGCCCGAGCGCCAGCTGCCCGACGTGCGCCAGGCCCAGCAGGCCGGCCCGGTGACGATCGCCGCGCTGGACCGCAACGACGCCCACGTGCTCACCGACGGCGGCAAGCTGGACGTGGTCGACAACCAGATCAGCAGCGACAGCGGCACCTTCCGTGCCCGCGCCGTGTTCGACAACGCCGACAACCTGCTGTGGCCCGGCCAGTTCGTCAACGTGCGGATGCAGCTGCGCACGATTGCCGGTGGCGTGGTGATCCCGACCCAGGCGGTGATGCGCGGCCCGGACGGCGAGTACGTCTATATCGTCAAGCCGGACAACACCGTGGCCATGCAGACGGTCAAGAGCGGCGTGGAGGTCGGCGACAGCAACGTGCAGATCACCGACGGTCTCAAGGGTGGCGAGCGCGTGGTCAGCGAAGGCCAGTTCCGCCTCAAGCCGGGCAGCAAGGTCACCGCGCTCAAGCCGGGCGAGACCCCGGCCCCGCCGACCGACGCCGAACTCAAGGCTGCCGCCCAGCAGCAGGGCGGCGGTGGCCGCCGCGGTGGCGGCCCGCGCTGATCGCGGCCGTCTCCCGTTCCTGACGCCGGCCGGTTGGCCGGCGTTCGCCCGCTTCAACGCCGCATGACGTAACAGCAAGGATCCGCCCGTGGGCTTTTCGACGATCTTCATCCGCCGCCCGATCGCCACCTCGCTGCTGATGGCGGGCCTGCTGCTGCTCGGCATCCTCGGCTACCGTCAGTTGCCGGTCTCGGCGCTGCCGGAGATCGATGCGCCCAGCCTGGTGGTGACCACCCAGTATCCGGGGGCCAATGCGACCACGATGGCCGCGCTGGTCACCACCCCGCTGGAGCGCCAGTTCGGGCAGATTTCCGGGTTGGAGATCATGACCTCCGACTCGTCGGCCGGTCTGTCCACGATCATCCTGCAGTTCTCGATGGACCGCGACATCGACATCGCCGCACAGGACGTGCAGGCTGCGATCCGCCAGGCCACCCTGCCCTCCTCGCTGCCCTACCAGCCGGTCTACAACCGGGTGAACCCGGCCGACGCGGCGATCGTCACCCTCAAGCTCACCTCCGATACGCGCCCGCTGCGCGAGGTCAACAACTACGCCGACTCGATCCTGGCCCAGCGCCTGTCGCAGGTGCAGGGCGTGGGCCTGGTCTCCATCGCCGGCAACGTGCGGCCGGCCGTGCGCATCCAGGTCAACCCGGCGCAGCTGTCCAACATGGGCCTGACCCTGGAAGAGCTGCGCAGCGCCCTGACCCAGGCCAACGTCAATGCACCCAAGGGCTCGCTCAACGGCAAGACCCAGTCCTACTCGATCGGCACCAACGACCAGCTGACCAGCGCCGCCGAGTACCGCGAGACCATCATCAGCTACAAGAACGGTCGCCCGGTCCGCCTCTCGGACGTGGCCAACGTGGTCGACGGGGTGGAGAACGACCAGCTCGCCGCCTGGGCCGATGGCAAGCCGGCGGTACTGCTGGAAGTGCGCCGCCAGCCGGGCGCCAACATCGTGCAGACCGTCGAGCGCATCCGCACGCTGCTGCCGCAGCTGCAGAACGTGCTGCCGGCCGACGTGCACCTGGAGATCTTCTCCGACCGTACCGAGACCATCCGCGCCTCGGTGCACGAAGTGCAGTTCACCCTGATCCTGACCATCGGCCTGGTGGTGGCGGTGATCTTCGTGTTCCTGCGCCGCCTGTGGGCGACCATCATTCCCTCGGTCGCGGTGCCGCTGTCGCTGGCCGGCACCTTCGGGGTGATGGCCTTCGCCGGGATGTCGCTGGACAACCTGTCGCTGATGGCGCTGGTGGTGGCCACCGGCTTCGTGGTCGACGATGCGATCGTGATGATCGAGAACATCGTGCGCTACATCGAACAGGGCAAGAGCGGCCCCGAAGCGGCCGAGATCGGCGCGCGCCAGATCGGCTTCACGGTGCTGTCGCTGACCATCTCGCTGGTGGCGGTGTTCCTGCCCCTGCTGCTGATGCCCGGCGTCACCGGCCGCCTGTTCCATGAGTTCGCCTGGGTGCTGAGCATCGCGGTGGTGCTGTCGATGCTGATCTCGCTGACGCTCACCCCGATGATGTGCGCCTACCTGCTCAAGCCCGACGCCCTGCCCGAAGGCGAGGATGCGCACGAGCGCGCCGCTGCGGCCGGCAAGGAAAACCTGTGGACGCGTACCGTAGGGGCCTACGAGCGCAGCCTGGACTGGGTGCTGGACCACCAGCGCATGACCCTGGCCGTGGCCGCCGGCGCCCTGGTGCTGACCGTGGTGCTGTACATCGTGATCCCCAAGGGCCTGCTGCCCGAACAGGACACCGGCCTGATCACCGGCGTGGTCCAGGCCGACCAGAACATCGCCTTCCCGCAGATGGAACAGCGCACCAAGGCGGTAGCCGAAGCGCTGCGCAAGGACCCGGCGGTGACCGGCGTGTCGGCCTTCATCGGCGCCGGCAGCATGAACCCCACCCTCAACCAGGGCCAGCTGTCGATCGTGCTCAAGGCCCGCGGCGACCGCGATGGGCTCGATGAGATCCTGCCGCGCCTGCAGGACGCCGTGGCCGGCATTCCCGGCGTGGCGTTGTACCTCAAGCCGGTACAGGACGTGACCCTGGATACCCGCGTGGCGGCTACCGAGTACCAGTATTCGCTGTCGGACGTGGACAGCGCGCAGGTCGCGCTGCAGGCCACGCGCCTGACCGAAGCGCTGCGCCAGCGCCCCGAACTGGCCGACGTGGACAACAACCTGTCCAACCAGGGCCGCGCGCTGGAACTGACCATCGACCGTGACAAGGCCAGTGTGCTCGGCGTGCCGATGCAGACCATCGACGACACCCTGTACGACGCCTTCGGCCAGCGCCAGATCTCCACCATCTTCACCGAGCTCAACCAGTACCGGGTCGTGCTGGAAGTGGCGCCGGAGTTCCGCACCAGCACCGCACTGATGAACCAGCTGGCGGTGGCCTCCAACGGCGCCGGCGCGTTGACCGGCAGCAATGCCACCAACTTCGGCCAGGTCACTTCGTCCAACTCCTCTACCGCCACCGGCATCGGCGCGCAGAACACCGGCATTCCGGTGGGTGCCGGCAACATCATCCCGCTCGCCGCACTCGCCGAAGGCAGGATCACCAGCACCCCGCTGGTGGTCAGCCACCAGCAGCAGCTGCCGGCGGTGACCGTCTCGTTCAACATCGCCCCGGGCTATTCGCTGTCCGATGCGGTCAAGGCGATCGAAGAGACCAAGGACAGCCTGGACATGCCCTCGCAGGTGCATGCGCAGTTCATCGGCAAGGCCGCCGAGTTCACCGGCAGCCAGACCGACGTGATCTGGCTGCTGCTGGCCTCGCTGGTGCTGATCTACATCGTGCTGGGCGTGCTGTATGAAAGCTACATCCACCCCATCACCATCATCTCGACCCTGCCGCCGGCCGGCGTCGGCGCGCTGCTGGCGCTGATGGTGTGCGGCCTGAGCCTGTCGGTGGACGGCATCGTCGGCATCGTGCTGCTGATCGGCATCGTCAAGAAGAACGGCATCATGATGGTGGACTTCGCCATCGAGGCGCGCCGTGCCGGGGCCAATGCCCACGATGCGATCCGCCGCGCCTGCCTGCTGCGCTTCCGCCCGATCATGATGACCACCGCGGCGGCCATGCTCGGCGCGCTGCCGCTGGCGCTGGGCACCGGCATCGGCTCGGAACTGCGCCGCCCGCTGGGCATCGCCATCGTCGGTGGCCTGCTGCTGTCCCAGCTGGTCACGCTGTACACCACGCCGGTGATCTACCTGTACATGGAACGCTTCTCCGAATGGCTGCGCGAGCGCCGCGAACAGCGCGCGCTGCGCCACGCCAGCGCCCAGGACCGCGCATGATCCGCCTGCCGTCCGGCGCTCTGAAGGGGCGCGCATGAACATCTCCGGGCCGTTCATCCGCCGCCCGATCGGCACCGCGCTGCTGGCCATCGGCCTGTTCGTGGTCGGGCTGTTCTGCTACCTGAAACTGGGCGTGTCGGCGCTGCCGAACATCCAGATTCCGGTGATCTTCGTGCACGCCAGCCAGTCCGGCGCGGACGCGACCACGATGGCGTCCACGGTCACCGCGCCGCTGGAACGCCACCTCGGCCAGCTGCCCGGCGTGGACCAGATGCGCTCGTCCAGCTCGGAAGGCAGCTCGCTGGTCTTCATGATCTTCCAGAGCGGCGTCGATATCGATTCGGCCGCGCTGGACGTGCAGACCGCGATCAACTCGGCACAGTCCGACCTGCCCTCCGGGTTGGGTTCGCCGATGTTCCAGAAGGCCAATCCGAACGACGATCCGGTGATCGCCATCGCGCTGACCTCGCAGACCCAGTCGGCCGACGAGCTGTACAACGTCGCCGATACGCTGCTGGCCCAGCGCCTGCGCCAGATCAGCGGGGTGTCGTCGGTGGACATCGCCGGTGCCTCCACCCCGGCCGTGCGGGTGGACGTCAACCTGCGCCTGCTCAACGCGCTCAACCTGACCCCGGACGACCTGCGCAACGCGGTGCGCGCGGCCAACGTGACCTCGCCGACCGGCTTCCTCACCGACGGCAACACCACCACCGCGATCATCGCCAACGACTCTGTGGCGCGTGCCGCCGACTTCGCCAACCTGGTCATCAAGACCCAGGACGATGGCCGCGTGATCCGCCTCAAGGACGTGGCCAACGTCTACGACGGCCAGCAGGATGCCTACCAGGCGGCGTGGTTCGACCACAAGCCGGCGGTGGTGATGTACGTGTTCACCCGCGCCGGCGCCAACATCGTGGAGACGGTGGACCGGGTCAAGGCGCAGATGCCGATGCTGCGCGACTACCTGCAGCCGGGCACCACGATGACCCCGTACTTCGACCGGACGCCGACCATCCGCTCGTCGCTGCATGAGGTGCAGATCACCCTGCTGATCAGCCTGGCGATGGTGATCCTGACGATGGCGCTGTTCCTGCGCCGGCTGGCACCGACCCTGATCGCCGCAGTGACCGTGCCGCTGTCGCTGGCCGGTGCGGCGCTGGTGATGTACGTGTTCGGCTTCACCCTGAACAACCTCAGCCTGCTGGCGCTGGTGATCGCGATCGGCTTCGTGGTCGATGATGCGATCGTGGTGATCGAGAACGTCATGCGCCACCTCGACGAGGGCATGCCACGCATGCAGGCGGCGCTGACCGGCGCACACGAAATCGGCTTCACCATCGTCTCGATCACCGCCTCGCTGGTCGCGGTGTTCATCCCGCTGCTGTTTGCCAGCGGCATGGTGGGGGCGTTCTTCCGCGAGTTCACCATCACCCTGGTGGCGGCGATCGTGGTGTCGATGATCGTCTCGCTGACCCTCACCCCGGCGTTGTGCAGCCGCTTCCTGAGCGCGCACAGCGAGCCGGAGAAGCCGTCGCGGATCGGCCGCTTCCTGGATGGCATGCATGACCGCATGCTGCGCCTCTACACCGTGTGCCTGGACTTCTCGCTGCGGCACGCGCTGCTGCTGTCGCTGACCCCGATCCTGCTGATCGTGGCCACGGTGATGCTCGGCGGCGCGGTCAAGAAGGGCTCGTTCCCGGCGCAGGACACCGGCCTGATCTGGGGCCGCGCCAACTCCAGCGCCACCGTCTCCTTCGAGGACATGGTCAACCGCCAGCGCCGCATCACCGACATGCTCATGGCCGACCCGGCGGTGAAGACCGTGGGCGTGCGCCTGGGCAGTGGCCGACAGGGGTCGAGCGCGCAGTTCAACATCGAACTGAAGACGCGCAAGGAAGGCCGCAAGGAAACCACGGCCGTGGCGCTGGCGCGGTTGAGCGCCAAGGCCGACCGCTATCCGGACCTGCAGCTGCGCCTGCGCGCGATCCAGGATCTGCCCAGCGATGGCGGTGGCGGCAACAGCCAGGGCGCGCAGTACCGGGTGTCCCTTCAGGGCAACGACCTGGCCCAGCTGCAGGAATGGCTGCCCAAGGTGCAGGCCGCGCTGAAGAAGAACCCCAAGCTGCGCGACGTCGGCACCGATGTGGATACCGCGGGCCTGCGCCAGAACATCCAGATCGACCGCGCCAAGGCGGCGCGGCTGGGCGTATCGGTGGGCGCGATCGACGGCGCGCTGTACGGCGCATTCGGCCAACGCCAGATCTCGACCATCTACTCGGACATCAACCAGTACAGCGTGGTGGTCAACGCCCTGCCCGAACAGACCGCCACCCCGCGCGCCCTGGACGAGATCCATGTGCGCGCCGGCAATGGCGAGATGATTCCGCTGACCGCCGTGGCGCATCAGGTACCGGGTTTGGCGCCGCCGCAGATCACCCACGAGAACCAGTACACCACGATGGACCTGAGCTACAACCTCGCACCGGGCGTCAGCACCGGCGAGGGCGAGGCCATCGTCAAGGCGACCGTGGACGGGCTGCGACTGCCGGGCGACATCCGCATCAGCGACGGCGGCGGCTTCAACGTGCAGCTCAATCCGAACTCGATGCTGATCCTGGTGCTGGCCGCGATCATCACCGTGTACCTGGTGCTGGGCATGCTGTACGAAAGCCTGGTGCACCCGGTGACGATCCTGTCCACCCTGCCGGCGGCGGGCGTGGGCGCGCTGCTGGCGCTGTTCGTGACCAACACCGAGCTGTCGGTGATCTCGATGATCGCGCTGGTGCTGTTGATCGGCATCGTCAAAAAGAACGCGATCATGATGATCGACTTCGCCGTGGTGGCCCAGCGCGAACGCGGCATGACCCCGCGCGATGCGGTGCGCGAGGCCAGCATCGTGCGCTTCCGGCCGATCATGATGACCACGATGGTGGCCATCCTGGCCGCCGTGCCGCTGGCGATCGGGCTGGGTGAAGGCTCCGAACTGCGACGCCCGCTGGGCATCGCGATGATCGGCGGCCTGCTGTTCTCGCAGAGCCTGACCCTGCTCAGCACCCCGGCGCTGTACGTGATCTTCTCGTGCCTGCGCGAGCGCTGGGTCGCGCGCCGCGAACGCCGCCGCGAGAAGAAGCTGCTCAAGCGCGCCAGGCCCGCCTGACGTACTGCCGGCCGCTGGCCGGCAGCGCTGCGTGAACCCCGGCGGTTTGACGCCGGGTAACCAAACAACAACAATTCTCATCCAGCCACGGTCCTGCATCCCCGGCGATGCACCCGCTGCCCGTCTGCGGCCAGCCTGCGCGATCCAGCCATCGAACCCCTCCCCCGCCATCCCGTGATCGCGGACGGTCCTGTGCTGTCCGCCAAGGAAAAACGATGCTGTCCGCTTCCCTGCCCCGTCTGGCCGCCCTGGCCGTGGCCCTGTCCGCCTGCTGCGCCGCGCACGCGCAATCTACCCCCGACGGCGCCCCGCGCGTCCGCTCAGCCACCGACCTGGACGCGATCAAGGTCACCGCCGAGCGCACCCACACCGCCACCGGGGCACTGGGCGACCGCCCCGTGCGCGATACGCCCTTCGCGATCTCGGTGGTGGGCCGCGACGATATCGAGAAGCGCCAGGTGGTCTCGCTCGGCGAGGCCTTCCTGACCGACCCATCGGTGGTCACCCAGGTCAGCGCCTACGCCAGCGGCTGGAGCTCGCCGATCCGCAACCGCGGCATCGACCTCAGCTACGACAGCTACCGCGTCAACGGCCTGCAGGTCTCGTCGTGGGGCACCGAGTGGCCGCTGGAAGTGATGGACCAGGTCGAGCTGCTCAAGGGTCCGGGCGGTTTCATGTACGGCTTCGGCCAGCCGGGCGGCATCGTCAACTACATCACCAAGAAGCCCACCGATACCCCGACCTTCTCCGCGCAGCTGGGGTGGCGTGAGCAGGGCATCGTCAGCGGGCAGATCGATGTCGGCGGCCGCGGCGGCAATGAGGACATGTTCGGCTACCGCTTCAATGCGTACCAGGAGAAGGGCGAAACCTTCAACGGCGGCGACGTGAACCGCAAGGTCGGCGCGTTGTCGCTGGATGCGCGCCTGAGCGACCGCCTCACCTGGACCTTCGATGGCGTGTTCCAGCAGCGCGACCTCAGCAACGAATCGCCGCAGTACTACTTCATCGGCCTCACCACGCTGCCGCGCACGCTCGCCGGCGATATCGACAACAGCATCGACGGCACCTACTACGACACCCGCTCCAGCCTGCTGTCGACCGGCCTGGACTGGCAGATCAACAGCGACTGGAAGGCCAGCCTGAGCTACGGCGTGACCACCTCCTGGAATGACGTCAACAAGGTGTTCGCCTACATCGACAACGTGAACGGCGACTACAACGTCAACACCTACGAACTCGGCGGCAGGAGCGAATGGAAGCAGGCCCAGGCGATCGTGCAGGGCCGCTTCCGCACCGGCCCGCTGTCGCACCAGCTGGTGGCCGGTGTGTCGCACCAGACCGGCCTGGGCTGGGATCGCCCTTACGAGTGGAACACCATCGGCCGCGGCAACCTCTACCAGCGCCCCACCCTGCGCCATGACCCGGTCGGCTCACGCGTCATGACCCGCGGCAGCGAGACCGTGCAGCAGGCCGTGTTCGTCAGTGACACGGTGGACCTCGGCCGCGGCTGGTCGGTGCTGGCCGGCGCGCGCTACAACGATTTCGAGAACAAGGGCGCCTACCACACCTACCCGGTCACCCCGACCTACGCCGTGATGTACAAGCCGGCCGACGCCGTCACCCTGTACACCAGCTACGTGGAATCGCTGGAAGCGGGCAGCCGGGTCGGTTCCGACTACATCAACGCCGGCGACGTACTCGACCCCACCATCAGCAAGCAGTTCGAGATCGGCGCCAAGATCGAGACCCCGCGCTGGAACGCGAACGCAGCGGCCTTCCGCCTCGAGCGCGGCGCCAACATCGACCGCCTCACCAGCGCCGGCAAACTGCTGGTGCAGGACGGCATCACCCTGTACGAAGGGGTGGAAGTAAGCGGCGACCTGCGCTTGACCGACGCACTCACTGTCGGCGGCGGCGTCACCTGGCTCGACCCCACCTACGACAGACTCTCCCCCGGCAACGCTGCCAACCAGGGCAACCGCACCAGTGGCGCAGCACGCTGGAACGGCGTGGTCCACGTCGACTACAACGTGCCGCAGATCGACGGCCTCAGCCTGTACGCCCTGGCCCGCTACTACGGCGACGTCTACTACAACGCCGAAAACACCCTCATGCTGCCCGACTACACCCTGTTCAACGCCGGTGTCGGTTACCGCATGCAGGCCAACGGCCACCCGGTCACCTGGCGCGCGGGCGTGGAAAACCTGACCAACCGGGCCTACTGGTCCAACGCCGGTGTCGGCCTGCCGCGCACGTTCGCCGTCAGCGTGCGGTTTGATCTGTAAGCGAAGCGCGAACAGCGTACCGACCAACGGTCGGTACCTACCGCCTTCGCTCGGCCACCAGCCCACTCTCGGAGGGTCGGTGGGGTAGGTCTGCGGCGTGTCCCGCAGACCCACCGCCGCCGACCCGGGATACGGTCGGCAAACAGCGTACCGACCAACGGTCGGTACCTACCGCCTTCCCTCGGCCACCAGCCCACTGTCGGAGGGTCGGTGGGGGTGGGTTTGCGGGACCGTAGAAAACATGGATGTTTTCTACGAGCCTCCAGGGACGGATTCACGGCGTGTCCCGCAAAGCCACCCCCGCCGGCCCAAACCAGGACGGCTCGCAGACCCAGGCCGTTGCCGTTGCCGTTGCCGTTGCCGTTGCCATCGCCGTTGCCGTTGCCGTACCGACCAACGAACGGTACCTGCCAACCGGCTATGTCGGCTTCACTGCAATGACGCAATAATGAGGCGCCCCCGCGCCACGAGTCCGCATGTCCGCCCGAGAATCCCGCCTCAGCCGCCTGTGGGCCCATGAGAAAGCCAGCTATGGCCTGCGGGTATTCATCGCGCTGTCGGCGGCGATGGGGCTGTGCTGGACCCTCGACCAGCTGCCTGCCCTGCCCGGCGTGTTCCTCGGCATCATCGCCAGCGCCATCGCCGAAACCGACGACAACTGGTGGGGTCGCACCAAGTCCGTCGCGCTCTCGCTGCTCTGCTTCGTCATCGCCGCGGCCGCCGTGGTGGAACTGTTCCCCTGGCCGTGGCTGTTCATCACCGCCCTGGCGGTCTCCACCTTCGGCCTGACCCTGCTCGGCGCGCTCGGCGAGCGCTATGCCTCCATCGCACAGGCCACCGTCACCCTCGCCATCTACACCATGATCGGCCTGGAACAGCACGGTGCCAGCGATCGCGCCCAGGCCATCGCCGCCGTCAGCCACCTGCTCGCCGGTGCCCTCTGGTATGGCCTGCTGTCCATCCTGTGGACCGCCCTGTTCGCCAACCGCCCGGTGCGCGAACGCCTGGCCCGCCTGTTTGTCGAACTGGGCCGCTACCTGCAGCTCAAGGCCGACCTGTTCGAGCCCGTGCGCGATGCCGACCTGCAGCAGCGCCAGCTCGCGCTGGCCGAGCAGAACCGGCGCGTCGTCGAAGCGCTGAACATCGCCAAGGTCGCCATCCTCGCGCGGTTCGGCCGCTCCGGCCGGCCCGGCGTGCAGTCGGGCCTGTACCTGCGCCTGTACTACATGGCGCAGGATTTCCACGAACGCGCCAGCTCCTCGCACTATCCCTATGGCGCGCTCACCGACGCCTTCTTCCACAGCGACGTGCTGTACCGCTGCCAGCGCCTGCTGGCCCTGCAGGGCGAAGCCTGCGCCCAGCTCGGCCAGGCCATCCGCCTGCGCCGTCCGTTCGAGTACGGCGAGCGCACCCGCCAGGCCACCGCCGACCTCACCGATTCGCTCGCCTGGCTGCGCGCCCAGCACAACCCGCAATGGCAGCGCCTGCTGTCCTCGCTGGACCTGCTCGGGCACAACCTGCAGAGCATCGAGCGCCGGCTGTCGGAAGCCGCGCAGTCCGAATCCACCCTGGACAACGTCGACACCCGCCTGCGCGACACCAACCCGCACACGCTGCGCGAAATGTTCGTGCGCATCCGCCAGCAGCTCACGCCGGGCTCGGTGCTGTTCCGGCACGGCCTGCGCATGGCCCTGGCGCTGGTGGTGGGCTTTGCCGCCATCCGCCTGTTCAACGCGCAGAACGGCTCCTGGGTGCTGCTCACCATCGTGTTCGTGTGCCGCCCCCATTTCGGCGCCACCCGCCAGCGGCTGGCCCAGCGCATCGCCGGCACGCTGATCGGGCTGGTGCTGACCTGGGCACTGATGCAGCTGTTCCAGGACCTGCGCATCGAACTGCTGATCGCCCTGCTGTCGGCGCTGCTGTTCTTCTTCACCCGCAGCGATCGTTATCTGGTGGCCTCCGCGGCGATCACCGTGATGGCCCTGACCTGCTTCAACCTGATCGGCGACGGCTTCCTGCTGATCTGGCCGCGCCTGGTCGATACCCTGATCGGCTGCGCGATCGCCGCCGCTGCCGCCTTCCTGATCCTGCCCGACTGGCAGGGGCGTCGCCTCAACGAGGTGATGGCGCGGGTGCTGGCCAACTGCGCGCGCTACCTGCATGCCGTCCTCGGCCAGTACGGCAGTGGCATGCAGGATGACCTGGCCTACCGGATCGCGCGGCGCGACATGCACAACGCCGATGCGGCCCTGTCCACCGCACTGTCGAACATGCTGCGCGAGCCGGGGCACGTCCGCCGCAACCTCGATGCCGGTTTCCGCTTCCTGGCGCTGTCCAACACCCTGCTCGGCCATCTCTCCGCGCTGGGCGCACACCGTGCCCAGCTGGACAGCTACGGGCAGGACCCGCTGGCCCTGTCCGGTGGCGAACGCGTGGAGCAGGCCATGCAGCAGATTGCCGCCGCGCTCGAGCAGCGCCAGCCCGTGGCCGACGAGGACAACGACGGCGACCGCGCCCTGGCCGAACAGCTTGAACAGTTCGGCGAGGAGATGCCGCCCAAGCTGCAGCTGATCCGCACCCAGATGGGGCTGATGCTGCGCCTGCTGCCCAAGCTGCGCAGCGCCGCCAACGAGGCCGCGCGCACCCTGCGCTGAGCGCGGCGCACCGCACTGTTGCGCGGCCTGCACTGGTGTGGCGCTGGCGGTGGCCCGATCTGTCGTGGACGCCCGCTGCACGTTGCCGCCACCGGTGGCCGCGCACACTGCGGATGCCTTCCTCCGTTCAAGGACTCGCCATGCATCTCGATCTCACCGGCAGGACCGCGCTGGTCACCGCCTCCACCGCCGGCATCGGCCACGGCATCGCCCACGGCCTGGCCACGGCCGGCGCGCACGTCATCGTCAACGGCCGCAGCCAGGGCTCGGTGGACACCGCCCTGACCGCCCTGCGCCAGGCGGTGCCCGGGGCCAGGCTGACCGGGGTCGCCGCCGACCTGTCCGATGCCGCCGGCGTGGACACGCTGCTGGCCGCGCTGCCGCCGGTGGATATCCTGGTCAACAACGCCGGCATCTTCGGTCCGCAGGACTTCTTCGAGACCGACGACGCCACCTGGGATCTGTACTGGCACACCAACGTGATGTCCGGCGTCCGCCTGTCGCGGGCGCTGCTGCCGGGCATGGTCGAGCGCGGCTGGGGTCGGGTGCTGTTCCTGTCCTCGGAGTCGGCACGCAACATCCCGGCCGACATGATCCATTACGGCGTGACCAAGACCGCGCTGCTCGGCCTCTCCCGCGGCCTGGCCAAGCGCGTGGCCGGCAGCGGCGTCACCGTCAACGCCGTTCTGCCCGGCCCGACCCTGTCCGACGGCTTCGCGGCCATGATGGAGGACGAGCGCGCCCGCACCGGGCAGTCGCTGGAAGCGGTCGGTCGTGACTTCGTGATGGCGCACCGGCCCAGTTCGGTGATCCAGCGCGCGGCCACGGTCGAGGAAGTGGCCAACATGGTGGTCTACCTTGCCTCGCCGCAGGCCTCGGCCACATCCGGCGCGGCGCTGCGGGTCGATGGCGGTGTGGTGGACGACATTCTCTGAATGGTTTGGCGCGGTCCGGCGTTCGCCACCACGCCGGCCGCGCGCCCGGTCATCGGGGCGCCGATTGCCCCATGCTAGGCTGCGCCCGTTCGCAAGGAGTTTCCATGTCCGGCCACAGCCAGTTCGCTTTGCTCCGGCAGCGTCGTTTCCTGCCGTTCTTCATCGTCCAGTCGCTGGGCGCATTCAACGACAACGTCTACCGGCAGGCCATCATCGGCCTGTTGTTCTACCTGGGCGTCAGCCAGGCCGAGCAGTCGCTGTACACCACGCTGGCACCGGCCATCTTCATCCTGCCCTACTTCCTGTTCTCGGCGCTGGCAGGGCAGATCGCGGAGAAGCTGGAGAAATCGCGCCTGATCGTGATCACCACCACGATGGAGATCGCGATCATGACCCTGGCCGCGGTCGGCTTCCTGACCCAGAACATGCCGGTGCTGCTGGTGGCGCTGTTCTGCACCGGCCTGCAGTCCACCCTGTTCGGGCCGGTGAAGTACTCGGTGCTGCCCTCGGTGCTCAAACCGGAGGAGCTCACCGGCGGCAACGGGCTGGTCGAGATGGGCACGTCGATGTCGATTCTGACCGGCATGATCAGCGGCGGCATCATCTTCACCCTGGCCGGCAGCTACGGGCCGGTGGTGGCGGCCACCGCGGTGATCGCGCTGGCGGTGGCAGGCAACGTCACCGCACGGATGATTCCGAAGGTCGATGCGGGCGCCCCCGACCTCAAGATCAACTGGAACCCGGTGCCGGAATCGCTGGCCGTGCTGCGCCTGGCGAGAAAACAGAAGGCCGTGCGCAACGCCATCCTGGGCGTGTCGTGGTTCTGGTTCGTGGGCACCATGCTCACCTCGCAGCTGCCTACCTACGCGGTGGTCAACCTCGGCGGCGAACCGACCCTGTACATCTTCGCGCTGGCGCTGTTCTCGGTGGGCACCGGCGTGGGCTCGCTGCTGTGCGAGAAGCTGTCCGGGCGCACGGTGGAAATCGGCCTGGTGCCGCTGGGTGCGTTCGGCATGACCGCCTTCATGCTCGACCTGTATTTCGCCCGTGCCGGCACCGCCACGGCGGCGGGGCTCGGCGTGGCCGCGTTTGCCGCGCAACCGGGCAGCGTGCGCATCATCATCGACCTGATCGGCATCGGCCTGTTCACCGGCTTCTTCGTGGTGCCGCTGTTCGCCCTGATCCAGAGCCGCACGCCGAAGTCGGAGATGTCGCGCGTGTTCGCGGCATTGAACATCCAGAACTCCGGCTTCATCGTCGCCGCGGCGATGATCGCGCTGGCCACGCAGAAATTCCTGCACTGGACCATTCCGCAGTTGTTCCTGGCGCTGGCGATCGCCAACGCGGTGGTGGCGATCTACATCTTCACCATCGTCCCCGAATTCCTGATGCGCTTCCTCAGCTGGGTCATGGTGCGCACCCTGTACCGGCTGCGCCCGCACGGCATCGAGGCCAACGTCCCCGACGATGGCGCGGCGCTGATCGTGTGCAACCACGTCAGCTACATGGATGCGCTGATCCTGTCGGCGACGATCCCGCGGCCGGTGCGCTTCGTCATGTACTACAAGATCTTCAACATCCCGGTGATGCGCTGGATCTTCCGCACCGCCAAGGCGATTCCCATTGCCGGCGCGCGCGAAGACCCCGCGCTGATGCAGGCCGCGTTCGACGAGGTGGACAAGGCGCTGGCCGACGGCGAGCTGGTCTGCATCTTCCCCGAAGGGGCGCTGACCCGCGACGGTGAGATGGCCGCGTTCAAATCCGGCGTGGAGAAGATCCTGGAACGGCGTCCGGTACCGGTGGTACCGATGGCGCTGCGCGGCATGTGGGCCAGCATGTGGAGCCGTCGCGACACGCGGCTGGGCCGGATGCGTGTCCCGCGCCGGTTCCGTGCCCATGTCGAGGTGGTGGCCGGGCCACCGGTGGACGGCACCAGCGCCACCGCCGAGCAGCTGGAAGCGCAGGTGCGCGCCCTGCGCGCCGACCAGGGCTGATCCCGACCGGCCGCCAGGCGCGTACGCAACGCGCCTGGATCGCGACACAAATGCCCGCAAAATCCATGGACGTGCCGCCAGCAGGGCGGCCTCGGGCAATGCCATGCGCGACGGCATCGCTGTAAACGCATACATCCCGGCGCAACATCGGGTAGATTACCCCCCCATAGGGGGTGTCCTGCCGGCATTTGGCGATGCCGACGGACTACCAAAGGAATGGAGTAGCACTTGAACCACCCGCCACCACTGACCCCACCGGCCGTCGTGGTCCCCAACTATCTGGTCTGGGCGATCCTGACGACGCTGTTCTGCTGCCTGCCGCTGGGTGTGGTGTCGATCGTGTATGCCTCACAGGTGGACGGCCGTCGTGCGGCCGGCGATCTGGAAGGCGCTTACGACGCATCCCGCAAGGCGGGGTGGTGGGCATTGGCGTCCGCACTGGCCGCGCCGGTACTGCTGTTGTTGTGGTTCGGGCTGTTCGGCGGCATCGCCGCGCTGGGCGCTCTTTCCGACCTGTGATCCACCCACGTTCAACCCACCCAAAAAAAATGGAGTTTCACCCATGAACGCCACCGCCCCTCAAGTGCCCAACAACCTCGTCTGGGCCATCCTGACCACCCTGTTCTGCTGCCTGCCGGCCGGCATCGTGTCGATCGTGTACGCCGCCCAGGTCAACGGCAAGCTGGCCGCTGGCGACATCGCCGGTGCCCGTGAGTCGTCGGACAAGGCCAAGAAGTGGGCCATGTGGTCGGCCATCATCGCCGTCGTCGGCATGGTGCTGTACTTCGGCTTCATCATGGCGATGGGTGGCCTGGGCGCGCTGAGCGGCTCCAGCTACTGATCGTGGTCGCAGCGGCCCGGTTCCGTGCACCGCAGGGTGTGCGGACCGGGCCGTTCGTCTTGCCAAGTCCGCAACGCTGATGTCCCTGTCCCTTTCCCGCGCTACCCTCACCCGCTGGGCGCCGCTGGCGATCTCCGCCGGCCTGGCCACCGGTGCGGCCATCGTGCTGCGTCACGTCAGCCCGTATGCGAGCAACAGCCCGCTGCCCGGGTGCCCGCTGTACGCGTTGACCGGCCTGTACTGCCCGGGCTGCGGCAGCACGCGCTGTCTGTATTCGCTGGTGCACCTGGATTGGCAGGGCGCGATGGCGATGAATCCCCTGCTGGTGCTGTCGCTGCCGTTCCTGCTGCTGATGCTGCTCAACGGTGCGGGCGTGCGCATGCGTGCGCTGGACCCGCTGATGCGCGTCCTCGCCAGCCCGATGTTCTGGCTGGTGCTGCTGGTCGGCTATGCCGTGCTGCGCAACCTGCCGTGGGCACCCTTCACCGCGCTAGCGCCGATCGGGTAGGTACGGACCGTTGGTCCGTACGCCTCAGGTGACCCAGCCGGCAATCACCAGCAACGCCAGCACCGCCATCCACAGCAACAGCATGCGCCATACCAGGCTCATCGCATCGCGCAGCTCCGGCAGCCGGCGCCACACCGGCACCATGCCCGCATCGCTGTAGTCGTGCGCATCCTCGCGCAGTTCGGCACTCACGCTGGCGCGCGCCACCGCACCGAGGAACACGGTGGACAGCGTCCATTGATGGCCATGCGCGCTGCGCCAGGCCTTGAAGGCGGTGTCGAAGTTGCCGACCAGCGCCATCGACAGCGACATCAGCTGCGCTACCGGCCACTCCAGCCACGACAACGCCACACGCGCGCCGGCCACGCTCTCGGCACTGGCCAGCGACCGCATCGGCCCCACCGCGATCAACGCCAGCAGGCGATACAGCAGCGCCCCGACCGGGCCCAGCAGCAGAAACCAGAACAGCACGGCAAACCAGCGCCGCAGCGCGTTCACCACGGTTGCTTCCACCAGTGAAGGAACATCGTCCTGCAGGCTGCCGCCGGTCGACTGTAGCTGCGCGATCGCCGCATGGCGGGTCGGCGCATCATCGGCGTCGATCACCGCTTCCACGTCCCGGTCCAGGTCGCGCGGCCCCCAGCACATCACCAGCAGCAGTACGCCCAGCAGCAGCGAGGGCAGGCCGAACAGGCGGTCGTGCAGCAGCCACTGCAGCACACCCAGCGCCAGCACGAAGGGCAGCAGCGCCACGATGGCGCCGTAGCGGCCACGCCAGAAGCCGCCCTCGGCGGCATGCGCATCCAGCCATTGCAGCCAGCGCCGGAACAACCCGAACCGGCGCAGCGCGACCGCCGCCGCGGGCGCGACGTGGCCCAGCGCCAACGCAACCAGCACGGCTACCAGGGTGGTGAACATGTAAGCCTCCGGCTGGGGTTCTGGAACGCGCCGCTACTATGCCCTGCGCCCGGGGAATTCCCCGGGCCGTTGGTAATGTACGCCGGCACGTGTTCAGCCAGCGGCAACGCCACAGGGGCTCAGGCCACCTGCTGCCGGTACCAGTGTTCGATCAGGCTGCGCGAAATGGAGATCGGCGGCGACAGGCGGATGCCCTCGCCGTCGTCATGCACGTCGCGTGCGAGTGCCGCACCCACCTCTTCGGCCGTGAACCAGCGCGCGTCCTCCAGTTCGCCATCCACCGTCGGCACGTCGTCCTCGGCGGTCGCGCTGAAGCCCAGCATCAATGCCCCGGGGAACGGCCACGGCTGGGTGCCCAGATAGCGGCAGTCGCGCACGCGCACGCGGCTTTCCTCGAACACTTCGCGCACCACCGTCTGCTCCAGCGACTCGCCCGGCTCGACGAAACCGGCCAGCACGGAGTAACGCCGCGGCGCCCAGTTCGCCTGCCGGCCGAGCAGCAGGCGGCCCTGGTTTTCCACGGCCACGATCACGGCCGGGTCCACGCGCGGGTAGTGCTCGGTGCTGCATTGGCTGCAGCGGCCGATGAAGCCACTGCGCGAGAACGTGATGCCACCGCCACATACGCCGCAGAAGCGCGTGCGCGATTGCCAGTAGGACATGCCGCGGGCATAGCAGAACGCGCTCGCATCGGCGGCGGACCAGGTCACGGCCGACTGGCGCAGGTCCACGCGTTGCGGCGCGGCAACGCTCACCGAGGCCGCTTCCACCGAGAACCACGCCTGTTCGCCACGCAGTCCAAGGAAGATCGCGGTGCCGGGGCCGCCACCCACCTGCGCACCGGTCAGTGCGAGGGGCTGGCCGTCATCGCCGGCGAGTGCGGTGCCATCCTGGTCGAGGACGAGAATGTGCGCGTCCGGCCACAGCCGCAACAACGCATCGGCGTCATCGCGCAGCGGATCGGCGCGCTCCAACGGCTCGCTGATGAAGGCGAAACCGGAAAGCTGCGAAGGAAGTCTGGACATCCCAAGAGCCTGCCCACATTCGCCGACACTGGCAAGCGGCATCGACGCCCGGACACGGATCACATGCTGAAGCTGCTGCCGCACCCACAGGTGGTTTTCGCGTTCGGATTGCGGATCACGAACTGCGCGCCGGTCAGGCTTTCGGCGTAGTCCACCTCGGCGCCCATCAGGTACTGCAGGCTCAGCGGGTCCACCAGCAGCGTGACGCCATTGGTCTGCACGGCCAGGTCGTCGTCGGCACGGTTCTCATCGAACTCGAACCCGTACTGGAACCCGGAACAGCCGCCGCCCTGGATGTACACCCGCAGGGCCAACGATGCGTTGTTCTCGTCCTGGATGAGTTCCCTGACCTTGGCCGCAGCGGCCTCGGTGAAGTTCATCGGACGGTCCAACGACTGGTAGTTCGGCGCGGCGGCGGGGGCGCCGGGCAGGGAAACAAGCGTGCTCATGCCACCAGCATGGGGGTGCATGAGCACGGTTTCAAGCTCGCCGCCTCAGGCCATCGCCTCGGCCAGCTTCCGGCGGGCGCTGCTGTCCTTGCCGGTACCGCCCGAAGCCTCGTCGGCCGGGGGCGGCAGGGCCATCTGCGGCGCGCTGGCATGGATCAGGCGGCCGGTCAGCTGGGCGCCGGCGTTCATCTCCACCACCTGGTAGTGGATGTTGCCGGTGACCCGCGCGGTCGGGGTCAGTTCGACCCGCTCGGTGGCATGCACGTCGCCGTCCAGGCGGCCGCTGATGACCACCACCTGGGCCCGGATCTCGCCCTCGATGGCACCGTGCTCGGCCACGGTCAGGGTGGCATTGGCCGCGCCCTCCTGGGCGATCACCTTGCCCAGGATGGTGCCTTCCACATACAGGCCGCCACTGAACTCGACGTCGCCGCGGATCACTACCTGCGCGCCGATCAGGGCGTCCACCACCAGGTGACCGTCGCGGTTGGATTTGTTGCTTCCGAACATGACTGCTTACTCCCCTTTCGCCGGCGTCCCCGCCTGCTTCCAATCGAATACCTGGGTGGCGCCCCCCGCGCTGCCCAGCGTGACCCGCACACGTTGCGGGGTGAAGTCCTTCGGCAGGATCACACTGCCGGTGAGCTGCTGGAAGTACCGGAAGGAATACTCCTGGCCCGGCACCTTGGTGCGCTGGTGCAGCTCGTCCCAGCTGACCGTGGTCAGCTTTCCGCCCTTCACGCCTTCCACCGAGAACCGCATCTGGCCTTGGCTGATGGCGCCCCGGTTGAGGTTCTGGGTCAACACCACGGCGTACTGCCAGGTGCCGCCAGCCTCCGGGGAGAATTCGATGGAGTGCGTGTTCAGGCCCTTGCGCTGGCTGGTGGCGCCCACCAGGCGCTCATAGAACGCCACGTCGGCGCGCAGACCGGCGATCTCCTCGTCACGCTCGGCCAGCGAGGCCTGCACCTCTGTGTTGGCGGCACGGCTGATGCGGTCGGACGCCTGCAGGGTGGCCTGCCGCTGCTGCAGCTCCACCACCTGCTTCTGCAGGGTCTCGGCGCGTGCTTCGGCGGCATCGAGCTGACGGCCGGGATCGCCGTGCGGCGCGCCCAGCCAACGGCCGGCCAGTACGGCCAGGACCAGGGTCAGCAGCCAGACGCCGCCCAGCACCAGCAGGCGCTTGCGGTCCTGCACGGGCGGACGGCCCGGCAGGCGGATCTGGATACGGGAAGGTGTGCGGTTGTTCATGGCTGTTTCCGCTGCATCGCCTGTCCGGCGACACCGCGACGGCCCCTGTTGGAACGATCGACGGGCTAGTGTAAGTCAGGTCGCCGCCAAAACCCCCACCCGACCGGACGGGCGACGGTGGCGTTCATGGTCGGCATCCCCGATAGTGTGGGCCTGTGCACACTTTGCAGCGGGAGCACGCGCCATGACCGAAGCCCATCTGTTTGTGATCGGCATCCTGCTGGCCTGGCTGGCCGGCATCCGCGTGTACCTGACCGTGTTCGGCGTCGGCCTGGCCGGGCTGCTCGGCTGGGTGGACCTGCCGCCGGCGTTGCAGGCCACCGAGTCGTACTGGGTACTGGGGACCTCGGCCGCCCTGGCCATCGCCGAATTCTTCGCCGACAAGATTCCCGGGGTCGATTCGGCCTGGGACCTGGTCCAGACCCTGGCCAGGGTACCCGCGGGCGCCTTCCTGGCCGCCGCCACGCTCTCGCCCAACGGCGAGCTGAGCGGCACCGCCCTGGCGGCCGGCGCGGGCGTCGCACTGGCCAGCCACGGCTTGAAAGCCGGTACCCGCGCCCTGCTGAACACCTCGCCGGAGCCGGCCAGCAACTGGGTCGCCTCGGCGGCCGAGGACACCGTGGTGGTCGGCGGCCTGGCACTGGCATTGGCGCATCCGTGGCTGGCGCTGATCCTGGTGGTCGCCTGCAGCCTGATCGGGGCGCTGATCGTGTGGTGGGTGTGGCGCGCCCTGTGGCGCGGCATGCGCTGGCTGCTTGGACAGCCCGCCGGCAAAACGGGCAACAGCGCACATCCTGGCGTACTGCCCCCCGGCCCGGGCGGCTGACGCCCGGCGCAACGCGTAACCAACGCGATGGTTCGTCGCATAATTGCGGCGCACATTGGGAGTACAGATGGCCGTCAACGACAACGCTGCATCCACCCGCGCCACGCGCGCCGAAACCCCGCCCGCCGATTACTGGCAGCGCTGGGTCGATGCGCCGGGCGTATCGGCGCCGCCACCGTTGCCCAGCAACGTGGTGCCGTTGGTGCCCACCGCCGGGCCTGTCGCAGCGACGCCGCCGCCGCTGCACCCGGTCGAGCCCGATGCGATGCCGCTGGCCGCCGAAGCCCCCTACCGCGTGCTGATCGTCGAGGACGACCGTTCGCAGGCGCTGTTCGCGCAGAGCGTGCTGCACGGCGCGGGCATGGAAGCGCTGGTCCACTCCGATGCGGAGGGCGTGCAGCAGGCCATCGCCGAGCACCGCCCCGACCTGATCCTGATGGACCTGCACCTGCCCGGCCTGGACGGCATGCGCCTGACCGCGCTGATCCGCCAGCAACCCGGCCAGCAGCTGCTGCCGATCGTGTTCCTCAGCGGCGACCCGGATCCGGAGCGCCAGTTCGAAGTGCTGGACAGCGGCGCCGACGATTTCCTCAGCAAGCCGATCCGGCCGCGCCACCTGATCGCCGCCGTGTCCAACCGCATCCGTCGCGCCCGCGCGCAGGCGGCCACGCTGCCCGGTGCGCATGGCGCCCCGGCAATGAACAACCCCGAAACCGGCCTGCCCACGCGCCACCATGTGATGCAGCAGCTGGCGGCGTCGCTGTCGCACCGCGATCGCGGCGGTCTGTATTTCATCGAGATCGCCAGCGCGCTGGGCCTGCGCGAACGCTATGGCTACGCGGCGTTCGAGCGGTTGATGGTGCAGGCCGGCCAGCGCCTGGCCGATGCCGCGCAACCGCACCTGCTGGCGCGACTGAACGACAACAGCTTCCTGGTCCTGGCCCGCGGCATCGATGAAGACGATCTGGATGGCCTGGCGCACACGCTGCGCGAGCAGCTGTCGGCGCGTGCGTTCGTGATCCGGGATGACGAATCGGTGCACCTGCGTGGCGTCGTCGGCCACGCCCAGCTCTCGCCGGGCTTCGCCGATGCCGGCAGCGCGCTGGAAGCGGTCGAGCGCACCACGCTGCAGGCCCGCCTGCTCAGCGCCGGTATCGCCGCGTATGTGCGTCGCGAGGATGTCGCCGCACAGGAACATCTGGCACTGCTGGAAGGCCAGCTGGAACTGGCCTACCAGCCGATCGTGGCCGTGGCCGGGGGCAACACCGCCCAGTACCAGGTCCTGCTGCGCCTGCGCCAGGCCGATGGCACCGTATTGGCCGCCGGCCAGGTGATCCCGGCGGCCGAGGCGGCCGGGCGCATCGCCGACCTCGACCAGCAGGTGCTCGACCACGCGCTGGGCCTGCTCGACCTGTACCGCCATGCCACCCAGCCGCTGCACCTGTTCGTGTCGCAGTCGCTGCGCACGCTGGCGCGCGATGCCTTCGCCGACTGGCTGCTGGAATCGCTGGCGCAGCGCCAGATCCCGGGGCATTCGGTGGTCATCGACGTGCGCCTGCCCGATGCCCTGATCCATACCGTGACCCTGCAGCAGTTCTGCACGCGCCTGGGCGCGGCCGGCGTGCGTTTCTGCCTGAGCCAGTTCGAGCCCGGCAGCGAAGCCAATGCCCTGCTCACCCAGCTGCCGATCGCGTTCGTGCGCATGGCCGCGCGCTTCTCCAGCAGCCATGCCAACCAGAAGACCCGCGATGAACTGCGCGCGGCAATCGAGATGGCGCACCGCGCCGGCCTGCAGATCATCGGCCAGCAGATCGAAGACCCGCAGGCCGCCGCCGCGATGTGGATGGGCGGCGTGGACTTCATCCAGGGCAACATGGTGCAGTCGGCGGGCAGCGAGCTGAACTTCGACTTCCACAACGCGGTGTTGTGATCATGGCGACCCACGGACGGGCAACGCCAATGCAGGTGCCGCTGGCCCTGTGGATCGCCGCGATGTCCGCGGCGATCTCGGCCACCGCCAGCGCGATGACCCTGGCCGGTGCCAACGGCCCGTGGGCCGCCATCGCGGCCGCAACCGCCGCGCTGACGCTGGGCGCCGCCATCGTCGGCGTCCACCGCTGGCGCGATGCGCAGGATCGCCTTGCCCGGTTGCAGCGGCACGGCGATGCGCTGGCCGAGGAGCGCGACCAGATGCAGCGGCGGATGCAGCAGCAGGACCTGCTGGAGCAGGAACTGCTTGCCGCCAAGCAGGCCGCCGAGGCGGCCGCGCTGGCCAAGGGCGAGTTCCTGGCCACCATGAGCCACGAGATCCGCACCCCGCTCAACGGCATCCTGCCGATGCTGGACCTGATCGCACGCGGGCAGCTGGGCAGCGACCAGCGGCAGATGCTGCAGACCGCCACGGCCAGCTCACAGCAGTTGCTGCGCATCGTCGACGACATCCTTGATTACTCCCGGCTGGAAGCCAACGGCCTGGACCTGGAGATCACCACCTTCAACCTGCGCGAGCTGCTGGAGGGACTGGTGCAGTTGATGCAGCGTGCCGCCGAGCCGAAGGGGCTGCGCGTCTCGCTGGAACTGGACCCGGCCGTGCGCCTATCGGTGCGCGGCGATCCGGTGCGCCTGCGCCAGGTCCTGAGCAACCTGCTGGTCAACGCCATCAAGTTCACCGAGCGGGGCCAGATCCGGCTGCGCGTGCTGCGCCAGGGCGAAACCAACGCCCAGCATCAGCTGCGTTTCGAGGTCGTCGACAGCGGCATCGGCATCGACGAAGCCCTGCAGGCGCGCCTGTTCCAGTCCTTCAGCCAGGCCGATGCGTCCACCACCCGCCTGTACGGCGGCACCGGCCTGGGCCTGGCGATCTGCAAACGCATCATCGACCTGATGCACGGCCGTATCGGGGTCAGCTCGACGCCCGGACGCGGCGCCACGTTCTGGTGCGAGATTCCCCTGCTGAAGGTGCTGGGCGACCTGCCCGCCGCAGGGGTCACGGTCACCCGCGCCCTGCTGGTCGGCCGCGACCCACTGCAGCGCCAGCGGCTGGAACGCGTGCTCGAGCACCACGACATCCGCCTGCACGCGCTGGAGGCGGCCGCCGATGCAGTGGACGCATTGCGCGCGCCGCAGCGCCCGGGCATCGACCCGACCCTGGCATGGGTGATCGCCGATCTCGACGCGGTGCGCCACAGTGCGGCGGCGCTGCATCGCGAAGTGGTCCACGGTGCGCGTACCCCACCCGTGCAGCTGCTCTGGCTGCACGGCCAGGAGCCACCCAGCGCCGCGTTGATGGCGCAGGCACAGGCCCTGCCGCGTGATGCCGCCGACACCGCCCTGCACGCGCTGCTGCGCCCCCAGGCCGCCTCGGCGCGACCGGCACCGCTGCTGGCCGATGCCGCACCGCCTCCCGCCCCGCCTGCCGAGGCACCGCTCGGCCTGCGCGTGCTGCTGGTGGAGGACAACACGGTCAACCTGCTGGTCGCGCAGCGGCTGTTGCAGGTGCTGGGCTGCGAGGTCAGCGTTGCCCAGGATGGCGAGCAGGCGTTGCACCACCTGCACGCGCAGGCGGTGGACATCGTATTGATGGATTGCCAGATGCCAGCCCTGGACGGCTACACCGCCACCCGCCGCTGGCGCGAACACGAAAACGATACCCACGCCGCGCGGCTGCCGATCGTGGCGATGACCGCCAACGCGATGGCCGGCGACCGTGAGCGCTGCCTGCAGGCCGGCATGGACGACTACCTGTCCAAGCCGATCCAGCGCGACTCACTGCAGGCCTGCCTGCTGCGCTGGCACGCGCCGCGCGTGGTGATCGAGGACACCGCTGTTGCCAGCGCGCCCACGGTCGATTCGCCCCAGGTCTGGGACGACGACGCAGTGCTGTTGTCGGCCATCGCGGCCGATCCGGGCGATGAGCCGGCCGCCCTGCCCGTGCTCGATACCCAGGTGCTGGATGAGTTGCTGGAGGTGATCGGCACGGGAACCGCGCAGATCATCGGCGTCTTCCTCGACGACACCCCGCCCTTGATCCGCCAGTTGCAGGAGGCCTCGGTGGCGGCCGATCTGCCGGAACTGCGCGCGCTCGCGCACAGCCTCAAGTCGGCCAGTGCCAACGTCGGTGCGCTGGCCCTGTCTGCCGCCGCGCGCCGGATCGAACACGATGCACGCGCCGGCACCCTGGAACGGCCCGCCGTTGCCGTGGCGCTGCTGATCGCCGAATTCGCCCGCGCCCGCATCGCGCTGGGCGGCTATCTGGCGCGTCTGCACGCCCCCCAGGATCGCTGAGGCGCGTGCCGCCGGTGGTTCAGTCTTCGATCTTGGTCAGCAGGTAGTTCGGTTCGCCGATCCGCTCGATCAGATCCAGCTGGGTTTCCAGCCAGTCGATGTGCTCTTCCTCGGATTCGAGGATCTTCACGAACAGCTGCCGGCTCACGTAGTCGGCGATCGAATCGGCATAGGCCACTGCCTCGCGCAGCGTCACCACGCCATCGCGCTCAAGCGCGAGATCGCACTGCAGGATCTCGCGCGGGTTCTCGCCGATGCGCAGCTTGCCCAGCGCCTGGAAGTTCGGCAGCCCTTCGAGGAAGAGGATGCGGTCGGACAGGATGTCCGCATGCTTCATCTCTTCGATCGATTCCTTGTATTCGTGGTCGGCCAGTTCCTTCAGGCCCCAGTTCTTCAGCATCTTGGCGTGCAGGAAGTACTGGTTGATGGCGGTCAGCTCGTTGTAGAGGACCTTGTTGAGGAATTCGATGACCTTGGCGTCGCCCTTCATGAGCTTGCTCCTGCTGCGTGGAAACGCGCGCACTGTAGCGCTTCGCGGCAAACCATGAAGGAACGCGAATCAACCCCAGTTGCGCATGGGCAAGGGGCGTAGCGGTGGCGTGCGGGGGGAGCGTGGCCAGCCGGGCGCCGGCCCGGCAGACGGGGTCAGGCGACCTGTGCCAGGCCGAGGACCGGCAGCGGCAGATCGTGGGTGGCGCGGGCCTTGGCCAGCAGATCGGCCGCCATGTCCAGGCAGGAACCGCAGGTCGCGCCGCAGCCGGTACGCATGGTCAGTTCGGACACGCTGGCGACGCCGCTGTGGGCGGCTTCGCGGATCTGGTGGTCGGTTACCCCATTGCAGATGCAGACGTACACGTGCGGACTCGGCAGACAGGCCGGAATGGCCTGCCGCCATTCCAATCGAAACGAGAATGGTTGTCAATTTCGAAGCTGAATCATTCTCGATACGGTTCAGCGGCCCGGTCAGGCCCCCGGCTCGCCCTTGGCCTTGCGTGGCCAGTAGCCCCGCTTCGGCAAGCGCTTGCGGGGCCGGTCATGCCCGGCCGCGTTGCCCGGCATCCAGGCCTCCTGTGCGGTCTTGGGCATCGATTCCACGCCCGTCCCTGCCACCCCCCGCGCCAAGGGCGCCAGGTGCCGCAGCGCGCGTGCGTAGACGCCCCGCTTGAACATCACCACGTGCTCGACCGGGTACCAGAAATCCACCCACCGCCACTGATCGAACTCAGGGCTGTCGGTATGGTCCAGTTTGACGTGGGATTCGTCGCCGGCCAGGCGCAGCAGGAACCACACCTGCTTCTGGCCGATGCAGACCTGGCGTTCATTGCGGCGGATGGCCCGTGCCGGCAACCGATAGCGAAGCCACCCTGGCGTGGCACCAAGCACTTCGACGTGCTCGGGCAACAACCCGGTTTCTTCCTGCAACTCGCGATACATGGCTTCCACCGGCGTCTCATCGGTATTCATGCCGCCCTGCGGGAACTGCCAGCCATCCCGGCGCACTCGTCGTGCCCAGAACACCTGCCCGTCCTGCCGCATCAGCACGATGCCGACGTTCGGTCGATAGCCGTCCGGATCGATCACGATGCGGACTCCTAGAAAAATCTACTGGCCGGGACTGTGCCACGGCGGCTGCCCACTCACAAGCGCGGTGAAAAAGTGTTGACAGATTCCGAATACATCTCCAGAATTACCGGCTCCCTAGGCTATGTAGCTCAGCCGGTTAGAGCACAGCACTCATAATGCTGGGGTCGGTGGTTCGAGTCCACCCATAGCCACCAAGTTATGCTTGGTTTTGTAGGGAAAAAGTGCAATACTTGCACGCACATATTGCCCCGTCGCCAAGCGGTAAGGCACCTGACTCTGACTCAGGCATTCGGTGGTTCGAATCCATCCGGGGCAGCCAAATATGACAAAAGGCCTGATCGAAAGATCAGGCCTTTTGTTTTGTGCGCGTTGCAATGTCGGCCACCGGCCAGCGACGCGTGAGCGTTGGACACACTTCCTGGTTGCCGGCCAGCGGCCGGCACTACCCGTGTTTTCTGTCTGGTTGCGCCAGAACGACAAAAGCCCGGCCGAGGCCGGGCTTTTGCTTTTCCCAGGGGGATCCCGAGGGATCCCACACCAGGCGCGATGGATCAGCGCTTGGAGAACTGGGTGGCGCGACGTGCCTTGTGCAGGCCGACCTTCTTACGCTCGACTTCACGGGCGTCACGGGTCATGAAGCCAGCCTTGCGCAGCTCGGACTTCAGGGTTTCGTCGTACTCGACCAGCGCACGGGCGATGCCCAGACGGATCGCACCGGCCTGGCCGGTGGTGCCGCCGCCAGCGGCGGTGACCATGATGTCGAAGCTTTCGGTGTTCTTGGTCAGTTCCAGCGGCTGACGCACGATCATGCGTGCAGTCTCACGGCCAAAGAACTCGTCCAGCGGACGGCCATTGACGGTGATGTTGCCGGCGCCCTTGCGCAGGAACACGCGGGCGGTGGAGGACTTGCGGCGGCCGGTGCCGTAGTTTTGCGTGATAGCCATGATTAGATATCCAGAACCTGAGGCTGCTGAGCGGCGTGCGGGTGCTCGGAACCCGAGTACACCTTGAGCTTGCGGTACATGGCGCGGCCCAGCGGGCCCTTCGGCAGCATGCCCTTGACGGCGGTCTCGATGACGCGCTCCGGGTGGCGCTCCAGCGCCTGGGCCAGAGTTTCGGTCTTCAGGTTGCCGATGTAGCCAGTGAAGCGGTGGTACAGCTTGTCCTGCAGCTTGTTGCCGGTGACGGCAATCTTTTCTGCATTGATGACAACCAGGTAATCACCGGTATCAACGTGGGGGGTGTAGACCGGCTTGTGCTTGCCGCGCAGACGGCGGGCCAGCTCGGTGGACAGACGGCCCAGCGTCTTGCCGGAAGCGTCGACGAGATACCAGTCGCGCTGGACGGTCTCGGACTTTGCAGTGAAAGTGCTCATGAAAGAACTCAAGTAGGTCGGGCTCATTGCGGCGCTGAACGGCCGGAACTCTGCCACGCGTTGTGAAGAGGCGGGATTGTACTGGCCCTTCCTGCCACATGCAAGCCGCCCCGCCCTGCGGCTTGGCACATCGCCCACAGGGGGCGAGAATCAACCACCCCTCGCCGCGACGCCTTCTCCCCGCATGACCGCGATCCGCCAGACCACCCCGCTCGACCACCTGCTCACCGAAGCCCAGCGTGCGCTGGA